>JBDSLT010000080.1:0-3162 GCA_039916265.1 Casimicrobiaceae bacterium | reverse complement strand
CGCGATGTCGACGGCCGCGCGCCGCAGGCTCCGGTGCTCGTCGATGGCAACCAGCAGCGCGAGCTGGCGCACCTTGAGTCGCGTGCGCACATGCCAGTCGGGGAGCTGAGGCGTCTTGGTCGCCACGTGGTGATGCTGATAAGTTATCACTGCATAGCATAATGCGATTAGACCGTTATTGCCACCGCGAGTACGATCCGCTTCGATGCGCCGGCTCCAAATGCCGGCGCCGCCACGAGGAGGAATCGCCATGCAGGACATGCGCAAACGGCTCGCGGGCGCCGCGGTTGCACTGGGCTCGCTCGTCCCACTGGGTGTCCACGCGGCCGACGCGCCATACCCGTCCAAGACCGTCCGGATCGAAGTCGGCGCCAATGCCGGCGGCGGAACGGACATCATCGCGCGGATGCTTGCCGAGAAATTCCAGGCGTCGTCGGGTCAACCCTTCATCGTCGAAAACAAGCCCGGCGCGTCGAACACCATCGCCGCCGATTTCACGGCCAAGGCATCACCCGACGGCTACACGCTGCTCGTCGCCACCAACACGGGACAAGCTATCGCGCCGCACATGCTGAAGCTCAACTTCGATCCGCTGACGCAACTGCAGCCGATCGGCCTCGTCGTCGTCGTGCCGAACGTGCTCGTCGTCGGCGCGGTCACCCCTTACCAGAGCGTCAAGGAGCTGGTGGCCGCCGCAAAGGCGAAGCCGGGCGACATCAAGTACGCGTCGTCGGGCGTCGGCAGCACGCAGCACATCGCCGGCGAGGCCTTCGACATCGCCGCCGGCGTCAAGTCGACGCACATCCCCTACAAGGGCAGCAGCCAGGCGCACATCGACATCCTGTCGGGCGAGGTGCAGATGATGTTCGACACCACGTCCTCCGCGATGCCGCAGATCAAGGCCGGCAAGTTCCGCCCGCTCGCCGTCACCTCGCCGGCGCGTTCGCCGGAACTGCCGAACGTTCCGACGATCGCGGAAGCGGGTTATCCGGCAGCAGAGATGACGACGTGGTACGGCCTGTTCGTGACCGGCGGAACGCCCAAGCCGATCGTCGACAAGCTCGCCGCGGAACTGAAGAAGGCGCTGGCGCTTCCGGACGTGCAGGCGCGGCTGAAGGGACTGGGCGGCGCACCCGGCGATCTGACGCCGGAGCAGTTCGCCAAGCTGAACCGCGACGAATACGAGCGCTTCGGCAAGCTGATCAAGACGGCAAACATCCGTGCCGAGTGATGCGCCCTCCGGGCGGCGCCCGCGTCTCGCGGTGCTGCTCGGCGATCCCAACGGGATCGGGCCGGAGATCGGCGTCAAGCTCCTCGCGCGCGCGGCGACCTGCGCCAACGCGGACGTGGTCGTCTACACCGACCCGGCGATCCTCGCCGAAGGCGAGCGCGTCGCGGGCACGCAGATCGCCGTCGCGCGTGCCGGTGCCGGAGCGCTCGCATTCGAGCGGGGGCGGCCGACGCTTGCGGCGATGGACCTCATCGCGGCCGCGGCGATCACCCCCGGTCGCGCGACCGAAGCGGGAGGCCGCGCTGCGCTGATTGCGCTGGAAACGGCGGCGGACGCTGCGAAGCGCGGCGAGGTCGACGGCATCGTGTTCGCGCCGCTCAACAAGCACGCGCTGCGGCTCGCCGGGTTGTCGCACGAAGACGAGCTGCGCTACCTGCAGGCGAAGTTTGGCGTCGACACCTTCGTCAGCGAGTTCAACATCACCGGCGCGCTGTGGACGTCGCGCGTAACTTCGCACATTCCGTTGCGTGACGTCGCCGACGCGATCAGCGTCGACGGCGTGATCGACGCGGTGCGCATCGCCGACCGCTACCTGAAGGCGTCGGGCATCGCCGCGCCGCGCATCGCCGTTGCGGGACTCAATCCGCACGCCGGCGACGGCGGCTCGATCGGCCGCGAGGAGATCGACGTAATCGCGCCCGCGGTGCTCCGCGCACGCGCGGACGGCGTCGACGCGCAGGGGCCGCTGTCGCCCGACACGCTGTTCCTCGCCGCGCGTCGCGGCGATTTCGACGCCGTGGTGTCGATGTACCACGACCAGGGCCAGATCGCGATGAAGCTGATGGGCTTCGATAACGGCGTCACGCTGCACGGCGGCCTGCCGGTGCCGGTGGCGACCTGCGCGAGCGGCACGGCCTTCGACATCGTCGGGCGCAACGTCGCCAACAGCGCGGGACTGGAGCAGGCCTTCGATCTCGCTGCGCGTATCGCTGCGCGCGGCCGGCTCGCCGAACTCGGCAGCTAAGCGAGTCGGTGGTCCGCCAGCCACCCACGCGGACCGGCGCGCGGGTCGTCGTAGAGCCCAGCGCGCCCTTCGGCCTCGAGGGTGCCGGTCAGGGTTGTTCGGTGCGGCGGCGTCGTCGCGCCTGATCGCCGCGCGGCGGCGGCGGTGGTGCGGCGTCACCCTTGCTTCCGCGGCGCCGTCGTGCGGCGGGCGCGCGCTTGCCGGCAGGCGCGTCGTCAGCGCGCGTGCGGCCCCGTTTCGCCGCGGCGGCAGCGTGGGGCGCCGGCGCTTTCGCGGGGCGTTGCTGCATGCGCGCTTTCGCAGCCTTCTCCTGTTTCTCCGGATTCGGCCGCCACAGCACGAGCAGCTTGCCGATGTGCTGCACCGGCGCGCACCCGAGCTCGGCGCATATGCCTTCCATCAGCGCTTGGCGTGCTGCGCGCTCGTCACCGAAAACGCGGACCTTGATCAGTTCATGTGCGCGCAGCGCGACGTCGATCTCGTGCATCACGGGAGGCGTGAGCCCGTGCTGGCCGATCGCCACGACCGGATCGAGCGGATGCGCGCGGGCGCGCAAATCGCGGCGTTGCGTGGGAGTCAGTGCCGGCATGGGCGCGAGTGTAGCGCGGCGCCGCGCGGCGCGTCCCTATAATCCGGCCATGTCCCCCGCCTCACGCCGGGCCCGCCCCAGGGAGGCTTGCGGCCTCGCCGGGCGCGGCGAACGCGGTGTGCGCGGGGGTCCGATCGCTTTCGCGCGGGAACGCCAGATCATGGAATGGCTGTTTGTCGTCCTGACTTTGGTCGTCGGCGTGCCGGCCGTTGCGTGGTTCGCGCAGGAGCGCCTGATCTTCTTTCCGCAGCCGCTGTCGGGTGCCGCGCCGCTGCCCCCGCGTACCGAGCCGCTGGAGCTCGTCGCGTCCGACGGCAC
>JBDSLT010000079.1:0-5841 GCA_039916265.1 Casimicrobiaceae bacterium | reverse complement strand
ACGAGCTGATCGTCGACGCGTGCGCGGCGTGGCTGGTACGCGATCCGGGCCGCTTCGACGTGATCTGCACGACCAACTTCTACGCCGACATCCTCTCCGATCTTGCCTCCGAGCTGTCCGGGGGCCTGGGCCTCGCGGGCTCGGTGAACATGGGCGACACGCGCTGCGCCGCGCAGGCGCAGCACGGGTCCGCGCCGGACATCGCCGGTCAGGATCGGGCCAATCCGACGTCGCTGATCCTGTCCGCCGCGATGCTGCTCGACTGGCTCGCGGGACGCCGCGACGAGCCCCGGTTCGCCGTCGCCGCCCGCGCCATTTCCGCGGCGGTCGACGCCGTGCTGGCCGATCCGGCGAGCCGGACGCGCGATCTCGGCGGCGACCTCGGGACCCGAGCCTTCGGGGACGCGGTGGCCCGGACTTCGGTGCGCAACGTCGAGGAGCGGCCGACTCGTCCGGGTGGGTGAACAGGCAAAAGCGAGGCGGCAGCGAGGCGGCAGCGATGGAATGTTGACAATTTCGTCAACATTCCCCATTCTGGGGGTCACGCACCGCCCACGCCCGAGCGGCCATCGAAGGAGGATTCCATGCAACGGCTATTTCAACGCTGCCAGGCCAAGGCTGTCGCGCTCTTCGCGGGCGTCCTCCTCGCCTTTCCTGCGCTTGGCCAGGAGGTCGTGACGGTCTGGAGCCACTGGGCCGACCAGGAGGCGAAGGTCAAATTCGTCGAGGAAGCGGCCAAGCGCTTCGAGGCGAAGCACCCCGGCGTCAAGGTCAAGATCACGTGGTACCAGAAGAACCCCCTGTTCCAGGCGCTGCAGTCGGCGCTGCGCGCGGGCCAGGGACCCGACGTGTTCTATCTCGACCCGGACCGCGTCGAGTACATCGAGAACAAGCTGATCCTGCCGCTCGACGACCTGCTCGACTGGAACAACATCGAGCCGTGGGCACGCGGGCCGTGGACGCACGGCGGCAAGACCTACGCGCTGCCGCTCGAAGTGCAGACGATCGAGCTGTATTACAACAAGGACCTGATGCAGAAGCTCGGCGTCACGATCCCCGCCAACGGTCGCCTGAGCCAGCCGCAGTTCCTCGACGTCGTGAAAAAGGCCAGCGCGGCAGGCATCACGCCCGTCGTGCAGGGCGTGGCCGATCGCGATTTTCCCGGCGCTTATCTTTTGCAGGAGATGCTGCTGAAGAAGTTGGGCGCCGACGACTACGGCAAGCTCCTGACCGGCAAGCTGTCGTTCAAGGATCCGCGTGTGGCGGCGGTGTTCACCTACATGAAGCAACTCGTCGATGCCGGCGCGTATCCGAAGAGCCTGACGAGCCTCACGCTGGGCGAATCGCACACGTACTTCTACGGCAAGCCGGGCGGACTCATGCTGCCGATGGGAAGCTGGTACACGAGCCGCGCATTCAACCCGCCGGACAAGGGCGGGCAGCCGGAGAATTTCCCGCTCGCCATCATGCAGTTTCCGGTGCCCGACGGCGCCGCGTGCCCCGAGTGCAAGACCAACGCGGTGGCGGGAAGCTTCGTGATCAACGCCGCGAGCAAGCATCCCAAGCTCGCCGCGGAATTCCTGAACGAAATGGCCACCCCCGAAATGGGCACCAAGTGGCTGGTGGAAAATCTCGTAGCCACCGGCGTTAAGTCGGATCCGAGCGCGATCAAGGGCAAGTACGCCGACTATTTCAAGCAGCTAGCGGCGCGCAATTCCGACGTGAAGTATTTCACCGGCATCCCGATCGGGCACATGCGCGGACAGTGCCTCGATACGTACAAGCAGGTGATGAACACCGGCTTTCCGGCGGGGTTGCTGAGCGCCGATCGCGCCATCTCGATGATGGACGCGGCCTGCTACAAGGCCTGACGGCGCCCTATTCCGGCATCGCGAGCGGGGCGCGCACGGCGTCCCGCCCGGATTGCGCCCATGGCTACCCCGCTACCCGCCAGCCGCACGGTCGGTCGAAAATCGTCGCGCTGGTGGGCGCGGTCCCCGGACGACGCGCCGTGGCGCACCGTGATGCTGTTCATCACGCCGGCGCTGGCGACTTACGCGCTCTTCACCGCCTACCCCGTCTTCCGCACGCTATGGAACAGCTTCCATACGATCAAGCCCGGCAACGTCGAGGCGTTCGTCGGCCTCGCCAACTACGTGCGCCTGTTCACCGGCGACGCGGTGTTCTACCAGGCGGTCACCAACACGCTGATCTGGGCGTTCGTGGCCCCCTTCCTCGACGTGGTTGTCGGCTTCGTCCTGGCGCTCGCGCTCTACAGCGGCGTCGCGGGCGCGCGCTTTTTCAGGGTCGCATGGTTCACGCCCGTGCTGATCTCGTATGTCGTCGTCGGGATCATGTGGATGTGGATCTACAACTACGACTGGGGCGCGCTCAACGAGATCCTGCGGGCGGTGGGCCTCGGCCGCTTCGCCCGCGCGTGGCTCGGCTCGCCCGATACCGCGCTGCCTGCGCTGATCGTCACGCACGCGTGGAAGTGGACGGGCTTCAACATGGTCGTGTGCCTCGCCGCGCTGCACGCGCTGCCAAAGGAAGTTCTCGAAGCCGCCGACCTCGACAACTGCGGCTGGTGGTCGAAGGTCGTCCACGTGATCGTGCCGATGATCCGGCCCACGCTGCTCAACCTCGTCATCCTGTCGTTCATCGGCAAGATGAAGATCTTCGACCTCGTATGGATCATGACGCGGGGCGGCCCGCTGTGGTCGACCGAAACGGTGTCGACCTACGTCTACAAGCGCGCCTTCGAATGGAACACCTTCGACCTCGGTTATCCGTCGGCCGTGGCCGTCGTGTGGTTCGTCGTGGTCATCGGCGCGGTGCTGCTGCTGTCGTGGGCATTCCGGCAGCGCGAGCGGATCGAGTACTGATCGATGAACGTGTCGCACGTCCTGTCGCGCTCGCTCATCCTGGTCGCGCTCTCGCTGTACACCGCCTACGCGGCGGGACCGTTCCTCTGGATCGCCAGCATGTCGCTGCGCACCACGCCCGACATCTTCGCCAATCCCTACGGGCTGCCGCTCGACCCGCAGTTCGGCAAGTACGTCGTCGCCTGGACGTCGTCGAACTACGGCATCTACTTTCGCAACAGCACCCTCGTCGTCGTCGCGGCGGTGACGATCCTGACCGTCGTGGGCGCGATGGCGGCGCACGCGCTCGCCCGCTACCGCTTCCCCGGCAACCGCTTCGTGTTCTTCCTGGTGTTCTCGACGATCATCTTTCCGCCGCAGATCACCATCATCGCGTTGTTCCAGGTGCTGGTGGACTATGGGCTGTTCGACACGCTCACGGGACTTACGCTGTCGTACGTCGCACTCCAGCTTCCGCTCACCATCTATCTGCTCGAAAGCTTTTTCGCACGTTTGCCGCAGGACCTGTTCGACGCCGCGCGGATGGACGGCTATTCGGATTGGGCGATCTTCTGGCGCATCACGCTGCCGGTGGGTCTGCCGGCCGTGGCGACCACGGTCATCCTCAACGTGATCCATCTGTGGAACGAATTTCTGTACGCGGTGGTGCTGATCACCGACGAGCAGAAGCGCACGCTGCCGCTCGGCATCATGAAATTCATGGGCGACCAGATGCAGGATTTCGGCATGATCGCCACCGGAATGATGATCGCGGTGATCCCCATCATCGTGATCTACGCCTTCTTCTCCGAGAAGCTGATCCAGGGCATGACGGCGGGAGCGGTCAAGTGAAGGCCCGTTCGCCGGCGCCGCAGGACTGAAATCACGATGGCCACCGTCACGCTCGACAACCTGACCAAGCGCTACGCGAACGCGACGGACAGCGCCGTGGACGGGGTCACGCTGACCGTCGCCGACGGCGAGTTTATGGTCCTGCTCGGCCCCTCCGGCTGCGGCAAGTCGACGACGCTGCGGATGATCGCCGGCCTGGAGCCCATCACCGAGGGCGCGCTCGCCATCGACGGCGTGCGCATGAACGACGTGCCCGCGAAGGACCGCGACATCGCGATGGTGTTCCAGTCGTACGCGCTCTATCCGCACATGACCGTGTTCGACAACCTCGCTTTCGGCCTGAGGCGTCGCAAGCTGCGCAAGGCGGACATCGACCGCCGCGTCCGGATCGCGACCGAGATGCTCGGCCTCACGCCCTACCTCGCGCGCAAGCCCTTCGCGCTGTCGGGCGGGCAGCGGCAGCGCGTGGCGCTTGGTCGTGCAATCGTGCGCGAGCCCCGGGTGTTCCTGTTCGACGAGCCGCTGTCGAACCTCGATGCGGCGTTGCGCGTCTCCACGCGCAACGAGCTCATCAAGCTGCACCAGCGGCTGCACGCCACGATCGTCTACGTGACGCACGACCAGGTCGAGGCGATGACGATGGGGACGCGCATCTGCATCATGAACCGCGGGCGGGTCGCGCAGATCGGCACGCCGCTCCACGTCTACCGCGCGCCGGCCGACACCTTCGTCGCCAGCTTCCTAGGCAATCCGCCGATGAACCTGCTGCCCGCCGCTGTCGTCATGGAGGCGGGCCGTCCGCAGGTGTCGCTGGCGGGACACCTGCTGGCGCTGCCGCGCATCGACGGCGGCACGCTGGCGCGGTTCGTTTCACGACCCGTCGTCTTCGGAATCCGTCCGGAAGACGTGCGCGTGCAGACGGGCGGCGCCGCACCGGGTTTGCCGGGCGTGGTCACGACGGTCGAGCCGCTCGGTGCCGAAACGCTGGTCACCGTGCACCTCGACGCAATCCAGCAGGATCTGGTCCTGCGCGCAGGCCGCGACTGCGCGGCACGTACCGGCGAGCGGATGACGGTGACGCCCGATCTTGCCGCGGCGCACCTGTTCGACCCCGAAACGACTCTGGCGATCGCCGCCGGAGACGAAATCTCCCGTTCCCCAACACCTGTAAAGGCCAGCGCATGACCACGCTCACCCTGCGGCGCGAACTCCCGCGATTGCCCGCGTCGCTGCTCGCCCGCTATGCCGGCGCCGCCGTCGGGCACGTCGTCGACGCCAATGGCCGACGCGGCGCGCTCGCGCCGGAGCTGCGGCCGCTCGTCTGTCCGCGGCCCTTCGCCGGTTCCGCGTTGACCGTCGCCACCGTGGCGTCGGACAACCTGGCGCCGTATGCCGCGCTGTCGGTCGCGCAGCCCGGCGACGTCCTGGTGATCGCCGCCGAAGGCTGCCGGTCGGCGGCCGTGACCGGCGACGTGATGGTCGGCATGGCGAAGAACGCGGGCGTGGTGGCGGTCATCGCCGACGGCATGGTCCGTGACATCGACGGTCTCGAAGCGGTCGGCATCCCGGTGTTCGCGCTGGGGCTGTCGCCCAACTCGCCGCAGAAAAACGGCCCGGGACGCATCGGCTTCCCGGTGTCCGTCTGCGGCATGGTCGTCGAGCAGGGCGATCTCGTCGTCGGCGATCGCAACGGCGTGTGCGTCGTGCGGCACGCGGTTGCGCAAGCCGTGCTTGCGCAGCTCGACAAGGTGCGCGACAAGGAACGCGCGATGGACGCGTCGGTGGCGGCCGGCGCGAAGGTGCCGGAGTGGTTGCACGCGCGGCTCGCCGAGCAACCGTGGGCGCTGGAAGACTGACGCGATGACGACGCGCGTCTTCTACCTTTCGCACGCGACGCCCGAGGTCTACGCGCTGATTCGCAGCGTCGTTCCACCGCAGTGCGAGCTGATCACGCTGGAGTGCGACGACGACGACGAGCGCATCGCGCGCATTGCGGACGCGAACGTCGTCATCGTCGCGGCGCGGCGCTTCACGCGCCCGCTGATCGACGCGGCCAAGGCGCTGCAGCTCGTCCACCATCAGGGGGTGGGTTTCCAGGACACGATCGACCTGCCGGCGCTCGCCG
>JBDSLT010000078.1:0-3802 GCA_039916265.1 Casimicrobiaceae bacterium | reverse complement strand
GCAAGGCGCTCGGCCAGGACGCACAGGCGGTCGGCGGAGCCGAAAAACAGGGCGCCTTCGAGCTCGACGATGCGCGTACGGCCGCGCGCCTGGAGGACGCCCGCCAGCTCCGCTGGGCCCCAGGCGCGCCGCGACGGCCGGTGATGCCCGTCGACGATCGCGCGCACCAGCGTGTGATGCAGCGACGCGATGAACAGCGCCATCGAGAGGATGAGGCCGATCGCCAGCGCTGCGGCGAAATTGGTGAAGACCGTGGCGAGCGCGACGACGACGACGATGACCGCGCTCCAGATCGCCAGCCGGTCCTGCCGTGCCGCCGGTGCGCGCAGGCGGCGAAACAGCGCTCGCGTCCACTGGTCGACGAGCCCGAGGGCGATCGTCAGCATCGCGCCGGCGAGGATCGCGAGCGGAATGCGGGCGATCCACGGGCCGCCCGCGAGCAGCACGACCGCAAGCAGCGCGACGCCGATGGCGCCTGCCCGCCACGTGTGCCCGCCGGCGCGCCACTGGGCGAGCGCCACCGGCGGCAGCAGCATTAGCGGCACGCCGCCCGCCAGCCCCGACGCGACGTTGCCCACGCCCTGCGCGAGGAGCTCGCGGTTGAGGTCGCGCCGCTGCCCCGTCTGCGCGTCGACGGCGACGGCATAGAGAAGGCCCTGCAGCGAGCCCAGGATCGCGATCAGGATGGACGTGAGGACGAGCCCCCGCAGATGCGTCGACGCCAAAACGTCGGCGTGGGCGAAAAGCCCCGCCACGGCGACACGCGGCGCCACGCCGAAGTCGAGCGAGCCGACCCGCGGGCCGAAGGACAGCCCCGGGACGAGCGCGCCGACCAGCGCATACCCGGCCAGCGCCACTGCGACGCCGAGCGCGGCGGCAGGCAGCCGTCCCGAGCGCGGCATGAGCCACAGGATCATCGCCGTGGTGGCGAGGCCGAGCGCCAGCGCAGCCGGATGCAGCGCGGAAAGCCACACGGACGGACCGGCGAGCCATTCGGTGCGCGTGATGCCGAGCAGCGCCGGCGCCTGTGCGATCGCGATCAGCGCCGCGACGCCGCAGGTGAAGCCGGCCAGGAACGGATAGGGGAGGAAGCGAATCAGCGCGTCGGCGCGCAGCAGCGCGAAGGCGATCTGCAGCGTGCCGGCGAGCGCCACGCACATGCCGACCAGCACGATGATCTGCGCCGGGTCGTTGCCTTCCAGCGGCGCGATCGCGGGGTCGGACGCAAGCTCGGCGATGAAGCCCGCCAGCACCAGGCTCGTCGCCGCGACGGGGGCGCTGCCGCCGGCCGAGCGGCCGCTCGCCAGCAGCACCGCCAGCTGGCCCACGACGACCGCGTAGAGCCCTGCCCGGACGCCGAGGTGGGCGAACTCGCGGCCCAGCGGCGCGAAGGCGAGCAGCCCCATCGTCAGCGCGACGATCAGCCGCGCGACGCCGCCCGCCAGACCGCCGGCGATCTCGCCGCGCCAGTGCGTGGACGGCGCGGGCTCCCCGGTCCCCGCGGCGTCGCTTGCGAGCACGCGTGCCACGTTCAGCCCGCGAAGCGGCGCAGGCCGGGCAGATCGAGCACGGTGACGCTGCCGTAGTCGACGCGAAGCAGGCCCGCGCGCTCCAGCGTGTTCAGCGCCTGGTTCACGCGCTGCCGCGACAGGCCGACGAGCTGTCCCATCTCTTCCTGCGACAACGGGAGCGTCGGCCCGCTGCCGGGATTGAGGACCGGGTGGAAGAGCCCCGCCAGCGAGCGCGCGAGCCGCGCATCGGGGCCGAGCAGGCGGTCGTGCTCGACCATCGCGATGAATTGCCCGAGGCGCTCGTTCAGCTGCGTGATGATGTGACGATTGAATGGCACGCTGCTGTCGAGCAGCGCCAGGAACGTCGCGCGCGGCATCGAGGCGATCGTCGAATCGCGCAGCGCGACGATGTCGTAGCGCCGCGGCTCGTTCTTGAGCAGCGACCCTTCGCCGAACCAGCCGCCCGGGCCGATTCCCGTAAAGCTCGTCGGCTTCCCGTCGGCCGAGACGTTGGCCATCTTCACCACGCCCTCGACGACGCCGATCCAGTGCTCGACGGATTCCCCCTTGCGGCAGACGTAGCTTCCCATCGGACAGGTGCGCGTCGTCGTCTCATTTTCGACGCGGGCGCGCAGCGCGGGCGGCAGGTCCCCGGCCCACGGGCTCGCCTTCAGCATCCTGTCGAGTGGCGTCATCAGCAAATCCTGCCCAATTGTCGGCCTGACGACAACCGTGCGATGGCCTTGGCCTTACATTCGCGCCCGGGTGGGGTTGGGATACCATGGCCGCCGGTCCCGCGTGTTGGTCACCGGCGGGCCGCGACAAGAGAGCAGCGAGGACGGCCGGCGACGTACCGGCAACCCGCCGGCGAACGGCCGGAGTCGCATCGGAGGAGTGAGGATGGAGGCGCAGCAGGACACGTTCCCGCGGCTGCTGCTGCACCACGCCAAGGTGCGGCCGAATGCACCCGCGACGCGCGAGAAGGACCTCGGCATCTGGCAGACCTGGACATGGGCCGAAGTCGCGGCGGAAGTGCGCGCGCTCGCCTGCGGCCTCGCGGCGCAGGGGTTTAAGCGCGGGATGCACCTCGCGATCATCGGCGACAACCGCCCGCGCCTTTACTGGTCGATGGTCGCCGCCGAGGCGCTGGGCGGCATCCCGGTGCCGATGTACCAGGACGCGCCCGCCGCCGAGTTCGTCTACGTGCTGAACGACGCCGGCATCGTCTACGCGATCGTCGAGGACCAGGAGCAGGTCGACAAGCTGCTCGAGGCGAAGCCGCAGGTGCCGACCCTCGCGCACATGTACTACGACGACCCGCGCGGCCTGCGCAACTACGACGCCGTGACGAGCTTCGAGCGGCTGACCGGGATCGGCCGCGAGTTCGACCGCGCGAACCCGGGCTTTTTCGACGGCGAAGTCGCGCAGGGAAAGACCGACGACGTGTCGGGCATGCTCTACACGTCGGGCACGACGGGAAAGCCGAAGGGCGTGTGCCAGACGCACGCCGCGTTCATCGCGTCCGGGAAGGGCGGCGCCGAGTTCGACCGGCTGACCGCCGACGACAGCATCCTGTCGTACCTTCCGATGGCGTGGGTCGGCGATCACCTGTTCTCGTTCGCGCAGTGGCTCTGCGCCGGCTTCACGATCAACTGTCCCGAGTCCGGCGACACGGTGATGACCGACCTGCGCGAGATCGGTCCCACCTACTACTTCGCGCCGCCGCGGGTGTTCGAGAACCTGCTCACGCAGGTGATGATCCGCATGGAGGACGCGAGCGCGATCAAGCGCTGGCTGTTCCGCCATTTCACCGAGGTGGCGCGGCGCGTCGGCGCCGACATCCTCGACGGCAGGCCGGTGGGCGCTGTCGATCGACTCCACTACGCGCTCGGCAACTTCGTGATCTACGGGCCGCTGCGCAACGTGCTCGGCATGAGCAGGATCCGCGTCGCCTATACGGCGGGTGCGGCGATCGGCCCCGACCTGTTCCGCTTCTACCGGTCGATCGGCGTGAATCTGAAGCAGCTCTACGGGCAGACCGAGACCTGCGCGTATGTCTGCCTGCAGCCGGACGGCGGGGTCAAGTTCGATACGGTCGGCCTCGCCGCGCCGGGCGTCGAGCTGCGGATCGCCGACAGCGGCGAGGTGCTGGTCCGCGGGCCGATGCTGCTGAAGGAGTACTACAAGCGTCCGGACGCCACCGCCGAGGCGATCGACGGCGACGGCTATTTTCGCACCGGCGACGCCGGCGTGATCGACGCGGCGGGGCACCTCAAGATCATCGACCGCGC
>JBDSLT010000077.1:0-3092 GCA_039916265.1 Casimicrobiaceae bacterium | reverse complement strand
CGTGTGGCGGTAGTACAGCGTGCCTCGCAGCGAAGGGGCGGCGGAAAGGCTTTGCGTTGCCTCGTTCATCGTGACGACTCCATCCAAAAGCGGCGGCCCGACCGCAACCGTGGGCGTTGGTCGCGCGCGCAGACGTCGATCTTACGCGGGGCCGGCAAGCCTGCCGACGTCGGACCCCCGAAAGACCAGCACGACAAGGGCCACGGCCGTGAGCGCCGCACCGGCGTAGAACGTATACGCCGGCCCGAAGCTGTCCCACAGCCAGCCCGCAAGCGCGCTCGCGACGAGCAGCGCCACGCCGCAGACGAGGTTGAACACGCCGAACGCCGTGCCGCGCAGATCGTCGGGCGCGGCGGCCGCCACCAGCGCCGCCAGCAGCCCCTGCGTCAACCCCATGTGCAGGCCCCACACCGCGGCTCCCGTATAGACCGTCGCCGGTCCCTGCGCATTCGCGAGGATCAGGTCCGCAACGATCAATGCGACGAAGCCCACCATCAGCAGGCGCGGGCCGTGCCCGCGGTCCGCGGCCGCCCCGGCCGGGTACGCGACGAGCGAATAGACGATCGACATCGCGACCATGACCCACGGCACCGACACGACGGGGATGCCGACGTTCTGCGCACGCAGCACGAGGAACGCCTCCGAGAAGCGCGCCAGCGTGAGAACCGCGGCCACCGCGACGACGAGCGCATAGCGTCCACCGAGCCGGCGCACGTCCCGCCACGCGGGCGCCGGCGCGCCATCGTCTGCCGCGGCGGGCCGCTCGGGCTCGCGGACGCCGAATACCAGGATCAACACGCAAAGCGCCGCCGGAACCACCGCGACCCAGAACGCCGCCTTGAAGTCGCCCGCGAAATGCGCCATCGCGGCCAGCGCGAGCAGCGGTCCGCCAACCCCGCCCACCGTATCGAGCGCCTGGCGCAGCCCGAAGCTCGCGCCCCGCGCATCGGCGGGCGCGATGTCGGCGATCAGCGCATCGCGCGGCGCGCCACGGATGCCCTTGCCGACGCGATCGGCAAAGCGCGCTGCGACGATCCAGCCCAGCGTGGACGCCAGCGGAAACGCGAGCTTGGTGATGGCGGCGAGCCCGTAGCCCAGCAGCACGAGCGGCTTGCGCCGCCGGAACCAGTCCGAGAGCACGCCGGAGAAGACCTTCACGATCAGCGCGAGCGATTCGGCGACGCCCTCGATGATGCCAATCATCAGGGCGCTGGCACCGAGCCCGACGGCCAGATACAGCGGCAGCAGCGAATGGATCAGCTCCGACGACAGATCCATGAACAGGCTGACGAACCCCAGCGCCCAGACACCGCGCGGCACCGCTGCCAGCCCGCGCCGCGCGGGCGGCTTCGCTTGTGCGCCGATCGGTCGTCTCCGCTCGACCCGCGCGCGTCAGGACGCGAAGTCGAACGCGTTGGTGAGATCGCCGGCGCCGGGCCGCACGCCGGGAAGCGGCTCGAGGCTGAAGCGGCGCGTGATGAACTTGATGATCGACGTCGTATCGTAGGACGTGTGGTCGACGTAACCGCGCTTCGCGTACGGCGACACGATGATCGTCGGGATGCGCGTGCCCGGGCCCCAGCGATCGCCCTTCGGCGGCGCGACGTGGTCCCAGAAGCCGCCGTTCTCGTCGTAGGTGACGATGATCACCGTCGACGCCCAGAGCGGGCTCGCCTTGATCTTCGCGATCAGCGCGGCGATGTGCTCGTCGCCCGACAGCACGTCGGCGTAGCCGGGGTGCTGGTTGAGCACGCCCTGCGGCTTGTAGAAGGCGACCGCCGGCAGCGTGCCCTTGTCGATGGCAGCGGAGAGGTCGGTGTAGTCCTTCAGGTGCCGCTCGCGATCCGGCGTTCCCGGCGCGAAGCGCGCGAAGTAGTTGAACGGCTGGTGGTGCGTCACGAAGTAAGGCGCGCCGTTCGCGCGCGTATTGATCTTGGTGCGCGGCGCGTCGGGCGGCTGTGTCCCGTCTTTCAGCGCGATGTCCCACGCGCCGGCGTACCACGCCCACGAGACGCCCTTCGCCGACAGCGTGTCGCCGACGGTCTTCAGCGTCTGCGGCGCCAGCGTGTGCTTCGTCGGGTCGGTAAGGCGCGGATCGCCGTCCTTCGCCGGCGGTACGCGCGACGGCTGGTAGGGCGGCTGCGTCGTGTTCACCGAATAACCGTCGGGGGTGACTTCGCCGCCGAGGAATTCCGGCGCACCCGCCATCACCGACGGCGACGACGTGGGTCGCGTCTTCAGCCAGCCGCGCTCGTCGACCTGCGCGCGCAGATTCTGCGCCGCGTGATCGTCCTTCGGCGTGCAGGCACAGATCAGCCAAAGGTGATTGAGGTACGACCCGCCGAACGCGCCCATGAAGAAGTTGTCGGCAAGCGTGTACTCGCGCGCCCATTTCCACAGTGGCAGGCTCGAACCGTCGTAGTAGCCCATCGCGAGCCCGCCTGCGTCCGACACCGCGGCGAAGCGGTCGTTGCGCCCGCCATTGATCTGCTCCTGGTTGCGGTAGAACTCGTGGACGAGGTCGCGCGTCGCCGTCGCCAGCGGCAGGTCGATCGGCGCCGCGTCGATGCGAAACGGCCGGTTGGCGAGATTCGCCGGATACGCGGGGTCGGGCACTTTCGGCGTTTTCCACACCGGGGGCAGCGTCGCGAGCGGCTTGCCGTCGCGATCGATCTGCGTGTACTGCGCGGGCGTCGCGTTGGCGATGCCGTTGGCGCCGGGAAAGGTCCCGTAGAGGTTGTCGAAGCTGTGGTTTTCCGCGTAGATCACCACGACATGCTCGATGCGCTCGAGCGTCGCGCGGCCGGGCGGCGGCACGGCGCAGCCGTAGAGCGCGAGAACGGCAAGTGCACCCAGTGCAACTGCCCTGCAATATCGCTCATCTTTTCTCCCCTGACGATTGGCTTGCGCTGCGCGTCACGAGGACTGCAGCGCGATGTCCGCACGCACCACGCCGGCACGCGCATGGCGCGCGATCACACGTACCGTCGTGCCGCGCGGCGCCTGCACGACCCATTCGATTTTCATCCGGTCGTCGGTCACATGATAGTCCGGCCAGAACGACACGCCGGTGTGCTTGTTCGCACGCCCTT
>JBDSLT010000076.1:0-7634 GCA_039916265.1 Casimicrobiaceae bacterium | reverse complement strand
AACAACGATGTTCTCCAGGCGGTGGCGCTGCCGCTCGCCGCCTGCACGCCCTAGGACTGCCGGGTCTACAGGCTTGCGCCGGACAGCGCCGGACGAATAGCGCGTATTACCGTACGTAAACCCCTTAGCATTGTGCTATCCTGAGCACGGGTCGCCCGGCGGGGTCTTTTTTCAGCAGCCGGGTCCACTAGTCCTCCTGCCGTCGTGAAGTCGCGGCGGCGCGGCACCCGGTGGCAGCCGGGTGCCGCAATTTTTTTGGGCGGACCGCCGCGACGCGTCAACTGATGTCCGCGTGCCGCCGCCTGCAGGTTGCGAGCACCTCGTCGGGATCGCGCTTCCACCAGTTGTTCCTGGAGAAGATCTCCACTTCGTGCATGCCACGATAGCCGGCGGACTCCATCCATGACCGGACGAGCGGCAGGTCGATGACGCCATCGCCCATCATTCCGCGGTCCTCGAGCAGATCGGCTGTCGGGACGAGCCAGTCGCAGATGTGATACGCCAGCAGCCGGTTCGACGCGCCGGCGCGCTCGATCCCCGCCCGAAGATCCGGGTCCCACCAGACGTGATAGACGTCGACGGCGACTCCCAGCCCGTCGTCGCCTCGCGGGCACAGCTCGTCGCACAGCGCGTTGGCCTGCGCGAGCGTGTTCACGCAGGCGCGATCCGCGGCGTACATCGGATGTAGCGGCTCGATCGCGAGCGGCATTCCGGCCGTGCGCGCGTGATCGAGCAACTCTCCCAGCCCGTCGCGCACCATCTCGCGCGCGCCGGCCAGGTCCTTCGAGACGATCACGCCACGGCGGTCCTTCGGCAGGCCGCCGACCACGAGCACCAGGCAGCGCGCGGACAGCGCGCAGGCTTCGTCGAGGGCGCGGCGGTTGTCGTCCAGCACGGCGCGGCGCTCGTGGCGCTCGACGGCGGGAAACATGCCGCCGCGGCACAACCCGGTGACGACGAGCCCGGCATCGCGGATGCGCGTCGCCGTTTCGCTCAGGCCCGCGGCGGCGACCTGGTCGCGCCACGGCGAGATGCCACGGATGCCGTGACGTGCGCAGCCATCGATGATTTCTGCCAGCTTCCACTGCGCGCGCACCGTCGCCGTGTTGAGCGACAGCAGCGCAGGATCGGGGGCGCCCATGTCATTCACCGACGCCGTGCAGCGCGAGCAGCGTGCGCATGCGCGCGCACGCGAGTTGCGGATCGCGCAGCAGCCCCGCCGCGTCCGCGAGGCGCAGGATCTCGGCAAGATGAACCAGGCTGCGCGCACTCTGCTGGCCGCCGACCATCGTGAAATGTGACTGGTGCCCGTTCAGCCATGCGATGAACACGACGCCGGTCTTGTAGAAGCGCGTGGGTGCCGCGAAGATGTGGCGCGACAGCGGGACCGTCGGCGCGAGGATGCGGTCGAAAGTCGCGCGATCGCCTTGCGCCAGCGCGCACAGCGCTGCGGAGGCCGCCGGCGCGATGGCGTCGAAGATGCCGAGCAGCGCGTCGGAGTGACCCTGCGCGTCGCCGCCGATCAGTGCGGCGAAGTTGAAGTCGTCGCCGGTGTACATCCGCACGCCGGCGGGCAGCCGGCGCCGCAGCGCGATTTCCTTCGCGTCGTCGAGCAGCGAGATCTTGATGCCGTCGATCTTGGCGGCGTTTGCGGCGATGACGTCCGCGCACACGTCCATCGCCCTGGCGCGAACGGGGTCTGCCGTATCGCGGCCCACCCAGTAGCCGGCGAGCGCGGGGTCGAACATGTCACCCAGCCAATGCAGGATCACCGGCTCCCGGAGCTGCGACAGCACGCGCGCATAAACCCTGGCGTAGTCGTCGGGCGATCGCGCGCACGCGGCGAGCGCGCGGCTCGCCATCAGGATGATGCGCCCGCCGTACGACTCGATGGCCCCGCACTGCATTTCGTACGCGGCGATCACGTCCTCGACCGTCGTCGAGGCGTCGAAGGCGAGGTGATCGGTGCCCGCGCCGGCAAACACGATGGCGCCGGGCGTGAGCTTCGCCTCGGCGAGGCTGCGCCGGATCAGCTCGCGCGAATTCGGCCAGTCGAGCCCCATGCCGCGCTGCGCGGTATCCATCGCCTCGGCGACGGCGAAACCCTGCGACCACAGGTAGCGGCGGTACGCGAGCGTTGCGTCCCAGTCGATTGCCACGTCGAGCGACGGATCGATCGCCGCGCGAGGATCGCTGACGACGTGCGCGGCGGCGAACGCGACACGGTTCCACGACGGGCGCACCGCCGGCGCGCTCCAGGTCGCCGCGCCGCGCAGCGCATACGGCGCAAGCGAACCGTCGGCGGCGGGCAGCGTCAGCGAGTCTTGCGTCATGCCGCCAGCGCCGGCACGTCGACGACGCGCCGCTCCTTCCAGCTGCGGTGCCCGAGCTCGGCGAGCTGCACGCCCTTGGCGCCCTCGAGGAGGTTCCACTTGAACGGTCCGCCGTCGACGACATGGCGCAGGAACAGCTCCCACTCGACCTTGAACGCGTTGTCGTAACTGCGGTTCGCCGGGACCTTCTGCCAGGTGTCGTAGAAGTCGATCGTCTGCGGCACATCGGGATTCCATACCGGCTTCGGTGTCGCAGCTCGGGGCTGGATCATGCATTCGGTGAGACCGGCGACCGCAGAGCCCAGCGTGCCGTCCACGTGGAACGTCGTGAGGTCGTCGCGGCGCACGCGCGTGCACCACGAGCTGTTGATCTGCGCGATGATCGGCGCGCTCGCCGCGCCCTCGCCACCGTCGAGTTCGAACGTCGCGTACGCGGCGTCGTCCGCCGTGGCGTCGTAGCGCCTGCCGTCTTCGCCGAAGCGCACGGGGATGTGCGTCGCGCCGAGGCAGAACACGCTTCGCACGCTCCCGAACAGGTTGTCGAGGACGTAGCGCCAGTGGCAGAGCATGTCGACGATGATGCCGCCGTCGTCCTCCTTGCGATAATTCCACGACGGGCGCTGCGCAGGCTGCCAGTCGCCTTCGAAAACCCAGTAGCCGAACTCGCCGCGCACCGAGAGGATGCGGCCGAGGAAGCCGCTGTCGATCAGCATCTTCAGCTTGAGCAGGCCCGGCAGCCAGAGCTTGTCCTGCACCACGCCGTGCCGCACCCCCGCCGCCTGCGCGCGCCGGTAGAGGTCGAGGGCTTCTTCGACGGTGGGCGCGACGGGCTTTTCGGTATAGATGTGCTTGCCGGCAGCGATCGCCTTGCGGATCAGCTCGGGGCGCAGGCCCGTCGACGCCGAATCGAAGTAAACGGCGTCGTCGCGGTTGCGAAGCGCCGCCTCGAGGTCCGTCGTCCAGCGTGCGACGCCGTGCGCTTTGGCGAGCGCTTCGACCTTGGCGGCATTGCGGCCGACCAGGATCGGATCCGGCATGATCGTGCGCCCGTCGGGCAGTGCGACGCCGCCTTGCGCGCGGATCGCGTTGATCGAGCGCACGAGATGCTGGTTGGTCCCCATGCGTCCGGTGACGCCGTTCATGATGATGCCGACGCGAATCGTGTTCACGCGAGACTCCGTGCGGGTTGAGCGGCGTCGACGCGCATCGGCGCCAGCGAGTCCTGATCGGGAAGCGCCGCGGTGGCGAAGCCCTCGACGTCGAGCGAGCGCAGCGCGATGCGTCCGTCGCGGATCGACAGGCGCGTCGCACCCGGCGTCCCTTCGTACAAGCCGTCGTGCGCCACGGCGAAACGCGCCTGTTCGGCAACGCTGGCGCCCTGGCCGGCGAACCCGGCGACGTAATGGTGGCCATTGCGCTCGACGTGCGTCACGCCGATCGCGCCGGCGAGCGCCAGGTCCTGCTGTACGGCAAGGCCGCACTGCGCGGTGAGATCCTCGGCCGAGACGAACAGGCGCTGCGAATTCGCGGCGGCGGCGCAGCGCGCGGCATTCACCAGGCTCTTGTAGGGCCCCTTGCAGTTCTTGCTCGACACGCCGGCGTAGCCGTTGCGCCAGGCGCGCGGAAACGCGTCGTACGTGTCGTCCGCCTCGTCGATCAGCAGCGGAGCGTCGCGCGCAAATGCGCGAAGGTCGGTCGCCGCCGTCAGGTCGCGCGGCAGCGGCTGCTCGACGTACAGGACCGACGCGGCGAAGCGCGCGAGCGCCGGCGCGGCGCGAAGTTCCCGCCACAGTGCGTGCAGCGCGTCGGCGCTTTCGAACTGCTCGTTGCCGTCGAGCGTGACGACGTACTGCGGCAGCGCGTCCAGGACGCTCGCGATTCGCGCCAGTCGCTGTGCGTCGTCCCCGGGCGCGCCCGAGAGCTTCAGCTTGAAATGGCGGTGGCCGTAGCGCGCGATGACCTCGTCGAGCGCCACCGGCAGGCCGTCGTCGGGGCGCTCGACGACGTCGGCGGCGACGAGCGGATCGGCAAGCCCGACGGTATGACGCGCAGCGAGCCACGGTGCGGGCGCGCGGCTGGCCAGGAACGCATCGAGATCGAAATCGGCAAGGTCGGGCGCGAGCGCCGCGTCGAGCGCGAACAGGTTGGCGCGCACCGCGTTCGAGAAGCTGACGCGCGACTGCCGGCACACTGCATCGATGATCGCGCGGTCGGCGAGCGCCGCGCCATACGACATCACGAGCGCATTGAGCCCGCCCGCGGCGCCGGCAGACAAGAGCGGACGATAGCGATGCGCGGCGTGCCCGAACGCGGGCCGCAACGCGCGGTCGGACGTGTAGGCGTCGCGGGCGAGCCCGAGCGCGGTGCGCAGGTCGTCGACGTTCTCGTCGTCCGTACGCGCGGGGCGCTTGTCGAACCACTTGGGGATCATCATCTCCGCGGTCCAGCCCGTCGACTCGCGCCCCGCGGCGTCGCGGATCGTCGCGCGGACGAATGCCTGCGGCGCGCGGCGCACAGTGACGGCGCCGAAGCGAAACGGCAGGCGCAGGCGCACGTCGCGCTCGAAGAGGTCGATCGCCGTCACGGCGAAGGCCGGCGCCGCGCTCATCCGTCCAGCGTCCCCTGCGCGTAGAAATGCCGGCGGATCGTCTGCGTGAGGTCGACGAAGGCGGCGTTGCCCATCATCGCGAGCGAGCGCGGGCGCGGCAGCGCGACGTCGTAGATCGCGGCAATCCGTCCCGGCCGCTCGCTCATCACCAGCACGCGGTCGGCGAGAAACACCGCCTCGGGAATGCTGTGGGTGATGAACAGCACGGTCTTCTTCGTCTCGGACCAGATACGCTGCAGTTCGAGGTTCATTTTCTCGCGCGTCATGGCGTCGAGCGCGCCGAAGGGCTCGTCCATCAGCAGCACTGCCGGGTCGTGGACGAGCGCGCGGCAGATCGACGCGCGCTGCTGCATGCCGCCGGACAGTTGCCACGGCAGCTTCTGCGCGAAGTCGGAGAGGCCGGTCATCGCGAGCAGCGCCTTCGCCTTCGGCAGGTAGCGCGCGCGCGAAAGCCTGCGCATGTCGATCTGCAGCAGGATGTTGTCCTGCACCGTGCGCCACGCGAGCAGCACCGGGCTCTGGAACACGATGCCGACGTTGTCGGGTGGGCCGTCGACCGGTACGCCGTTCAGCGTGATGCTGCCGGCGCTCGCCGGCAGCAGCCCCGCCACCATTTTCAGCATCGTCGACTTGCCGCAACCCGACGGACCGACGATCGCCATGAACTCGCCCTCGCCGATGTCGAAGGTCAGCGGCTTCAGCGACTCCACCGGCCCGTCGGCCGTCTGGTAAGTCTTCGCCACGCCATCGACGGCGATCAGCGTGCGTTTTGCCACAAGACTACGGGAGGTAGTCGTTGGTGTAGTAGTCGGCTGCCTTCCCGGCCGTTGCCTTGTCGAGTCCGCCGTAGTCGACGAGCAGCGTCATCGTCTCGTCCATGTTCTTCGCGCCGACGCGGAAGGGACGGTCACTCGGATTGTCCGGACCCTTGTAGAGCGCTGCCGTCTGCTTCATTCCCACGAGTGCGGTCTCCTTGACCCCCGACTTCGGCTGCGCCTTCAGCATCGCGTCGATGGCGGCGTCGGGATTCTTCGCCGCTTCCTCGAGCGAGCGCGTCGCCGCGCGCATGAAGCGCTTGGCGAGGTCGGGCTTCTGCTTCAGCAGATCCTTCTGCGCGATGATGCCCGAGCTGACCATGTTGACGCCGTAGTCGGCGAAGCGGATCGTGTAGACCTGCTTGTGCGCACCGTCCTGCAGCTTGATCGCCTGATCCATTACGTAGCCGAGCAGGAGGTCGGCCTGGTTGTTCATCACCGCGTTGAGCTTCGTCTGCCCGTCGCCCGCAACCGTCTTGAAATCGGTGTCCTTGAGGTTCGTCTTCTTGAGGAACAGCGGCCAGACCTGCGACATCGAGTCGCCGGGGGTGACGGCGACGGTCTTGCCCTTGATGTCCTCGGGCTTCCTGATGTTCTTGTCGGAAAAGCCCATGACCGACATCGGGCTCGTCTGGAGCGCGACACCGATGGCCGTCACCGGAGCGCCCTTCGAGGCAGCCTTGATCATCGTCGGGATATCGGCGTAGCCGAAGGTCGCCGTGCCCGCGGCCACCGCCTGCACGGTGACGCCCGAGCCGCGGCCTTCCTGGATGTCGAGGTCGATGCCTTCCTGGTCGAAGTAGCCCCGCTCCTTGCCGAGATAGAACGGCGCGTGCTCGCTGTACGTGTACCAGTTGAGCAGCAGCGTGACCTTGTCCTTCGCTTGCGCGGCGACGCTGCCTGCGGCGGCTGCGAAGGCGAGTGCCGACGCGAGTAATGCCAGACGTTTCAACATTTCGGTTTCTCCTTTGGAATAATGCCCCGCCGAAGCTCAGGCGGTGGCGGTGAAATCGGTGCGGTGCGAGGCGTGCCACGGAATCATCAGGCGCTCGATGACGTCGACCGCAACGAACAGCAGAACGCCGATGGCCGAGAGCACCGTCAGCGCCGCGAACATCAACGGCAGGTCGAAGTTGCCATTGGCGATCTGTAACAGGTAGCCGATGCCCGAGTTCGAGCCGACGAACTCGCCGACGACGGCGCCGACGACCGCGAGCGTGATCGACACCTTGAGGCCCGCAAAGATCGACGGCAACGCCTGCGGCAGGCTGATGCGCATGAACGTCGCGAGCCGGGAAGCTTTCATCGATCGCGCGAGATCCAGCATGTCATGGTCGACCGACTTGAATCCCATCACCGTCGACACGACGATCGGAAAGAAGCCGAGCATGAACGCCGCGATCACCTTCGGAATGATGCCGAAGCCGAACCAGACGACGAACAGCGGTGCGATGGCGATCTTCGGCACGCTCTGCGAGAACACCAGCAGCGGATAGACGAAGCTCTCCACCGTGCGCGAGTACGCGATCATCATCGCCATCGGGATGCCGAACACGATCGACAGTCCGAAGCCGCCGAGCGTGGCATAGGTCGTCGTCATGCTCTCGCGCCACAGGCGCGGCCACTCCGCGTACAGCTGGCCGACGACCTTGTCCGGCGCGGGAATGAGGTAAGGCGGGATCTTGAACAGGCGAATGGCCAGGTCCCAGAGCACGAGCAGGATGACCATCATGAGCACCGGCCGGCTAACTTCCGAATACAGGATCGTCCGCCACCAGCTGCGCCTGCGTGCCATTGCCGCTACCTCCGTTGTCCAGGTCCGAGGCCTGCCGCGTGAATGTCTGCGGCAGGGTCGACCGATGTTAACCGTCGGATGAG
>JBDSLT010000075.1:0-7705 GCA_039916265.1 Casimicrobiaceae bacterium | reverse complement strand
ACGATGATGTAGATCACCGTCGCCGCAGTGAACGCCTCGAACACCTGGAACGTGAACTCCTGCATCGAGCGTGCCGCGGCGGTGAGCTCGACCAGCCCGATGGTCAGCGCCACCGAAGTGTTCTTGATCAGGTTCATCGTCTCCGACGTGAGCGGCGGCATGATGATGCGGTAGGCCATCGGCAGCAGCACGTAGCGGTATCGCTGCGACAGCGTGAGGCCGAGTGCGGTGCCCGCCTGGCCCTGCCCGCGCGAAAGCGCCCCGATGCCGGCACGCACCTGCTCGCTCACGCGCGCCGCAGTAAACAGGCCAAGACCGATGACCGCCGGGACGAAAGACGCCCACGGCGGCGACATCTGCTTGATCGCGGTGCCGAGCGTCTTGGGCAGCAGTTCGGGAAGCACGAAGAACCAGAGGAACAACTGGACGAGCAGCGGGATGTTGCGGAACAGCTCGACGTAGGCGTTGCCGATGCCCACCAGCCATTTGTTGGGCGTGGTGCGCATCACGCCGAGTGCTGAGCCCAGCAGGAAGGCGATGACTCCGGCGCAAACCGCGGCGAGCATCGTCCAGCCGAGGCCGATGACGAGCGTCATCAGCCAAGTGTGCCGGCCGTCGGCCGACATCTCGAAGAAGATGTTCCAGTTCCAGTTGTAGTTCAAGTCTTGGCGCTCCCCTGATGGCCGAGTCCCGGGAACCGCGGAACCGGCGGCGTCGACCGACTATAGCAAACAAAAACGGGGAGCCGAAGCTCCCCGTGGTGCGGGCCGGGCGGGCCGGCTTACTTGTACGCGGCAGCGTCGCCGTTGCTGGTGGGATTCGCGAACGCTTTCTTGAGCTCGGGGCTCTCGGGGACGTTCAGCGTGATTCCCTTGGGCGGAATCGGCTTCAGGAACCACTTGTCGTAGATGGCGTTGATCTGACCGCTCTTGTAGAGGTTCGCGGTGGCGGTGTCGGCGACCTTGCGGAACGCCGCGTCTTCCCTGGGGATCATCGCGCCGTAGGGCTCGACGGTATACGCCTCGCTTCCGATGACGAAGTCGGCAGGCGCCTTGGAGCTTGCGACCAGGCTGTAGAGCAGGATGTCGTCCATGAAAAACGCTGCCGCGCGGTCGGTTTCGACCATCAGGAACGCCTCGGCGTGATCCTTTGCGGTCAGTATGCTCATGCCGAGGCTCTGCTTGCCGTTCTCCTCGGTCAGCCAACGCAGGTTCGTCGTGCCGGACGTCGACACCACCGTCTTGCCCTTGAGATCGGCGAGCGTCTTGATGTTCGACGCCTTCTTCGCGACGTAGCGGTTCGCCGTGAGGAAGTAGGTGTTGGTGAAGCCCACCTGCTTCTGCCGGTCGAGGTTATTGGTCGTCGAGCCGCACTCGAGGTCGATCGTGCCGTTCGCCATCAGCGGAATGCGCGTCGCCGACGTCACCGGGTTGAGCACCACCTTGAGGTTCGGCATCTTGAGCTCCGCCTTCACCGCGTCGACGATCTTCATGCAGATGTCCATCGAATAGCCGACTACCTGCTGCTTGTCGTCGTAGTACGAGAAGGGGATCGACGAGTCGCGATGGCCGATGGTGATCGTGCCGTTGTCCTTGATCTTTTTCAGCGTGCCCGTCAGTTCCTGCGCGACGGCCGGCGCAGCGATGAACGCCGTGAGCGTCAGCGCGAGCGCGAGCGTCAGCTTGGATGTACGCAATTGAGTCTCCTGGAAAGGTGGAAGTCGAAGCCCCGAACGAGCTTAACCGGCGGATTTTACGGGCCGTTGCGGCGAATGTCCAAAGGCGGACCCCATCGAGAACGCCGCGCGGGCGCGACCGGTTGACCGCGGCGCATCCGGTTCCCGTCTGCGCCTCGTCGATCCGCTACACTCGACCGACGGTCCGCCTGTGCATTCCGATGCCAACGTCATTCCTTCCCTACGGATTTCCCGGATGACGCACCTCGCGCCGATCCTCCCCACCACCGGAATTCGCACCGTCGAAAAGCGCCTGCGCTCGTGCGGATTGATGGAACGGGCGGGCGCTGCCGCGGCCGACGTAGCCCGCTCCATGGCGGCGGGCCGCGGCGGCCCGGTCGTCGTGCTGGCGGGACCCGGCAACAACGGCGGCGACGCCTTTGTGGTCGCCCGATTGCTGGCCGAGGCGTTCTTCGACGTCGTCACCGTGTTTCGCAGCGATCCGCACCGCCTTCCCGCCGACGCCGCGGCGGCCCGCGAGGCGCTGGCGGTCGCGGGACTACTCACGCAGCCCGATCCGCCGGACGCACGGCCCGCGCTCGTCGTCGACGGACTCTTCGGTATTGGCCTGGGCCGTCCGCCCGGCGCCGACTACGCCGCGCTGATTTCGTGGGCGACCGGCGCCGGCGCGCCGGTCCTGGCGCTCGACGTGCCGTCCGGCGTCGACGCGGACACCGGCGCGGTCCCGGGCGCGGCGATCCGCGCCGACGCGACTGCCACGTTCATTGCGCTCAAGCCCGGTCTTTGCACCGGTGCGGGCCTCGACCATGCCGGCGTGGTGTCGCTGCACACGCTGGGCGCTGCCCTCGAAGCGGGAGACGGGGCGGGGTCGCTTCTCGCGTGGAGCGGCGTCGCGCTTGCGCTTCCGCCGGTGCTGGGACGCAAGCGCCGCGACGTGCACAAGGGCAGCTTCGGGACGCTGGCGATCGTCGGCGGCGCCGACGGCATGACCGGCGCGCCGATCCTCGCCGGCCGCGCTGCGCTGATGACCGGCGCCGGCAAGGTGCTGCTCGGCCTCGCGGCGGCCGCGCGTCCGCCTGTCGACTGGGGCGCGCCCGAACTCATGCTGCGCGACGCCGACGCGGCGCTGGCGAGCGGCGCCGACGCGTTGGTCGTGGGCCCGGGGCTCGGCGTCGAAGGCGACGCGGCGAGCCTGGTGGCACGCGCTGCGCGCACGAAGGTACCGCTGGTGCTCGATGCCGATGCCCTCAACCTCGTCGCGCGCGACAAGAACCTGCGCGACGCGGTGCGTAACCGGGCGGCGCCGACGCTGATCACACCGCATCCCGCGGAAGCCGCGCGTTTGCTGGGTGTCGACACGGCGCGCGTCGGCGCCGATCGTGTCGCTGCTGCGCGCTCGCTCGCCGCCGACCTCCATGCGCTGACGGTGCTGAAGGGCGCCGGCAGCGTGCTCGCCTACCCGGGCGGCAGCTTCGACATCAACGGCAGCGGCGGTCCCGCGCTCGCGACTGCGGGCAGCGGCGACGTGCTCGCCGGCATCCTCGGCGCACTGCTCGCGCAAGGTCTCGCGCCGGACGACGCGTTACGCGTGGGTGTCTGCCTGCACGGCGCCGCTGCCGACGCGCGCGTCGCTGCCGGGGTCGGCCCGCTCGGGCTTACGGCGTCCGAACTGGCGGACGCCGCGCGGGCGCTGCTCAACGCAGCCGCGCGCTAGCCGTCCGTGGGGCCGGACGCTGTCCTGCACCCGCGCTACTCCGGCAGCAAAACCGTCGCGCCGGTCGTCGCACGCGACTCGAGCGCACGATGCGCGGCGGCGGCATCCTTCAGCGGAAACGTCTGCCGCGCCTCGGACTTGATCTTCCCGGCGAGCACGAGTGCGAACAGCTCGTCGGCCATCGCCTGCGTCGCCGCGCGCGTGCCGGCGTAGGTCACGAGCGTCGGTCGCGTCACGAAGAGCGACCCCTTCTGCGACAGCACCAGGATGTCGAACGGCGGCACCGGCCCGGACGCGTTGCCGTAGCTCACGAACAGTCCGCGCGGCGACAGGCAGTCGAGCGACCCCGGAAAAGTGTCCTTGCCTACGCCGTCGTAGACGACGGGGACGCCCTTGCCAGCGGTGAGCGCCTTCACGCGCTCGACGAAATTCTCGCGCGTGTAGACGATCGTATGCGCGCAGCCATGCTCCTGCGCCAGCGCGGCCTTCGCGTCCGAGCCGGCGGTGCCGATCATCGTGACGCCGAGTGCGCGCGCCCACTGGCACGCGATGAGACCCACGCCGCCGGCGGCCGCGTGGAAGAGAATCGTGTCGCCCGCCGCGAGTTTTTTCGTCTGGCGGAAGAGATATTGCACGGTCATCCCCTTCAGCATCAGGGTGGCCGCCGTACGGTCGTCGATACCGTCGGGCACCTTCACGAGCCGCTCGGCCGGCATCACGCGCGCGGTGCTGTACGCGCCCGGCGCGCCGCCCGCATACGCGACGCGATCGCCCGGCTTGACCCAGTCGACGCCGGCGCCCACCTGCTCGACGACGCCGGCGGCCTCGCTGCCCATGCCCGACGGCAGCGGGAGCTTGTAGAGGCCGCTCCTTTGATACGTGTCGATGTAGTTCACGCCGACAGCGGTGTGCTTTACGCGCGCCTCGCCCGGACCCGGCGCGCCGAGCGCGACTTCGTCCCATGCGAGCGCTTCGGGACCGCCGGTGCTGTGGATACGAATTGCATGCGCCATGGTTTTCCTTTGAACGAGTCGTGAGGGGATCAGCCGGCGAGCGCGCGGAACGTCGCAAAGCCGGCGATGGTAAGAAGGAGCGAGCCGCAAAGATGCGCAGCGGCGAGCAACGCGCCGGTCGCGTAGTTGCCGCCCATCAGATGCTCGCTCACCTCGGCGGAGAAGGTCGAGAACGTCGTGAGTCCACCGAGAAAGCCGGTGACGATCAGAAGCCGCCACGCGGGCGCGAGATCGACGCGCGCGAGAAAGAACGCGACGAAAAAGCCGACGAGGTAGCCACCGACGAGATTCGCCGCCAGCGTGCCGAGCGGGAACGCGGGCGCGCGAGGATTGAGCCACAGCGACAATCCCCAGCGCAGCCACCCTCCGACGGCGGCCCCGATTCCCACGGCGGCGAACTGCGCGAACATGCCGCGATTCTACTGCCCGACGCGAACGACTAACGTACGAACTGCTCGACGAACGCGGCGCCGAGCCCGACGGCGGCGTAGTGCGCGCGGCACATGTCGATCTTCGTCCACACGTCCTCGTAGCCGGTCTGGCGGCCGTCGGCGTCGACGTAGATCATCGCGCCTCCTATGTTGAAGAACGTGATCATCTCCGCGCAATCCTCCGGCACGGTCAGCGTGTGGATCTCGCCGGGCGGCTCGTAGACGAAGCTGCCGGTCTCCGCGGTCCACGGATGCTCCAGGTATTTCCAGCGGCCGCGGATCACGTAGCCGACGACCGCCATCGGGTGGCGATGGCGTGAGAGGATGCCCGCGCGGCGCACGCGCAGCAGGTTGCACCAGCCCCCCGTCACGGTGTTGAGCAGCAACGGGCGAAACCACACGTCGGGCGCCTGCGGAACCCAGACGCGCTCGTCGTCGGGGATCGCATCGACGGCAATCTCCGGCTGGATGCCGTGCGTAGGCAGGATCAGCGGGGCGGTCATATCTGCGTCTTCCTCATCGCGGCCACGAGGGCGGCGATCTCGTCGATGGGCGCGCTCTCGCGCGGGAACGAGCGGTGCGCGCGGCGGTACCAGTAGCGTGCGTTGCCGAGGTCGCCCTCCATCATGTGCACGATTCCATGCGCCCAGCAGCCCAGCTCCGACTCGTCGTTCTGGACGATGTCGTGCGCTTTCGACCAGTCGCCCTTGCGCAGGTGACGAACCGCCGTTCCCAAGGCCATCGCTCCCTCCCCCGAAAATAGTGTCTCATGTAACGAGGTAGCCGCCGTCGACCGGCAGGATCGCGCCGGTAACGAATTGCGCGGCAGGCGAACACAGAAAAACGACCGCGCCGGCGACGTCGTCCGGCTCGGCCCAGCGGCGCAGCGGCGTACGCGCGAGAATGGCCTCGCTGCGTTGCGGATTGTCGCGCAGCGCGGCCGTCAGCGGGGTCTTTACCCAGCCGGGCGCGACCGCGTTGACGCGAATACCCTCGTCGGCGTAGGCGATCGCAAGCGACTTGGTGAGCTGGGCGATCCCGCCTTTGCTCGCGCTGTAGGCCGGCACGAGCCCGCCGCCGTGGAACGAGAGCATCGACGCCGTGTTGACGATCGACCCGGGCGCCTTGCCGGCGCGCGCCTGCAACTTCGGCCGCGCGAGGGTGCAACAGCGCATCGTCCCGGTGAGATTGATGTCGAGGACGTCGGAGAATACGCGCGGATCGTGCTCGTCGCCGCGGCGGATGACGCCCGCGCAGTTGACCAGTACGTCGAGGCGCGGCAGATCGTCGACCAGCGCGCGGATAGCCGCCTCGTCGCGGACGTCGAGCGGCACCGCATCGCGGGCCCGGAAGGTCGCTGCGCTGCGCGCCGCCTCGGCGTCGGCGCGCGTCGCGCCGGTCACCGTCACCACTGCGCCGAGCGCTGCGAAGGCGTCCGCGATCGCGGCGCCGATCCCGGACGTGCCGCCGACGACCAGCGCGACGGTGCCGGCGTACAGGTCGTCGCGAAACGTCTCGGTCGTCAGCATGGCGCGCCGATGCCCCGGCGTGCGAGCAGCGCGCGCACGTCGCCGTCGCGCGGCAGCGGCGCGACCGCGCCGAAGCCGGTGGTCGCGAGCGCCGCGGCGGCGTTCCCGTAGCGTGCCGCAGCAAAGGGATCATCGCCGGCGACAAGCCGCGCCGCGAACCCGCCGTCGAAGCAATCGCCGGCCCCGGTAGCGTCGACGCTCGCAACCGTGTGGCCGGCCACCCGCTCGCGGCGTCCCTCTCCCGACACGATGCAGCCGCGCGCGCCGCATTTCAGGACGACGGTCGGCGCGCCCGCGCGATGGCAGGCGTCGACGATCGCGTCCGCGTCGTCGGTGTCGAACAGCAGACGCGCGTCGTCGAGGCTCGGCACGCAGTAATCGCACAGTGCAAGCGACGCGAGGATGACGGCGCGGGCACGCGCAAGCGGCCAGAGCTTGAGCCGCAGGTTCGTATCGTAGGAAACGCGTGCGCCCGCGCCGCGCGCCTCTTCCATCGCGGCCATGGCTGCATCGCATGCCGACGCCGAGATCGCCTGGCTGATGGCGGAAACGTGCACGATCTTTGCCGCGCGGATCACGGCGCGGGGCAGGTTCGACGGCGCCATGCGGCTCGCCGCCGAGCCGGCGCGCAGGTAGCTGAACTCGTGGCCCTCGGGTCCGTGCGTGACGAAGTACACGCCGGTCGGCGCGTGCGCGTCGACGCCCACGCCGTCGATCGCGACGCCTTCGCGCCGCCAGAGTTCGACGAACAGCCGTCCGAACGCGTCGTCGCCGATGCGCGTCACGTAACCCGACCTCGCACCGACGCGGGCCGCAGCGATGACCATGTTCGACGTGTCGCCGCCGAAGCCCTGGAGAAAGGTGGACGGGTCGTCCCGCTTCGCCTGATTGAATTCGACGAGCGGTTCGCCCAGCGCGACGATGTCTGCGGTCAATTGACGCGCTCCCCGGTCATCGCGCCGGCAGCGCGCGAAAGCCGGCCGCGTAGGCGGCAGCTGCGGCGCGCACTTTTTCGGCATCCGCGCCGGGCGCGTACAGATTCGAGCCCGTGCCGAAGCCGTTGGCGCCCGCTGCCCAATACGGCGCCATGTTGTCGGGACGAATGCCGCCCACCGCGAACACCAGCGTCTCGCGGGGCAGCACCGCGCGCCACGCCTTCAGCGCACCGGGCGGCAGCGCTTCGGCAGGAAACATCTTGAGCGCGTCGGCGCCCGCGGCAAGCGCGGCGAATGCCTCGGTCACGGTCGCCACGCCAGGAACGCAGACCATGCCGAGGCCCTTCGCCTCGTCGACCACCGCGGTGTCCGCGTGCGGCATCACGA
>JBDSLT010000074.1:0-16321 GCA_039916265.1 Casimicrobiaceae bacterium | reverse complement strand
TCGGGCGAGTAGCGCGGATGCTCGTCCGACAGTCCGCTTGCCGAGGTCAGGTTCGAGAGGCGCCCTGTGCCGAGGTTCACCACCGCGATGTCGCAGCGGTTCATCATTCCCGGCTCGTCTGCCGGATCTATCGTGATCGCGATCTCGCGGCCGTCGGGCGAGATGTCGTAGTGATCGGGCGTCGGGTCCCACGGCTGCAGCGCGACTTTCGCGCGCGCCATCACGTCGCGCGACGCGCCGGTCGCGACGTCGCACACGAACACGCGCGGCACGCGGCCGTCGGTGAGCCAGCGGTCCCAGAAGCGGAACTCGGCGCGTTCTGTGACGTGCGCCTTCACCTTCGCGTCCTTGCGCTCCTTCGCCCGCTTCGCCTGTGCGGCGTCCGTGGCGAGGTCCGGCCACACCCAGGACACGAAGGCGATGCGCCTGCCGTCGGGAAACCACTTGATCGCCGCGGCGCCGGTGGCCGCCTGCGTGAGGCGCGTCGCCTCGCCGCCGTCGGGCGCGATCGTGTAGATCTGCGGATCGGTGTCGTCCCGGCGCTTGGCGGTGAACGCGATGAGCCCCCCGTCCGGCGACCACTGCGGATCGCTGTCCTTGTCGCCGGCGGTGAGACGGCGCGGCTTCGTGCGCGCCGTGGCGCCGCCGAGGCCCGTCGGAAACAGCCACAGCTCCGTCGCGCCCTCGTTCTTCTCCATGTCGTACGACGTCACTGCGGCGCAGGCGAAGCGGCCGTCGGGCGAGAGCGTCGGCACGCCGACGCGCTTGATCGCCCACAGTGTCTCGGCGGTCAGCGGCGGCTTGTTGGGAGGACGTCCAATGCGACGCGCGGCCATGCGGCAACCCTTCCGGTTACAATCGAAGGCGCCATTCTACGGATGTTCAACGCCGGCGAAGCGCCGGCACGTGCGGGAAAATTCAACGCAATGACAATGATCTATCGCCGGCTCGGCAACTCGGGCCTCAAGCTGAGCGCGCTGTCGCTGGGATCGTGGGTGACCTACGGCAACCAGCTCGACGCGAAGGTTGCACGCGAATGCATGGCGGCGGCTTACGACGCCGGCGTCAACTTCTTCGACAACGCCGAGGTCTACGCCAAGGGCGACTCGGAGAGGATCATGGGCGAAGCGCTCAAGGCGCTCGGCTGGCGCCGCTCGTCCTATCTCGTTTCGACGAAACTCTACTGGGGGCTCAACGACGGGCCGAACGAGAAGAACACGCTCAACCGCAAGTACCTGACCGAAGCGATCGACGGCTCGCTCGCGCGATTGCAGCTCGACCACGTCGACCTCCTCTTCTGCCACCGCCCCGATCCGGACACGCCCATCGAGGAAACGGTGTGGGCGATGCACGATATCGTCTCCGCGGGCAAGGCGCTCTATTGGGGAACGTCGGAATGGAGCGCCGCCGACATCCTGTCCGCGTGGCACATCGCCGAGCGGCATCACCTCCACAAGCCCGCGATGGAGCAGCCGCAATACAACCTCTTCCATCGCGAGCGCGTCGAGCGCGAATACGCGCGCCTCTATCGGGACATCGGTCTCGGCACGACGATCTGGAGTCCGCTCGCGTCGGGCGTGCTCACCGGCAAGTACAACGACGGCGTGCCGCCGGACTCGCGCGCTGCGCTCAAGGGCTACGAGTGGCTCGCCGAGCGAATCCTCGATCCCACGAAGCTGCGGCAGGTGCGCGCGCTCGCGCCGCTCGCGCGTGACCTTGGCTGCACGCTGGCGCAACTCGCGCTCGCCTGGTGCGTCAGGAACCCGCAGGTATCGACGGTCATCACCGGGGCGAGCCGCGCCGCCCAGGTGACGGAGAACATGAAGGCGCTCGACGTCGTCCCGAAGCTCACAGCGGACGTGCTGACGCGCATCGACGCGATCGTCGCCGCGGGCGCGTAGCTTCGGGCAAGTCGCCGATGGACCGGCCCGTCGCCATGGTCACCGCCGCCAGCAAGGGGATGGGCGCTGCGTGCGCCCGCGAGCTGGCGGCGCGCGGGTACTGCGTTTCGTTGATGGCGCGCGGTCCCGAGGTCGACGCGCTCGCGCGTGAACTGGGCGGGGGCGCCACGCGCGGCAGCGTCGACGTCGCCGACGATCTCGCGCGCTTTGCCGCGGACACGATCAACGCCTACGGGCGGATTGACGCCGTCGTCAACAACACGGGGCACCCGCCCAAGGGCGCGCTGCTCGAGCTCACCGACGCCGACTGGCACGCGGGGCTCGACCTGGTGCTGCTCAACGTCGTGCGCATCGCACGCCTCGTGACGCCGGCGCTGCGCGAGTCGCGCGGTGCGATCGTCAACATCTCGACTTTCGCCGCGTTCGAGCCCGACGCGCGCTTCCCGATCTCGTCGTCGCTGCGCGCAGCGCTCGGTTCGTTCTGCAAGCTCTACGCCGACCAGGAAGCGAAGCACGACGTGCGGATGAACAACGTGCTGCCGGGCTTCGTCGACACGAAGGGCGTCAACGAGGCGATCCGCGCGACGATCCCGGCCGGCCGCTACGGCGATGTCGCCGAGATCGCCAAGACGGTTGCCTTTCTCGTCTCGCGCGACGCCGCGTACATCACCGGCCAGAATCTGCGCGTCGACGGCGGCGTCACGCGCTCCGTCTAGCGCCCATGCGGCGATCGACGGCGCTGGCGTTCCTCGCGATCCTTCCGGAGACGGCGATGGCGGCACTGTTCGGCAATCTTTTCTCGGGAGCCGCGCCGTCGACGCTCGGTCTGCGCGACGGCACGCTCGCGCCCTGTCCCGATCGGCCGAACTGCGTGTCGAGTCGGCAGCACGATGCGAGCCACGCCGTGGAGCCTTTCGCCTACACCGGCGACGCTACGGCGGCGATGGCGCGTCTCGCGGCGCAAATCGAAACGCAGGAAGGGGCGAGTATAGTGACGCAGCGTGCCGACTACCTGCACGCGGAGTACCGCTCCAGGATCATGGGTTTCGTCGACGATCTCGAATTGCAGGCCGATGCCGCCGCGCACGTGATCCACGTGCGCTCGGCTTCGCGCGTCGGTTACGGCGATCTCGGGGTCAACCGTGCGCGCGTCGAGGCGCTTCGCGCAGCGCTCGCGGCGGGAAAGCGGTGAATCCCCTCCAAAGCTGGAGCGAGGAGCAGCGCTCGGCGTTTCTATATCGCGTGTGCGCTGCCGCCGAGTCCGGCACCGTGCGCGCCGACCTGTTCCAGCGTCTCGCGGGCGAGGCGGAGGCGCAGGGGGCAATCTGGCGCGCGCAACTCACCGCAAAGGGCCACCCTGCGCCCGCGCCGTTCGTACCCGACGCGCGCACGCGTTTCGTCGCCTGGCTGGTCGGCCGTCTTGGTCCCCGGCCGCTGAAGGGCATCCTGGCGGCAATGAAGGTGCGGGGCATGTCGATCTACGGCGCGCGCGCCGCGGGGGACACCGGTCACGTGCTGCCCGTCGCAGGCGGGCTGGAGCACCGGCATCGCGGCCTGGGCGGCGGCGGCAACCTGCGCGCGGCGGTGTTCGGGATCAACGACGGCCTGGTTTCGAACGCAAGCCTGATCCTCGGCGTAGCGGGGGCGTCCGGCGATCCGCGGGTCGTGGTGCTGTCGGGCGTCGCCGGCATGGCCGCTGGCGCGTTCGCGATGGCGGCCGGAGAATACGTATCGGTCCAGTCGCAGCGCGAACTCTACGAGTACCAGATCGCGCTGGAGCGCGATGAGCTTAAGCAGTACCCGGAAGCCGAGGCGCAGGAGCTCGCGCTTATCTACGCCGCCAAGGGGCTGCCGAAGAAGGAGGCCGGACGGCTCGCGCAGCGCCTCATCGCCGACCCCGAGCACGCGCTCGACACACTGGCACGCGAAGAGCTCGGCCTCAATCCGGGCGAGCTCGGCTCGCCGCTTGGCGCCGCGATCAGCTCGTTCGTGTCGTTCACGGCCGGTGCGGTCCTGCCGCTGGCGCCGTTCCTCCTGTTGCCGGGAGCGGGCGCGCTGCCCACGGCGATCGGCGTGACGGCGCTGGCGCTGTTCGGCGTCGGCGCGACGCTGTCGCTGTTCACCGGACGCAACGCGGCGTTCTCGGGCTTGCGCATGCTGGCGCTCGGTGCAGTCGCCGGCGGCTTCACGTTCGCGATCGGTCGCTTGTTCGGCGTCACGCTGGGCTGAACCGGTGTCCATCGCCGCCCCCGTGCTCGTCCTGCAGCCGGGGCGGGAAAAGTCGTTGCTGCTGCGGCATCCGTGGCTCTTCTCGGGCGCGATCGCGCGTGTCGACGGCGCGCCGGCGCGCGGCGCGACGGTGCTCGTCGCCAACGCCGATGGCAGGTTCTTCGCCCAGGCCGCATTCTCGCCGACGTCGCAGATTCGCGCGCGCGTCTGGACCTTCGATTCGGCCGAGGCGGTCGACGCATCCTTCATCGAGCGGCGCGTAAAGCGCGCCGTCGCGGCGCGGGCGCCGCTGTTCGACGCCGCGCATACCGCCGCACGGCTCGTGCACGGCGAGTCCGACGGCCTGCCCGGGGTGATCGCCGATCGCTACGGCAACGTCGTGGTCATGCAGCTATTGTCCGCCGGCGCCGAGCACTGGCGCACGGTGCTCGCGCAGGCGCTGGCCGACGCCACCGGTGCGCGTTGCGTCTACGAGCGCTCGGATGCCGATGTTCGCCAACTCGAAGGCCTGCCTCCTCGCGTGGGCGCCGCTCACGGCGTGCTGCCGCCCACGGTGACGATCTTCGAAGCGGGACTCTGCTATTCGGTCGACGTGGTCAGCGGCCAGAAGACCGGGTTCTATCTCGACCAGCGGGACAACCGGGCGCTGGTGCGCCGTCTCGCGAAGGGCAGGCGCGTGCTGAACGCATTCTGCTACACGGGGGCATTCACGCTCGCGGCGCTTGCCGGCGGCGCGCAGTCGGTGCTGTCCCTCGACACGGCGGCAACCGCGCTCGGCCTGGCGCGCGAGAACGTCGGTCGCAATCCGACGCTCGACGCCGCGCGCGCCGAATGGCGCGAGGCCAACGTGTTCGCCGAATTGCGCGCGCTCCGCGATGCCGGCGCGCAGTTCGACCTCATCGTCCTCGATCCGCCGAAGTTCGCGCCGACGGCCGCGCACGCGGAGCGCGCGGCGCGCGCGTACAAGGACATCAACCTGTGGGCGCTCAAGCTCCTCGCGCCGGGCGGGCTGCTCGCCACGTTCTCGTGCTCGGGCGGCATCTCGGCGGAGCTGTTCCAGAAGATCGTCGCCGGCGCAGCGGTCGACGCGAAGGCCGACGCCGCGATCGTCGGCAGGCTCACGGCGGGCGCGGACCACCCGGTCGCGCTGGACTTTCCCGAGGGCGATTATCTGAAGGGGATGCTGATCCGAAAATCGGCCTGAAGGCGCGCGCCCGACTTCGCGATCGCCCAAAAAACAGGGCCGCGAAGAAATCTCGCGGCCCTGTAGTTTCGGCCGGGTGGACAGGAGGTCACCCGACCGTATTCGGCAACTTTTGTCCGCAGCGTGATGCGCCTGCCCTTAGGCCGCCTTCTTCATGCAGTCGGACATGAACCGCCTGCGCTCGTCGGTCTTCATGCCCCTCGATTTCGTATTGCAGGACGCCATCTTGTTGTCGTCGACTTTCTTCTTGTCGGACAGGCACGTGCTCATGAACTTCTTGCGATCGTCGCCCTTTTTGTCGCTGGCCTCCTTGTTGCAGACCTTCATGCGCTCCTGCTGCGCGTTTTCCGCAGCCAGCGCAGGGACGGCGCCGGCGGCAAAGAGCCCCAGGATCGTCATAGCGAGAATTTTCTTCAAGTAACCCCTCCGATGGTCGTAGCGAGATGTTTCAGCACTGCGGGGTATTGCTGCGGTTTTGACTGCCGAAACCAGTCTACGGCATCGTAAACGCGCGAGGCAACGAAATCGCCGACTCGCCGTCGCGGTGTGTTGCGCGCGGCCCACCGTGCGCTGCAGCAGCCGTCGCGTCCCAAGGCCGGCCAACGCAGGTAGAATGACGCAATTCCATGAATTTCCGAGAAAAAGGCAGGCGATGATCCTCGTCCTAGAGCCCAACACCCGCCCGGACGCGGCCGACTACCAGGGCCTGATGGGGCAGCTCGCCCGGCTCCCCGGCATCAGCTACCGCGTGCATCGCGAGGTGGGCACGGAGGTGACGCTGACCGAGATCTACCTCATCGGCAACACCGGCGCGCTGACCCTCGAACAGATGCAGGTCCTGCCCAGCGTGGCCAAGGTCGTGCGCGTTTCCGAGGCGTATCGCGTGCTCGGCCGGCACAAGCAGGGAGACGATCGGCCGTCGTCGTTCGAGTACAACGGCGTGCGCTTCGGGCAGGACACGCTGAACGTTTTCGCGGGACTTTGCGCCGTCGATTCCCCGGAGTCGGTCGAGGCGATGATGAAAGCGCTCAAGGCCCACGGCCAGGTCTGCACGCGCATGGGTGCGTACAAGCCGCGCACGTCGCCCTACGCCTTCCAGGGCTTCGGCGAAAAATGCCTGCCGTACGTGTTCGAGCTCGCCGGCAAGCACGGCATCCGGGTGATCGCCATGGAGATCACGCACGAGTCGCACATCGACGAAATCCGCGCCGCGCTCGCCGCGACGGGCAACCCGACGGGCGTGATGTTCCAGATCGGCACGCGCAACACGCAGAACTTCGAGTTGCTGAAGCTGGTCGGCCGCCAGCAGGAATTCCCGGTGCTGATCAAGCGTGGTTTCGGCATCACGCTCGACGAATCGCTGAACGCCGCCGAGTACCTCGCCACCGAAGGCAACCGCAAGATCGTCTTCGGATTGCGCGGGATGAAGACGAACCTCGGCGATCCGCACCGCAATTTCGTCGACTTCGCGCAGGTGCCGGTGATCAAGCGCCTCACGCGAATGCCCGTGTGCATCGACCCGTCGCATTCGGTGGGCACGCGCGCCGGCGCCCCCGACGGGCTTCTCGACATTTTCCACGTCGTCGCGCAGGGCGTGATCGCCGGCGCCAACATGATCCTCGTCGATTTCCATCCGGATCCCGCCAGGGCGCTGGTCGACGGGCCGCAGGCGCTGCTGATGTCGGAGCTGCCGGGCTTTCTCGACGACGTCGCGATGGTGCGCGAAACGTACCTGCGTCGCGTCGAGCGCGCGAAACAGGCCGGATGACGGCTCGCAGCACGCAGGTCAGCCCATGACCGGCGCCGGCGCGGCCGAGCTCGAAATCAAGCTGCGGCTGGCGCGCTCCGCCGTCGCCGCGGTGCTGCGCCACCCCGCGCTCGCGGCAGTGAAACGGGGACGCGCGCGCACGGCGACGCTGCGCTCGACGTATTTCGATACCGAGGGCGGGCGACTCGTGAAGTCCGGCATCGGCCTGCGCCTTCGCCGCGACGGACGCCGCTGGGTGCAAACGCTCAAGGGACCTCTCGATGCCCGCAGCGGTGCCGGACTCGCCGCGCGCCCGGAATACGAATGGCCGTTGCGGGCCGGCATCGCGATGCCCCCGGTCGACGCCGCGCGCTTCGCGTTGACCCCGTGGCGCCGCAAGCTGGACAAGGCAATGCGCGAGGGGCTGCGCCCGCGTTTCTCCACGGTATTCGAACGCACGAGCGTGCCGCTCGTGTTCGCGGACAGCACGATGGCCATGCTGGCGATCGACACGGGCGAGATACGCGCCGCGGCAGGCGGCGCGCGCGTCGGCGTCTGCGAGATCGAGATCGAGCTCGAGTCCGGCCACGCGCACAATCTGTTCGACCTCGCACGCGCACTTGCGCAAGACCTGCCCGTAGCGCTGGAAACACGCTCCAAGGCCGCCCGCGGCAACGCGCTGCTCGTGCCCGCGCCCCGCACGCCGGTGCGCGCCGAGGATCCCGATCTCGAGGGAAGGAGCTCGACCGCCGACGCACTCGCCGCACTGCTGCGAAGCTGCGTGCGGCAGATCGACGCCAACGCGGACGGCGTAATCGACGACGACGATCCGGAATGGGTCCACCAGATGCGCATCGGCACCCGCCGGCTCCGCGCGTGTCTCTCTCTGATGCGCGACCTCGTCCCGGCGGACACGCTCGCGCCGCTGCGGGCGGAGGCCCGCTGGCTCGCCCGCACGCTCGGAGCGGTCCGGGACCTCGATGTGCTGGTCGACGAAACGCTGCCGGCGATTGCCGCCGCGGTGCGCGGCGCCTCGCCGGGTGGCCGCGCGCCGGCGCTGCGATCACTGCGCACGCGCGCGGCGCGGCAGCGGGCTGCCGCGCGCTCGGACGCGCGAGCCGCCGTCGCATCCAGGCGCTTCGTGCGGTTCCTGCTCGCAGTCGGCGGATTCGCCGCCCGCCCGCGCTTTGGCGCCGACGAAGCGAGCGCAGCGGCTGCAACGCTCGCGCTGCCCGCGCGGCGCGTCGCGCGTCCGGTGCTGAAGCGGCGCCAGCGCAAGCTCCTCGACCGCGGCACCAACCTGCCCGCAGCGACGCCTGCAGCGCGCCACGCCGCGCGCCTCGCCGCCAAGCGGCTGCGCTACGCGACCGAGTTCTTCGCCGCGCTGTTTCCCCGCCGCAAGACCCGCGCCTATCGGGCTGCGCTCGCGCGGCTGCAGGAACTTCTCGGCGTGATGAACGACGCGTCGATGGCGGCAGACCTCGCGGCCGGCATCGCGGGCGAGGCGAGCCCTGCGGCGGCGACGCTGCGCGGTTGGGCAGCGGCGCAGGCGGCCGCGCGCGCCGATGCGCTCGCCGACACGTGGCAGGATTTCAACCGCGCCCGGCCGTTCTGGTCCGGCGCCTGACGACGCGAGTCAAAGGACCCCGACATGCTCGAATCGGCGGAGGTGGGCCACGCGATATCGAAATCCGCGTACGCACGGCAGGAGCCGCGCCTGCGCGAAGCGCTCCTCAACGCGCAATTCGACCTGTCGCAGTCGAAGTCACGGCCGGTCCTGATGATCATCAGCGGCGTGGAGGGCGGTGGCCGCAGCGAGACGGCGAACAAGCTCTCCGAATGGATGGACCCCCGCCATCTGCGCGTGACCGCGTTCGGTCCGCGCAGCGAAGAGGAGCGGCTGCGCCCGCCGGCATGGCGGTACTGGCGCGCGCTGCCGCCGCGCGGCCGGATCGGCATCTTCCTCAACGCGTGGTACACCGAGATCGTGACGGCGCGTCTCGCCGGCGAGCTCGACAAGACCCAGTTCGAGTTCTACCTGCAGGAAACGCGCGCGTTCGAGCGAATGCTCGTCGACGAGGGCTTCGCGCTGCTGAAGTTCTGGATACATCTGTCGAAGGACGCGCTGCGCGAGCGGATCGCCTCGTGGGAGGAGGACGGGCGTCACAGCAGGAAGATTCTGAAGCTCGATCGCCGGCGCGCGCGCGCCTACCTCGAGCTTCGTCCGGTGTGGGAAGAGATGCTGCGCGAAAGCTCCACCGCCGAGGCGCCGTGGACGATCGTCGAGGGCACCGACGAGCGCTATCGCCACCTCACCGTCGGCAAGGTGCTGCTCGAGACGCTGCAGCAGGCGGCGGGTGCGAGCGCGCCGCCCGCGCGGCCGCCGCGCAACGCCGGACCCGCGCCCAGCGCCGTCGACAACGTCGCGTTGATCCGCAGCCTGGACCTGTCGCAGAAGCTCGCGCGGAAGGACTGCGAAACGCAACTCGACAAGTGGCAGGGCCGGCTCGCCGCATTGACGCACGCCACTCGCTTTCGCGACCATTCGCTGATCCTTGCCTTCGAAGGCGCCGACGCCGCGGGTAAGGGCGGCGCGATCAGGCGCGTCACGAGCGCGCTCGATGCGCGGCAATACGTCAGCGTTCCGATCGCCGCGCCGACCGACGAGGAGAAGTCGTATCCCTACCTGTGGCGATTCTGGCGCGCGATCCCGCCGCGTGGCGGAATCACGATCTTCGATCGCACGTGGTACGGCCGCGTGCTGGTCGAGCGCGTCGAGGGCTACTGCTCCGAGTACGACTGGCGCCGCGCCTACGACGAGATCAACCAGTTCGAGGAGCAACTCGTCGAGGGCGGCGCCGTGCTGTGCAAGTTCTGGCTGCAGATCAGCAAGGCGGAGCAGTATCGCCGCTTCAAGGCGCGCGAGAAGACCTCGTTCAAGCGCTTCAAGATCACCGCCGAGGACTGGCGCAACCGCGCCAAGTGGGGCGCATACGAGCACGCCGTCGCGGACATGGTGGACCGCACGTCGACCGAGATCGCGCCGTGGACGCTGGTCGAGGCCGAGGACAAGCACTTCGCGCGGATCAAGGTGCTGAAGACGATCGTCAAGGCGCTCGAGACGGCGACGAAGTGAGCGGGCCGCATGCGCGACGTCGCGAGCGCCGGGTTCTCGTCCTACCATGCGCCGGGCTGGCTGCGCGGCGGCCATGCGCAGACGATCTGGCCGACGTTCATGCGCATCGCGTCCCCCCCGCTGCGGCGCGAGCGCGTCGAGATCGGCGACGGCGACTTCTGGGACTTCGACTGGCTCGCAACGCCCGCCGATCGCGAGGCGCCGCTGGTCGCCCTCTTCCATGGCCTCGAAGGCAGCGCTGCGTCGGCGTACGCGCGCGCCTTCCTGGCGCACCTCGCGGCGCTTGGCTGGCGCGCCGTCGTGCCCCATTTCCGCGGCTGCGGCGGCGAGCCGAATCGACTGGCGCGTGCCTACCATTCGGGCGACCACGACGAGGTGGGCGAGATGCTCGCGGCGATCCGCGCGCGTGTCGGCGCCGAAGCGGTCGTGTACGCGGCGGGCGTGTCGCTCGGTGGGTCGGCGCTGCTCAACTGGCTCGGCCGCCAGCGCGCGGAGGCCGCGTCGACGGTGCGCGCGGCGGCGGCGGTGTCGGCGCCGCTCGACCTCTCGGCGGCGGGCTACGCGATCGGCCGCGGCGCCAATCGCATCTACACCCGCCATTTCCTGCGGACGCTGAAGCCCAAGGCGCTTGCGATGGCCGCGCGCTTTCCGGGCCGCCTCGACGCAGGGCGCCTGCGCCGCGTGCGGACGATGTGGGAGTTCGACGACGTGGTCACTGCGCCGCTGCACGGCTTCGCCGGCGCGGACGACTACTGGAAGCGCGGCTCGTCGAAGCCCTGGCTCGCGCAAATCGCCGTGCCGACGCTGGTGCTGAACGCAAAGAACGATCCGTTCATTCCCGCAAGCTCGCTGGCGCACGCGGGCGAGGCCGGCACCGCGGTGACGCTCGAGCAGCCGGCCGGCGGCGGGCACGCGGGCTTTGTCGTCGGGGCTCCGCCGGGCCGGCTCGACTGGCTGCCGCAGCGGCTCACCCGCTTCTTCGAGGACGGCGTGTAGCAGTATGATGCCCGCCCACGCCCCAACGGACATCCCATGCACGTCGCGCCCGAAATCTTCAAGGCTTATGACATCCGCGGCATCGTCGGCAAGACGCTGACCGAACCGGTGGTGCGGGCGGTCGGACAGGCGCTCGGCACGATCGCGCGCGAGCAACGGCGCGACACGATCGCCGTGGGCCGCGACGGGCGGCTCTCCGGCCCGGCGCTCGCCGGCGCGCTCGCCGACGGCATTCGCGCCGCGGGCGTCGACGTGATCGACGTCGGGATGGTGACGACGCCGATGTCGTACTTCGCGACCCACCATCTGGGCACGGGCTGCAGCACGATGGTGACGGGCAGCCACAACCCGCCGGACTACAACGGTCTCAAGATGGTCATCGCCGGGCACACGCTGTCGGGCAGCGACATCCAGGATCTGCGCGGGCGCATCGAGCGCGACGAGCTTGCCACCGGCGCGGGCGCTTACCGCGCCGAGGACGTCGCAGCCGCATACCTGTCGCGCGTCGTCGGCGACGTCAAGCTCGCGCGGCCGATGAAGATTGCCGTCGATTGCGGCAACGGCGTCGCCGGCAAGTACGCGCCCGAGCTGTTCGGTCGACTCGGCTGCGACGTCGTGCCGCTGTTCTGCGAAGTCGACGGACACTTTCCCAATCATCATCCGGACCCTTCGCAGCCGAAGAATCTCGTCGACCTGATCGAGCGGTTGCGGCAGGGCGACTGCGAGCTCGGCCTGGCGTTCGACGGCGACGGCGACCGGCTCGGCGTCGTCACCCGCGACGGTCACATCATCTATCCCGACCGGCAGCTCATGCTCTTTGCTGCCGACGTGCTCGAGCGCGTCCCGGGTGCGACGATCATCTACGACGTCAAGTCGACGCGCAATCTCGGCCCGTGGGTCACGCGCCACGGCGGCGTGCCGCTGCTGTGGAAGACCGGCCATTCGCTGATCAAGGCGAAGATGAAGGAAGTCGGCGCGGCGCTGGCGGGCGAGATGAGCGGTCATACGTTCTTCGGCGAGCGCTGGTACGGCTTCGACGACGGCCTCTACGCCGGCGCGCGCCTGCTGGAGATCGCCTCGCGCCATGCCGACCCGTCGGCGCTGCTCGACGCGCTGCCGGACGCCGTCTCGACGCCGGAGCTCAACCTCCCCTGCGCCGAGGGCGAGCAGCACGCGCTGATCGACACGCTGCTGCAGACCGCGACGTTTCCGGGCGCGCTCGACGTGATCCGGATCGACGGACTGCGCGTCGAGTACGCGGACGGCTTCGGCCTTGCCCGCGCATCGAACACGACGCCGATGATCGTGCTGCGCTTCGAAGCCGACGACGACGCGGCGATCCGCCGCATCCAGGGCGACTTCCGGCGCGTTCTCGCGGCGGTCAAGCCCGGCGCCGTACTGCCCTTCTGATGATCACGCTCGCCGACGTCGTCGCCGCCCGCGACCGGATCGCCGGCGGCATCTACGAGTCGCCCTGCGTCGAGTCGATACCGCTGTCGGAGCTCACCGGCGCGCGCATCTACTGCAAGCTCGACTACCTGCAGCGCACGGGCAGCTTCAAGGAGCGCGGCGCGCGCAACGCGCTGCTCCAGCTGCCCGCCGACGCGCGCCGGCGCGGCGTCATCGCCGCTTCGGCGGGCAACCATGCGCAGGGCGTCGCCTATCACGGCAGCCTGCTCGACATTCCGGTCACGGTGGTGATGCCGACCTTTGCGCCGCTGATCAAGGTCTCGAACTGCCGCGCGCTCGGTGCGCGAGTCGTTCTCCATGGCACGGACCTCGCGCAGGCGCGCGCGGAAGCCGAGGCGATCGCCGCGCGCGAGGCACTGACGTTCATCCACCCCTTCGACAACGCCCACGTCGTCGCCGGCCAGGGCACGATCGCACTGGAAATCCTCGAGCAGACGCCGAGCGTGCACGCGATCATCGTTCCCGTCGGCGGCGGGGGGCTCCTTGCGGGCATCGGCACCGTCGTCGACGCGATGCGTCCCGACGTCGAGCTCGTCGGCGTCGAGCCCGAAAGTGCCGCGTGCCTGACGGCGGCGATGGCAGCGGGCAGGCCGGTCACGGTGACGCTCGCGCACACGCTCGCCGACGGCCTCGCGGTCCCCGAGGCGGGCGCGATCCCCTTCGAAACGCTGTCGCGGGTCGTCGATCGCGTCGTCACCGTCGACGAGGCGACGATCGCGCTTGCCGTGCTGCGGCTGATCGAGCTCGAGAAGAGCGTCGTCGAGGGGGCAGGCGCCACTCCGCTCGCCGCGTTCCTCGCAGGCAAGCTCGATTCGCTGAAGGGACGCAACGTCGTTCTGGTGCTGTGCGGCGGCAATATCGACATCACGATGCTCGACCGGGTGATCGAGGTGGGCCTTGTCGCCGACGGCCGGCTGACGCGCTTCACCGTCTCGATCTCGGACCGGCCGGGCGGCCTCGCGCGACTCGCCGAGGTGATCGCCTCGACCGGTGCATCGATCAAGGAAATCGTCCACGACCGCGCGTTCTCCGGGCCCGACCTGTCGGCGGTGCGCGTGGTCTGCGTCGTCGAAACCACCGGACACGACCACGTGGCCATCCTGCACCGGACGCTGGCCGACGCCGGGGTAAAAGTCGTCGCCTGACGGCGCAACCGCTCATCCCTCTGTCGCCTGTCGTCCTACACCCCACCCGCGCGCGTCCGACACGACGTTTCCCTCGGGTTACAAGGCGGTTGGCCGCTCGGCCGATAGCTGCGGGCATGGAAATCGCTTCAAATAGGCAGGTCGGCGCCGCGGGCGCCTCTGGCGCAACTACAGGCGCAACTCCGGGCGTATCGTCGATCGTGAATCCAAAAGCTTCAGGCGTCGTCGTCCTGCTCGCGCTTGCGCTGTGGCTGCCCTGCGCGGGGGCACAGGCGGCACGCAAGACGGTTTGCACGATCACCGTCAACTCGGCGGATGAAAAAGAGACCATGCGCCGGCAGCTTCCACCCGGCGAATTCGATTTCGTCGAGCTGGTCGAGCGCGGCCGCCCGGACTGGCTCGCGAGCGCGTGCAGCCGGCGCGTGGCCTGCGACGTCCTCGTCATCTCGGGGCACTACGACGGCGGTCACGAGTTCTTTGCCGACAGTCTCGAGAAGAACGAATTTCTTCCGGTGGACGAGCTGGAGCGCGTGGCGTGCAGCGACTCCTGTCCCGCGCTGTTCTCGCAGCTCAAGGAGGTTTACCTGTTCGGCTGCAACACGCTCAACCCCGACGCCAACAGGACGCTCGGCCCGGAGATCGGCAGGAGCCTCGCCCGCGCCGGTCATTCGCGCGGCGAGATCGAGCGGATGACGCGCTCGCTCGCGGCGCGTCACGGCGAGAGCAGCCGCGACCGCATGCGCCTCATCTTCAAGGATGTACCCGCGATCTACGGCTTTTCCTCGGTCGCGCCGCTCGGCCCGGAGGCCGCAAACAACCTGCAGCGCTACCTCGGCGCGACACGCGGAAGCGAGGTCGGCACCGGACGCCAAAGCTCGCGGCTCCTCGCGAGCTTCGCCGGCAGGGGCATGACCGTCACCAACGGCCTTGGCGCCACGGAGCCCCAGGCGGCTCATCGCGCCGACGTCTGCCGGTTCGCCGACGATCGCCTGTCGGTCGCGGCGCGCCTCGCGTTCGTCCACGAACTCCTGCGCCGCGACGCCACCGAGGTCCGCATGTTCCTCGACCGTCTCGAACGGGAGACGGCGCTGTCGCGGGAAGAGCGCGCGCGTCCGGAGGCTGCCGCCCAGCTGGCGGCGATCGCCGCCGACGAGGTGTCGAAGCGACGCTACTTCGCGCTCGTCGACGATGTCGACGACCTGGCGACGCGTCTTCGGATGCTCCATCTCGCCGCGCAGGTCGACTGGCTGTCGCCGGTGGAGCATGAGGCGGGGATGCTCCGCGCCGTCGCCACGCAGGTCGAGCAGCATGGCGCCAACGCCGCCGACGTCGAGACGGTGTGCCGCCTCGCCGACGATCTGCCGCTCGACGACTCCGTTCTCCGCGTCGCGATGTCCCCCGATCGCGCGCGCGGTGCCGCTGGGTCGGCGATGCTCGCGTGCATGGGTGACGCCGACGCGCGCCAGCGCGTGCTCCGCTTCCTCACGTCGGGCAGCGACGGCGACGCGTCCATCGCGCAGGTTTACCTTCGCCACCGGCCGCTGGTGGGACCGGGTGACGTGCGCGACATCACCGCCGACATCGCCAGGATGACCACGGCCGCCGCGCAGGCGCGTGCGCTCGACGCGCTCGCGGCATCGCGGATCGCCGATCACGCTACGCTGGAAGCGGTGGCGCGCCTCTACCCGGTGGCAAATTCGCCGGCGGTGCAAAATGCCATCGCCGGCGTGCTGATCCGCGCCGACTATTCGACACTCGACCGTCTCCAGCTTGCGCAGACGCTCAAGCAGTACCGCCTGAAGGCCGGCGCCAGCGACGACCTGGTCGACGTGCTGCTCCGCCGGCTCGAGCCTCGCTGACCGTCACCGGTGGCGGCCGCGGTCCCGGGCTGAACCGCCACCGCCTCCCGCTTCGCCCCGGCGCGCCGGCTGGCGTGCGATACTAGCCGGTCATCGTTTCCGCTTTCACAGGTTGCATGCGCCGTCGATCGAGCGTTCTGGTTGCCGCTTCGCTATTGCTGCTCGCCGCGAGCAGCGTCGCCGCCCCCGGCGCGGATCGGCAGACCGTCTGCTCGATCACCGTCAACTCCGACGACGAGCGCGAAGCCTTCAAACGCAACCTGCCGGCCGAGCGTTTCGACTTCGTCGAGCTGGTCGAGCGCGGGCGGCCCGACTGGCTCGGCGCCGCCTGCCGCCAGGGCGTCAAATGCGACGTGCTGATCGTCTCGGGACATTTCGACGACGGCAGCGAGTTTTACTCGGACCGGGTGGACAGCCACGACCGGCTGCCGGTCGCCGAACTCGAGCGCGCGGTCTGCGCGCCCGGTTGCGCGGGCCTGTTCGCGCAGTTGAAGGAGGTGTACCTCTTCGGCTGCAACACGCTCAACGCCGACGCCCTGCGCTTTGCGTCCGGCCAGGCGGTCCGCAGCCTCGTGCGCGCCGGCTATTCCGCTGCCGACGCCGACGCACTGGCGCGCACGCTCGAGACGCGGCT
>JBDSLT010000073.1:0-5797 GCA_039916265.1 Casimicrobiaceae bacterium | reverse complement strand
TCGCCACCGCGATCCGCCGTGACGGCGCCGGCCGCGCGAAGGGCACCGGCACCACCAGGCGGCTGTGGTACTTCGGCGTCAGCGCGTCGCGCGGCAGCACCGAGATGCCGAGACCCGAGGCGACCATGTTGCGCGCGGTCTCGAGCGAATTGGTCCGCGTCACGTGCGATCCCGTGCGATTGAGCTCCGGGCAGCCGTCGAGCACCTGGTCGCGGAAACAGTGGCCGACGTTGAGCAGGATCGTGTGCTCGGCAGCGAGCTCGGCGGCGTCGATCGACCTGCGCTTCGCCCATTTGTGGCCGAGCGGCACCACCACCTGGAACGGCTCCTCGTAGAGGAACTCGGTGACGGCCCCCGACAGCGCGAACGGCAGCGCGACGATTGCGACGTCGATGCGGCCTGCCTTCAGCGCCGACTCGAGGTTCTCCGTCAGGCTTTCCTCGATCTCCAGCGGCATCTGCGGGGCGAGGTCGTGCAGCGCGGGGATGAGATCGGGCAGCAGGTAGGGCGCCACGGTGTAGATGACACCGAGCTTCAGCGGTCCGGTCAGCGGGTTGCGATCCGCACGCGCGATCTCCTGCACGCGCGACAGCTCCTCCAGCACCCGCTGCGCCTGCTCGACGATCCGCTCGCCGAGCGGCGTGACGCGCACCTCGCTCGTGCCGCGCTCGAAGAGCCGCGCACCGAGCTCCTCCTCCAGTTTCTGGATCGCCACCGACAGCGCCGGCTGGCTGACGAAGCACTTCTGCGCGGCACGGCCGAAGCTTCGTTCATGGGCAACCGCGACAAGGTAGCGCAGTTCCGTGAACGTCATTGGCGCAGCCTGGCGCAGTGCGCGCGCAGGAACGCCGCGAAATCCTCGGCGAGCTCGGGATGCTTCAGCCCATAGTCGACGGTGGCTTCGACATAGCCCAGCTTGCTGCCGCAGTCGTAGCGGCGGCCTTCGAATTCGTAGGCGAGCACGCGCTCCTCCTCGAGCAGTCGCGCGATGCCGTCGGTCAACTGGATCTCGCCACCGGCGCCGGCGGGCATCGTGCGCAGGTGGTGGAACAGCCGCGGCGTGAGCACGTAGCGGCCGACCACGGCGAGCGTGGACGGCGTAGTGCCCACCTTGGGCTTTTCCACCATCCGCGTGATCTTCGCCGAGCGTCCCTGCCGCGGTTCCGTCTCGACGATGCCATAACTGCCGACATCCGCCGCGGCGACCGGCATCACGCCGATGACCGCGCAATCGGACTGCTGCGCGAGGTCCGTCATCTGCCGCATCACGGGCACCTCGGCGTCGATCAGGTCGTCGGCGAGCAGCACGGCGAACGGCTCGTCGCCGATGACCGGCGCCGCGCACAGCACCGCGTGCCCAAGGCCAAGCGCCTCGGTCTGCCGGATGTAGATGCAGTTGACGCCGGGCGGCGCCGCCGATTGCACCATCTCCAGCAGTTCGGTCTTGTTGCGCAGCGCAAGCTCGGTCTCGAGCTCGTAGGCCTTGTCGAAATGATCCTCGATCGCGCGCTTGTTGCGCCCGGTGATGAAGACCATGTCGGTGATGCCGGCCGCCGCGGCCTCCTCGACGGCGTACTGGATCAGCGGCTTGTCGACGATCGGCAGCATCTCCTTGGGGCTCGCCTTGGTGACCGGCAGGAAGCGGCTGCCGAGACCGGCGACGGGGAAGACGGCTTTGGTGATGTTTTTCATGACTGCCCCGCAGAGGGCCCGCCGGCGAGCAACGCCCGCAGGCCCGATTCGTCGATCACGGCGACGCCGAGCTTGCCGGCGCGCTCCAGTTTGCTGCCGGCGTCGGCGCCGGCAACGACATAGCTCGTCTTCTTCGATACGCTGCCCGCGACCTTGCCGCCCGCCGCCTCGATCAGCGCCTTGGCGTCGTCGCGGGGGAGCGAGGGCAGCGTGCCGGTCAGCACCAGCGTGAGCCCCGCCAGCGTGCCGCGGGGCGCCCGCTTCGGCGGACCTTCCGGCCACGCGACGCCGGCCGCGCGCAGCTCGGCGATCACATCGCGATTGTGCGGCTCTTCGAAAAAGCGCGCGATCGATTCGGCGAGCACCGGACCGACGTCGCTCACTTCCAGCAAGGCGGCCTCTCCGGCCGTCATCAGCGGATCGAGCGCCCCGAAGTGCGCGGCCAGGTCCCGGGCGGTGGCCTCGCCGACGTGGCGGATGCCGAGCGCGAAGACGAAGCGCGCGAGCGTGGACTTCCTGCTCTTGCCGATCGCCGCGACGACGTTCGCCGCGCTCTTGTCGGCCATGCGCTCCAGCGCCGCGAGATGCGCGAGACCGAGCTTGTACAGGTCGGCCGGCGTGCGCACGACGCCGCCGTCGACGAGCTGATCGACGAGCTTCTCGCCGACGCCCTCGATGTCCATGGCGCGCCGGCCGGCGAAATGCAGCAGAGCCTGCTTGCGCTGCGCCGGGCAGAACAGCCCGCCGCTGCAACGCGCGATCGCCTCGTCGGGCAGCCGGACGACGGCGGACCCGCAGATCGGGCAGGTCGTCGGCATGACGAACGCCTGCGCGCCCTTCGGACGCTGGTCCGGCACGACTTCCTTGATCTCGGGGATGACGTCGCCCGCGCGGCGCACGACGACGGTGTCGCCGATGTGCACGTCCTTGCGCCGGACCTCGTCCTCGTTGTGCAGCGTCACGTTGGTCACGGTGACGCCGCCGACGAATACGGGGGCAAGTCGTGCGACCGGCGTGATCGCGCCCGTGCGCCCGACCTGGACGCCGATGCCGAGCACCTCGGTGCGCATTTCCTCCGGCGGGAACTTGTGCGCCACCGCCCAGCGGGGCTCGCGCGTCACGAACCCCAGGCGCTGCTGCAGCGCGAGGTCGTTGACCTTGTAGACGACCCCGTCGATCTCGAACGGCAGTCCCCCGCGACGCTTCGCGACGTCCTCGTAGAAAAGTTGCAACCCGGCGGGGCCGCGTGCGGGGCGCCGGTCGCGGTTCACCGGAAAGCCCAGCGTTTCCAGCGTGTCGAGGAGCGCGCCTTGCGTTTGCGGCACGTCGAAGCCCTGCGAGTCGCCAAGACCGTAGGCGAAGAACAGCAGCGGCCGCGTCGCGGTGATCGCGGGATCGAGCTGGCGCACGGCGCCGGCAGCGGTATTGCGCGGGTTCACGTAAGGCTTCAGCCCCGCAGCGGCCTGCCGCGCGTTCAGCGCGTCGAAATCGGCGCGCCGCATGTAGATCTCGCCGCGCACTTCGAGCACCGGCGGGGGCTTCTTCGTGCGAAGGCGGGTCGGGATCGCGCGAACGGTCAATATGTTGCGGGTCACGTCCTCGCCGTTTTCGCCGTCGCCGCGCGTAGCGGCGACCGCAAGGCGTCCGTCGGCGTAGCGAAGGTTGACCGCGAGACCGTCGAACTTGAGCTCGGCCAAGTACTCGACCGGCGGCGCGTCGGCGGCGAGCTTGAGCTCGCGCCGTACGCGCGCGTCGAATTGCACCGCCCCGGCGGGTCCCGTCAGCGTCTCGCTGCGGATCGACAGCATCGGGACCGTGTGGCGGACCGGCGCAAATTCGGCCGCAGGCTTGCCGCCCACGCGCTGCGTGGGCGAGTCGCGCGTCACCAGCGCAGGATGCGAAGCCTCGAGTGCTGCGAGCTCGCGGAACAACGCGTCGTACTGCGCGTCCGGCACGGTCGGGGCGTCGAGTACGTAGTAGCGATAGTTGTGCATCTCGAGCGCGGCGGCGAGCGAGCGCGCCCGCTTGACGGCCGCCGCCGGAACGGGAGGCGCCGCCGCGGCGGGCATCGGGGGGTCAGGCTCCGAAAAGCGCCATCGCGCGCGCGCTGCCCGGCTCGATGTAGCCGCGCCTAAGCGCGGCGGCGGCGGCGTCGACCTGCGCACGGATGTTGGCGAGCGCCGCGTCGTCGAGCGGACGCTGATTGTCGTCGACGAGCTCGCCGCCGAGGGTGCGCGCCATGCGCTTCGCCGCGAGCTTCATCCGGTCGAAAGCGCGCACCGGGTCGGGCAGGCGCGGCACGTCGAGGAGGAACACGACGCCGCTGGTGGCGGTGAGGCGCAGCGAGTCGGCGGTGAACGGCTCGTTGCGCGCGTTTTGCAGCGAGTACTCGACGCCGCCGCTGTCCTCGTTCAGGTATTCGAAGCGCCCACCCGGGGCTAGGCGGAACCCGGCCGCCTCGGCGACGCCGCGCAGGCGCGTGCCGGCGATCGGAGCCGTATCCGGCTTCACGATCGACAGGCCGATCTGCACGTCGAGATCCGCGCAGAGCGCGTCGAGCGTCTCGGCGCGCGCCGCCTCCGACTCGACGTCGGGCGCGACGAACTCCGCCGGAAGCGTGGCGGCGATTTCCCCGACCACGCGCGCGAAGGTCTCGAGCTGCGCGTGCGACAGCGGTCCGTTGCGATCGGCGAGCAGCAGGCACGCGGCGAACTGATCGAAGGTACCGCTGCTGTCCTTGGCGACCGGCACCCAGCCGACGCCGTTGCCGCGATGGCCGAACCAGCGCAGCGGCTTGCCGAAGCGCGCGGTGAGGCCCGCGGCAATGGCACCCGCCGCGACCGGCTGCGCCGGCTGCAGCGTCACGATGCACTCGATGTCGGGATCGGGCTGCGGGCCGCCGGGGCGCGTGTCCTCGGCGGGACGAATCGCCGGCGTCTCGACGGCGACGCTGGCGATCACGTCCATCGGCGCAACGAACGAGGACTCGGCCGCCGCAGCGGCGGATGCGTCGGCGCGGGCGGCGGAGTCACCGGGTGCCGCGGCCGCCGCCGCTACGGCGCCGCGCGGCGGGTCATCGCCGTCAACGCTGCGCAGCGTCGGCTCGACGCGGGGCGCATCCTTCGGCGGCGAGGACGGTCGGAACGCGGCGTCGATGCGGCGACGAATCCGCCGCTCCTGCCACCCGTTGAAAATGACCACGCCGACGACAAGCGCGATGCCGGCGACGATCAACGCGAGCTGCAAATGGCTCATTCGCGCGAAAAAGGAAGCGATCATCGAGAAAATTATAGCGCGCGCGACAACGATAACGCGCGGCGAGCGCGCTTAGGACGTCGCGGTGGCCACCGCGGGTGCCATCTCTGCAAGCTCGAGCGCCTCCGCGATGTCGACGGCGACCACGCGCGACACGCCGGGGTCGGGCATCGTGATGCCGACGAGCTGCTGGGCCATTTCCATCGTGATCTTGTTGTGCGAGATGAACAGGAACTGCGTGTCGGCCGCCATCTGCTGCACCATGCGGCAGAAGCGATCGGTGTTGGGGTCGTCGAGCGGGGCGTCCACTTCGTCCAGCAGGCAGAACGGCGCGGGATTGATCTGGAACAGCGCGAACACCAGCGAGATCGCGGTCAGCGCCTTTTCGCCGCCGGACAGAAGGTGGATCGACGTGGTGCGCTTGCCGGGCGGCTGCGCCGTCACCTGAACACCGGAATCCAGGATCTCGTCGCCGGTGAGCACCAGCCGCGCCTCCCCGCCGCCGAACAGCGCCGGAAAGAGGCGGGCGAAGTTCTCGTTCACCTTGTCGAAGGTCTGCTGCAACAGCTGGCGCGACTCGCGATCGATCTGGCGGATCGCCGCTTCGAGCGTCGACATCGCCTCGGTGAGATCGGCCGCCTGCCGGTCCAGGTAGTCCTTGCGCTCGGTGGTCTGTGCGAGTTCGTCCAGCGCGGCGAGATTGACAGCGCCGAGCGCCCCGATGGCGCCGGACAGCCGCTCGATCTCGGCCGGAAGCGTGCGCACCGCGCCCCAGGCTTTCAGCGCGTCGGGCAGCGCCGCGACCTCGGCGTGAGCCTCGGCGAGCTGCTCGGCATACTGCTGCTCCTGC
>JBDSLT010000072.1:0-2539 GCA_039916265.1 Casimicrobiaceae bacterium | reverse complement strand
GCGCGAAACTGCTGTCCGGTGCGGACCCAGTCGCGCCCGAGTCCGCCGCCGTCGAGGAACGCGATCTCGGCCGCTTCCGCCGTCAGGAAATACTGGTCGGTGGGCGCGTGACGAAACTCCACGACGTCGACCGTCGCCGTCGGCGGCGCCGTCACCCCGTCGCCGACCAGCGGCAGCGCAGCCAGCGCCGCAAGCTGCGGTGCGTCGACCAGCAGCGTCGCGCGCCGCGTGCCCGCAGCGGTCGGCCTGAAATACAGATTGAACGTGCACCAAGCGCCCGGCGGAATCGGCGAACCGACGAGGCATTCGAGCGGCTCGCCATGCGCCTCGCCGCGAAAATCGTAGGGCGATGCGCCGTTGATGACGATCGCGCTGGGCACCAGCGTTGCCGTGCCGTCATTTCGCGCGAGCACGACCTCGACGCCGCTGTCCCGGCCGACCTCCGTTGCGCCGAACGCGGCCGTCGCGGGAATGAACGTGAGTGCGGCGGTGCCCGCCTGGGCGTCGACGCCGCGCCCGTAGAACGTGATGAGCTGGTCGGGCGTCGACGTCGTGTTGTGCAGCCACAGCGCGCCCGACACCTGGCCGGGGCTCGTCGGCTCGAAGCGGACCGCGGCCGAGCAGCTGGCGCCGGGTTCCAGCGTCGCGCCGGTCGCGCACGTGGTCGTGACATGGAACGCCACGTTCGTCGCGACGTGGACGCTGACGTCGGAGAAAGAGAAGCGCTGATCCCCGCAGTTGGAAATGCTCGCCGTCGCCGTCGTGGTCGAGCCGACGACGCGCTGGCCGAAGAACAACGTATCGGCGCTGATGCAGATCCGCGGCGAAGCGTGCGCCAGGGTGCCCGCCAGTCCGAACACCGCGGCAGCGGCAAGCTTCGCGAGCCGCGCAAGACGCCTCGGTGACAGGGGCGGCAGCTTCTTCACGCGGCGCGCTTGCGGTCGCGCTCGAGTTCGGCGACGACGGCGCGGATCTCGCGCAGCGCCCATGCCAGGTCGTCGCGTGCGATGGTGAGCGGCGGCGCGATGCGCACGACGGTGTCGTGCGTGTCCTTGGTGAGGATGCCGCGTGCCAGCAGGCGGTCGACGACCTCGCGCGCGGTCGCGCGCGCGGGATCGATCTCGATGCCGATGAACAACCCACGGCCCCGGACGTCCGAAACGATGCGGCCGGTCAGGCTCGAAAGCTCGTCCTTGAACCACGCACCGAGCTCCGCCGAGCGCTCGATCAGCTTTTCGTCGAACAGCACGTCGAGCGACGCCATCGCCACCGCCGCCGCGAGCGGATTGCCGCCGAAGGTGTTGCCGTGATCGCCGGGCCGGAACACCTGCATCACGTTCTCGGTGGCGACGAAGGCCGACACCGGCAGCAGCCCGCCGCCGAGCGCCTTGCCGAGGATGACGCCGTCAGGCGCGATGCCGTCGTGTTCGCAGCCCAGGAAGTAGCCGGTACGGCCGAGGCCCGTCTGGATCTCGTCGCAGATCAGCAGCACGTTGCGGTCGCGGCAGATCTGCGCGACGCGCTTCAGGTAGCCGGCCGGCGGAATGACGATGCCACCCTCGCCCTGCACCGGCTCGACCAGGAACGCCGCGGTGTACGGTGTGATGGCGCGCGCCAGCGCGTCGGCGTCGCCGTAGGGGACGGTCGACAAACCCGGCGGGAACGGCCCGAAGCCGTCGCGGTACTGCGCTTCGGACGACAGCCCCACGATCGCGATCGTGCGGCCGTGAAAATTGTTGTGGCACGCGATGATCTCCGCGCGTCCGTCGGGAATGCCCTTGATCCGGTGGCCCCACTTGCGCGCCGCCTTGAGGGCGGTTTCGACCGCCTCGGCGCCGCCGTTGGCCGGCAGCACGCGATCCATCCGGGCGAGCTTGGCGAGGCGCTCGCACAGCGCGGGAAAGCGGTCGTTGTAGAACGCGCGCGACGTGACGCCGAGGGTTTTCGCCTGCGCGACCAGCGCGTCGACGATGCGCGGATGACCGTGGCCGAAGCTCACCGCCGAGTAAGCGCTCATGAGGTCCAGGTGACGGCGACCGTCGACGTCGGTGACCCAGCAGCCTTCGCCCCGGGCAAGAACGACCGGCAGCGGCTCGTAGTTGCGCGCGCCATACGCGCGCTCGCGGGCGATGAGGTCGGCGGTGGCTTGCGAAAGTGTCTGCGCCGCAGGGCCGACAGGGCGCGCGGCGCGCGGTTCATGGGTCACGACGGTCTCCTCGTCGGAGGGACACGCAAGCATACCCCATGCCCGGGCTGCGACCGGCGCAGGCGTCAGTCGCGGGCGGCGACGGCGACAGCGGCCGGCGTCAGTCGCGAATCACGGCGGCGACGGCCGCCGGCGTGGCCGGCAGCGACGCCAGCTCCGCGAGCGTGAGCGGCTTCACCGGGAACCGGTGCCGATAGGTGCCGACATCCGCCGGCGGCACGCCGCGCGTCCGCGCAATGAGCTCGGTGACGGTGAGCGCGCAATAGCGCCCCTGGCACGGTCCCATGCCGCAGCGCAGCCACGCCTTCGCCTGGTTGGGACCCGTGCAGCCGG
>JBDSLT010000071.1:0-4467 GCA_039916265.1 Casimicrobiaceae bacterium | reverse complement strand
GGATCCTGCTGACGCTCGCGTGCGTGTTGCTGCTCGCAGTGGGCCAGTTGCTGTTCCGGGTCGCGGCGCAGCAATGGCACGTCGAGGGCTGGAGCCTTGCGACCGCCAGGAGCTTCCTGTCGCCGACGATGCACTGCATCACCCCGGCGGCGCACAGCAGTGCGGCCACGCAGCCTTGTGCGTTGCCTTGACGCATCCACGACAGGGACGCGAACAGCGACGCCAGCAGGAATGCCGTCCACAGGTTCTCGACGTAAAGCGAACTGGTCTCCAGGAAAGCGATCGGTGCCGATATGACGAGCGCGACCGCCGCGAGCGCGACGTCGCGCCGGGCGTGCATCGACAGAAGCTGATAGGAAACCGTTGCAAGGACGCCGCCGAACACAAGGTTCAGCAGCCTGGCCGCCCGCTCTCCGTCGAGCAGATACGCCGCGGCGAATTGCAGGTCTGCACCAAGCGGCATGACCGCCCACGCGTAGCGTCCGACATCGAAGCGCCATCGGTGGTCGTGTCCGAGCATTTCGGCGAACTGCAGATGCATGGTGCTGGCGTCGAATCCCACCACCGGCCGTGCGGCGAGCAGCGCATGGATGAGCGCGAGCGCCGCGATGAGCGCGCTCAGTGCGCGCTCCCGCCCGCTCTGCGCATCCCGCGCGCCCAGGAAGCGGGCGACTCGCTTCAATGCGTCGACGGTGATGTCGGGAAACGCAACCAGCGGCGCCGCGAGCATCAAGACGTAGGTCGCCTGGAAGTGAACCGCGAACGGCAGAGAGACAGCGATCACTCCAATCCAGAGTGCGATGCCGGTCAACACGATGACCGACACGGGCTGTCCGGTCGGTTGCGTGTCGGCGCGCAGCGTTCGCAGCGCCGCGCTCCCCGTGACGAATGCGTTCAGCATCATCAGGGCGACGACCATTGCGGCGCCGGGCGTGTACAGGATCGCCAGGGCCAGCGCTCCGAGCCACGATTGGCGCGCCGCGGCTACGGTTGGAGATGCAGCCAATTATCGGGCGATTGAGGAAGCGAAATTGACGGTCGGCAGTGCATTCGACCTGCTGCCCGGATCTCGGCGGCGCGCCGATGGGATACGAGAAGGTTCAGTGGCGCGAATCGTCGAACACGAAGCGATTGCCCTGAAGGGGGACGTTCGAATACGCGCCCTGTGTAGGCGGCGGCGCGAGCGATTGGCAAGCGTTAGCGTCGCGTCATGACGCGCTCAAGGCCGGATGGGGCGCGTCCTTTCCAACCGACTCAATCGACAGAGTTCGAAGGGGCGCTTGCTCAGATTGGAAATGACGTCGGCGCACGTGCCCGGAATGCGCGCCAGCCCGTGCGCGGCGAGCGCCGCCGCGTTCGCTCCCGGCGGAAAGGCGAGCGCGTAGAGAGGCCCGGGATGCTCGCGGACGGCGCGGGCGATTTCGCCGGCGAGGCGGTTGGTCATCGCGGGATCGACGAGGTTGTTCTTCACGCCAATGAAGCGCGCGTCGCGCGGGAAGAAGGGCAGCACGTGCGACATCGGAGCGTCGGCGGCAAGCAGGATCGCCGCCTGCGGCGCCACCGGCGGCACGTCGACCTGCACGTAGCGATCGCCGTAGTCGATCCGCTCGATGTGGGGATACCGCGTGAAGGCGACGAGGATGACGGTGACGACGACGATCGCGGGGTTGAGCAGGCGACCCGCAAAAATCCAGCGCAGGCAGTAGAGCAGCAGCGCGCCCGACAGCAGTTCGAGGGGGATGATGTAGCGATAAAGCGCGTACACCGCGAGCCACGTCGCGTACGAAACAATCCAGAATGTCGCGACGAAGCGCCACGCGGGCGCGGGACCGGGCGGTGCGGGGCGTGCGCCGCCGCGACGACGGAGCAGCCACGCGACCAGAGCGCCGAGCGCGGCGACATAGAGCACGGGCAGCCGCCAGTCGCGAAAGCCGCTCGCCGCGACAATGCCCGCGGTGCCGCCAAACAGTCGCAGCGGGAAATAGAGCCACTCGATCGCGGACTGCGGTCCGAAGCGGTTGTCGAGCACGGAGCGTGAATCCCACCAGGGCGAGCGTAGCCACGCGTTGTAGTACGGAAACACGGGATTGGCGAAGTGCTCGTAGAGCGTGTGGAACCACAATCCACCGGTGACGGCGATCCCCGCGAGCACGGCGAGCCCGAACGTCAGCGCATCGGGCAGGCCGCGGCGCGAGACGGGAGGGCGCGCGAGCAGCGCAACGCACAAGCCCACCGCGAAAGGCGCGGCGGTGAGCTTGAGGCCGCTCGCCGTGCCCGAGAGGAGCCCTGCGAAGACGAGGGTGCCGACGCCGATCTCCGGCAGCGCCAGCCGCCGCAAAATCAGCCACAGCGCGAGCATCGTCAGCGCGGCGCCCTGCCACTCGTTCATCGTCGACGCGAGGAGCGCGGCCGGATCGGCGGCCAGCAAGCCGAGGGCTGCAGCGAACACCACGTAGTTGCGGCGCTCGCTACGCGGCAGGTCGCCGAACAGGATGTGCAGCGCCTTGATCAGGAAGAACGCACCGGCGCCGGCGAAAAGGCCCATCGCGAACGCGATCGCGCGCGGCGGCCAGTCGGCTGCCACCATCGCGTAGAACGGCACGTCCAGCAGCGGGTTGAGATACGTCTGCAACTGCGCCGGCGCAAAGTCGACGCCCAGGCGCCCGTGCAGGAAGGCCCACGCGTTGTAGAAATGGTAGTTCTTGAGGTCCCAGTTGGCGTCCTGCCGGACTAGCGCGGCGATTGCGCCGGCGACGAGCATGGCCGCGATCAGCAGCCCGGCATCGCGCGCCCGCCCGCTGCGCCAAGGACTTTCGGTAGGTGCGGGCGGCCGATCGCTCATTGCGTTGCGATTATCCCATCGGGCAAGTGCCTCTCAGCCGCACCGGCGCTTGCAACTGCCTGAAAATTGGGCTAGTGTCATCGTCATGAGCAGCTTCACTCCCACCGCCCCGAGCCGCCGGACGCCCTTGTCCGCGACCGCGCTCATCCTCGGCGGTCTGCTGCTGCTGCGCCCCGCGCGCAGATAACTCTCCCCCTCCTGCAGAGCTGTGAACGCGCCGTCCGAAGGCAGGATGGCGATACCGCATCCGTCGTCCCTGATTCGAGGCTCACGATGAAACCCGATCCATCGCAGAAGTACCGCCCGTTTCCGCCGATCGACTTGCCGGACCGCACCTGGCCGGGCAAGACCATCACCCGGCCGCCGATCTGGCTTTCGACCGACCTGCGCGACGGCAACCAGGCGCTGATCGAGCCAATGGATGCGGAGCGCAAGCTGCGCATGTTCATGCAGCTCGTGAAGATCGGCTTGAAGGAGATCGAGGTCGGGTTTCCGTCGGCGTCGCAAACCGATTTCGATTTCGTGCGCAAGCTGATCGAGGACGACCTCATCCCCGACGACGTCACGATCCAGGTGCTGACGCAATCTCGCGAGGAACTGATCCGGCGCACGTTCGAATCGGTGCGCGGCGCTGTGCGCGCGATCGTCCACCTGTACAACCCGACTGCGCCGCTATTCCGCCGCGTCGTCTACGGCAAGGACAAGGCGGGCATCGTCGACATCGCGGTGCAGGGCGCAAAGTGGTTTACCGAATGTGCGGCCGAGCAGCCGGGCACCGACTGGCGGTACGAGTACTCGCCGGAGACGTTCACCATGACCGAGCTTCCCTTCGCGAAGGAGATCTGCGAGGCGGTGATGGACGTGTGGCAGCCGACGCCTGCGCGTCCGGTGATCCTCAACCTTCCGGCGACGGTCGAGGTCTCGACGCCCAATATCTACGCGGACCAGATCGAGTGGATGCACACGAATCTCTCGCGCCGCGACTCGGTGGTGTTGAGCCTGCATCCGCACAACGACCGCGGCACGGGCATCGCGGCGGCGGAACTCGCGTTGATGGCGGGGGCCGACCGTATCGAAGGCTGTCTGTTCGGCAACGGCGAGCGCACCGGCAACGTCTGTCTCGTCACGCTGGGAATGAACCTGTACTCGCAGGGGATCGCGCCCAACCTCGACTTCTCGAACATGGGCGAGATCATCCGCACCGCCGAATATTGCACGGACCTGCCGGTGCATCCGCGGCATCCGTACGCGGGCGAGCTGGTGTTCACGGCGTTCTCGGGTTCGCATCAGGACGCAATCAAGAAAGGCCTCGCCGCGCAGCGCGACGCCGAAGCCGCGGGCCGCGAGCTGTGGGAAGTGCCGTACCTGCCGATCGACCCTGCCGACGTCGGCAGGACCTACGAAGCGGTCATCCGCGTGAACAGCCAGTCGGGCAAGGGGGGCATCGCGTTCCTGCTGGAGCGCGACTACGGCCTCGCGCTGCCGCGCCTGCTGCAGATCGAATTCAGCCAGGTGATCCAGCGCATCGCCGACGCGACGGGCAAGGAGCTGGCGGCGGCGGAAATCCGCGCGGCCTTCGATCGCGAATACGTGATGGCGTCGCTGCCGATCACCTACCTCGACCA
>JBDSLT010000070.1:0-31525 GCA_039916265.1 Casimicrobiaceae bacterium | reverse complement strand
GGCTCGTCGCTGCGACGCTCCTGCACGCATTTCGCAACCTCGCCGGCATCAAGGTGCGCCCGCTCGCCGCGGGTGACACCTTCGCCGGCGCGCCGATCGCCTTCTCGCTCGAGCTTTTCGGCGGTCCCGCCGCGCGCAGCCAGGTGGCGCTGTTCGCGCGCAACACGCGCGTCGTCTCGGACGTCGCCGCCGGCGCCGCGCAAACGCTGACGCTTATGGCGCCGACGATAAGGCGCGGCCGCGTTCCGCTCGGCCGGCTGACCGTGTCGTCCGATTTTCCGCTCGGCCTGTGGCGCGGTTGGGCCTACGTCCATTTTCCGCTCGAAGGCATCGCGTATCCGCGGCCCGAGCCCGCGGCGCCGCCGCTGCCGCGCGGCCACGACGGACCGGACACCGCGGCCCGCGCGCGCGGGGGCGACGCCGACCTCGCCGGCCTGCGCGACTACCAGCGGGGCGACCCGCCGCAGCGCGTCGCGTGGAAGGCGGTCGCGCGCGGGGCGGGCTGGTTCAGCAAGTCCTTCGACGGCGCTCAAGGCGGCGGCCCGGTCGTGCTCGACTGGAACGCGCTTGCGGGCCTCGACGCCGAAACGCGCCTTGCCCGCCTGACGGCGTGGGTGCTGGCGGCGGAGCGTGTTGCGCGACCCTTCGCGCTGATCCTGCCCGGCTTCGCGCTGCCGCCGGGGCAGGGGCGCGAGCACCATCGCGCGGCACTGACCGCGCTCGCGCTCCACGACGACGCAAGGGCACGCGCATGATCGTGCCGGCGACCGCAAGCTCCAGATGAGCGCGACGCTATCGCTGCCGCGAAGGCTGTTCGCGCGCACGCCGCAGCCGCCGGCCGACCGGCTCTCGCCGCATCAGCTTCGCTGGCTGGGCGTGTTGCTGGTCGCGGTCGCGTTGCCGCAGGCCGTTCACCTGCCCATCGCGATTGCCGTCCTCGGGCTCGCACTCGTCGGCGCGCGCTTCGTGCTGCTGCGCCGCGACGCGCGGCGCGGCGATGCGCGCGGCTGGCACGTGCCCTCGTGGGCGCTGGCGCTGCTGGCGATCGTCGTCGCGCTCGCGATCCGCCGTTCGTACGGCTACTTCATCGGGCGCGAACCGTCCATCGCGTTCCTGTTCGTGCTGTGCGGCATCAAGTTCCTCGAGGCGCACGCGCGCCGCGACGGCTCGCTGATCGCGTGTCTCGCCGCCTTCATGCTGATCACGCCATTCCTCAGCACCCAGACGATGGGCACCGCCGCGCTCGCCCTGCCGGGAGTCGTGGTGCTGGGCGCGACGCTCGACGTGCTGGCGCGTCCGGACAGCACCATGGCCGCAGGCGGCTGGCGAGCGCCGCTGCGCCGCGCGGCGATGCTGCTGGTTCAGGGGTTGCCGATCGCCGCGCTGCTGTTCTTCATGTTCCCGCGCCTCGCCGCGCCGCTGTGGGGCCTGCCGGCGGACCGCAGCGCGCGCACGGGACTGTCCGACACGATGGAGCCGGGGATGTTCACGTCGCTGACCCTGTCGGACGAGGTGGCGCTGCGCGTCGAGTTCGAGGGCGGCGCGCCGCCGCCGCCGTCGCAGCGCTACTGGCGCGGACCGGTCCTGTCGCGCTACGACGGGCGCGTGTGGAGCGTCGCGCCGCTGCCCTTCATCGGCGGCACGCCGGCGACGGACGCCGTCAAGACGATCTCGTACACCGTCACCCTCGAGCCCAGCAACCAACCCTACATGTTCGCGCTCGAGCTGCCTACGGGCGCGCCGCGTCTCGCGGGACCGAGCGCCGACGGCGCGGTGACGCTGCCGGCGTTCCTCGGCCTCACGCGCGACCAGCAGTTGCTTGCCCGCGCGCCGATCACCCAGCCGCTGCGCTATACGCAACAGTCCGTGCTGCGCGATCGCTATCGGTCGTCGTCGAGCCTCGACGCGCGCATCAACCTGCGCCTGCCCGACCGCAATCCGCGCTCGATCGCCTTCGCCCGCGCGCTGCGCGAGCGCCACCCCGACGACCGCGACTACATCCGCGCGGTGCTGCGCCACTTCAATACGGAGGCGTTCGTCTACACGCTCGGCCCGCCGCTCTACGAGAACGAGCCGATCGACCAGTTCCTGCTCGACACGCGGCGCGGCTTCTGCGAGCACTACGCGAGCGCCTTCGTCGTGCTGCTGCGCGCGGCCGGCATCCCGGCCCGCATCGTCACCGGCTACCAGGGCGGCGAGATGAATCCCACCGGCGGCTACATGATCGTGCGCCAGTCCGACGCGCACGCCTGGACGGAGGCGCTGCTGGACGGGCAATGGGTCCGCTTCGATCCCACCGCCGCGGTGGCGCCGTCGCGCATCGAGCGCGGCTTCGCGAGCTCGCTGCCGGCGGGGGAGCCGATACCGCTGCTCGCGCGGCTCGACGGCGGCTGGCTCAAGGACCTCGGCCTCGTCTGGGACGCGGTCAACCACGGCTGGCGCAACCACGTCGTCGATTTCAACTACCAGCGCCAGCGCGCGCTGTGGCGCGAGATGAATTTCGACCTGTTCGCGCCCTGGCAGGTCGTCGTCGCCGTGATGGCGCTCGCCGGCCTGTGGTGCGCGGCGGTGCTGCTGTGGATGGCGCGGCGCCGGCGGCGCAAGGAGCGCGCGCTCGTGCTGTGGGACGACATCTGCCGCCGCCTCGCGCGCGCGGGCCTGCCGCGGCAGCCGCACGAGGGGCCGCTCGCGTTTTCGCAGCGCGCGGCGGCGCGCTGGCCGCAGTTCGCGATCGCCTTCGCGGCAATCGGCGAGGCTTACGCGAAGCTGCGCTACGGCAGCCTCGCGCCCGAGTCGCGCGACCGCGCAGCGCTCGTCGCAACGCTGGAGCACGCGATCGGCGCGCTGCCCTCGCCCGCGCGGCTGCGCGAAGGCGCTGCGGCAGGCTGAAGCGAATGGCCGGCGGGCCGGACGCACCGCGGGCGATAACCGCGCGAAGCTTCCGCTTGGCGAAAAGCCTTGCACGCCGGACCGGCTAGAGAAAATCCTCTTTCTCGAGGCCGCGGCGCGCAATGCGGCCGCGCAGCTTCTCGATGGCCTCGCCCTGGATCTGGCGGACGCGCTCGCGGGTCACACCCATTTCCCGCGAGAGCTCGTCGAGCGTCACGACGTCATGGCCATTGAGCCCGTAGCGCCGCTCGATCACCTGTCGCTGCCGCGGCGTCAACTCGGCCAGCCACTCGCCGACGTCGCGCTCGATCGCGCTGACGTGCAGCAGGAGCTCCGGCGAGACGGCCGATTCGTCGGCGACGCCGTCGCCGACCGACAGCGAAGCGTCGGCGGGCAGCGGCGCGTCGAGCGACACCGGATGCTCGCGATAGCGCAGCAGCCGCTCGATCTCGACGACGCTCTTGCCGAGCAGGTGCGCGACGTCGTCGAGCGTCGTGTCGGCGCCGCCTTGCGGCGCCCGCGATTCGAGGTGGCGCATCGCGCGCAGCACGACGTTCATCTCCTTCACCACGTGCGCGGGAAGGCGGATCGTGCGCGACTGGTTCATCACGGCGCGCCAGCCGAAGCTCCTCGCCCGCGCTCAGCAACGCGTGCTGGCCGATGTCGTTAAGATAGAGCTGCGTGAGATCGACGACGAGGTCGGCAGACAGGCCGGGGGACGGCTCGTCGAGCGGCAATTCCGCAGTGAATGTGTCGAGCTCGACCGGCGCATCGGCGAGCGCTTCGTCGGGTCCGGCGTCCGGCGCTCCCTGCGAATCCGCGAGCGCCGGAAACTCCGGCGCGCGTCGCAGGTTTTTCATGCCGGCGGCAGATATCTCGCCGGATCCATCGGCTTGCCCATCCGCCGGATCTCGAAGTGCAGCTTGACCTGCTCGCTGTCGGTGCTGCCCATTTCCGCGATCTTCTGGCCGCGCTTCACCTCGTCGCCTTCCTTGACGAGGATATCGCGGTTGTGCGCATACGCGGAAAGGTAGGTCTTGTTGTGCTTGATGATGATGAGCTTGCCGTAGCCGCGCAATCCGCTGCCTGCGTAGACGACGCGCCCCGATGCGCTCGCCTGCACCGGCTGTCCGGCGGTGCCGGCGATGTCGATGCCTTTGAGATTCGCCGACTCGGAGAAGCCGCCGACGACCTTGCCCTTGACCGGCCACGCCCAGTCGATGCGGTCTTCCTCGCCGGTGTCGGACGCCGCCGAGCGGGAGGGCTCGCTCTTCGGCTCGGTGCGCGGGCCGGGGGGTGTGGCGAGCGCGAGCGTTTCGTTCGCCGCTTCCGGCGGCGAGGCGGCGACCGCGGGCGCTGCCGTCGCGTTGCTCGCCAGCGCGACTTCGCGCAGCGCACGCTCGGAGTACGGCTCACGCAGCGCTTTGGGGGAGGACTTCGTCGATCCGTCCGCGCGCGCTGACGCCGCTGCCGCCGCGGGCGGCGGTGCGGGGCGCGGCTCGCCCACGGACGACGGCGGGCGCAGCGGCGCCGTGAGCACCGACGCGCCGGCGCTCGAGGCGGCGGGCGTCCCGGCGGGCGCCGTCAGCCGCAACGCCTGGCCGACACGGATCAGGTTCGGATTGTCCAGATTGTTCCACGCGGCGACTTCGCGATAGTCGAGGCCGTTGTCGAGCGCGATCTGCGCCAACGTGTCGCCGCGCTTCACCGTGTACGTCGCTGCGCGCGCGTCGGGTTCGGGGACGGCTCCGGGAGGCGCAGCTTCGACGGGCGCAGCGGCAGCCTGCGGCGCGGACGGCGGCGACCCCCGCTCTTCCACGGGCACGGGTTGTCGCGACGCGCAGGCGGCGAGCGTCAGCACGACGAGCGCGAGCGCGATTGCGCGCGTAGGCGTCACGTGGATGCGTGATTCGGTCGGCAAGCGCGGGCGCATGTATCGAAACGACGCCGGAATCCCGCGAAAGTTCACGAGAGTCCCGACAGCAGCGGTACGAATCTTACCGCATCGTACGTGTGCTCCCGCATGCCGCCGGCCGTCGCCTCGATCACCGTGAGCCGCTGCGTGCCGCGCTCCTCATCGCCGGACGCCGCCAGCGGAAGCACCATGCGCCCGGCCGGCTTCAGGTAGCGAAAGAGTGCAGTCGGCACGTGCGTGGCCCCGGCAGCGATGACGATCGCGTCCACCGCAATGTCCTCCTTGAGATCGGCGCTGCCGTCGCCGTACTTGAGCCGGACGTTGCCGACCTTGAGCGCCTGCAGGTTGCGCCGCGCCTTGATCACCAGCGCATGAATGCGCTCGACCGTGAATACGGTAACGCCCACCCGCGCAAGCACCGCCGTCTGGTATCCACAGCCGGTGCCGATCTCGAGGATTGTGTCGAGTGCGCGGCCATTGCGCGCCAGCTCGGTCATGCGCGCCACGACCCAGGGCTGCGAGATCGTCTGGCCGTGGCCGATCGGCAGCGGCACGTCGTCGTAGGCGCGGCTCGCGAGCGCCTCGTCGACGAAGATGTGCCGCGGCACCGCATTAAGCGCCGACAGCACGACCTCGTCGCGAATTCCGTCACGGCGCAGCCGCTCGACCATCCGCGTGCGCGTGCGATCGGAGGTCATGCCGATGCCGGTGTGCCGCCCGCCGAGTGTCCCCATCGCCGGCCGCTTCGTCAGGCGCGCATCGCCGGCGCGCATCCTCGAGCGCTCATCGGGCGAGCCAGGCGTCCACTCCGCGCATCTGCTCGCGGTTGGTGAGATCGATCTGGAGCGGGGTCACCGAGACGTAGCCCTCGCCGACCGCGTGGAAATCGGTGCCTTCGCCGGCATCGGCGGCGGCACCGGCCGCGCCGACCCAGTACACGGTCTCACCGCGGGGGTTCTGCGTCTTGATCACGTCCTCGGCCTTGTGCCGCCGGCCGAGCCGCGTGACCGCGATGCCTTTCACTGCGCTGCGGGCGATGTCGGGAACGTTGACGTTGAGGAGCCACGGGCCGGCGCGCTCGCGTGCGTGCCGCTCGACGAGCTCCACGGCGACCTGCGACGCCGTTTCGAAGTGCTGCGCGTTCTTCGACGCGAGGGAAATCGCGATCGACGGAATGCCCAGCAGGAAGCCTTCGGTAGCAGCGGCGACCGTGCCGGAGTAGATCGTGTCGTCGCCCATGTTCGCGCCGAGGTTGATGCCCGAGATCACGATGTCGGGCAGCGCCTCGAGCAGCCCGGTGACCGCAAGGTGCACGCAGTCGGTCGGCGTGCCGTTGACGAACAGGAATCCGTTCGGCGCACGCCTCACGAACAGCGGCCGGTCGAGCGTCAGCGAGTTGGACGCGCCGCTGCGGTCGCGCTCCGGCGCAACGACGGTGAGCTCCGCATGCGGGGTCAGCGCGGCGGCGAGATGCTCGAGGCCGGGCGCGAAATAGCCATCGTCGTTGGAAAGCAGGATGCGCATGGAGATCGGCAAATTATAGCCGCCGCGGGCACTTGGTCCGTCCAGCCTTCCGCCGGGCCGCCGCAAGGGAGGCTTGCTCCCCCTTGGGGCAGCGAACGCAGTGAGCGTGGGGGTCGTTACCTACCCGCTGTTGCGCAGCCCGGCGGCGAGCCCGTTGATCGTGAGATGGATGGCGCGGCGCGTCCTGGGGTCCGCGTCGCCCGCGCGATAGCGGCGCAGCAGCTCGATCTGGAGGTGATTCAACGGATCGAGATACGGGAAGCGATTGCGAATCGAGCGCGCCAGCGTCGGGTTGTCCTCCAGCAGCGTCGACTGCTGCGTGATCGCAAGGCAATGGCGGATCGTGCGCGCGTGCTCGTCGACGATCCGCGGGAACACCGCATCGCGCACGGCGGGATCGTCGACCAGCTCGGCGTAGCGCGACGCGACGGCAAGGTCGGTCTTCGCGAGCACCATCGTCATGTTCGACATCACGCTCTTGAAGAACGGCCAGCGCGCCTGCATGTCGGCGAGCTGCGCGAGTCCGCGCGGATGGTCGGCGAGCCAGTGGTCCACCGCGGTGCCGAAGCCGTACCAGCCGGGCAGCATCAGCCGGCACTGCCCCCAGGAGAACACCCACGGGATCGCGCGCAGGTCCTCGATGCGCGGCGACGCGGTGCGCGACGCCGGCCGGCTGCCGATGTTCAGTTGCGCGATCTCGGCGATCGGCGTCGAAGCGCGAAAATAGTCGGCGAACTGCGGCGTCTCGTATACGAGCGAGCGATACGCGCGGAGCGCGTGCGCCGCGAGCTCGTCCATCACGGCAAAATGGTCGTCGGCGCGACACCCGAGGCGCTCGGTGTCCTCGAGGCTCGCCTGGAGCGTCGCTGCGACGAGCGCTTCCAGGTTGCGCCGGCCGAGCTCGGGGTCCGAATACTTGCTCGCGATGATCTCGCCCTGCTCGGTGATGCGCAACCCGCCGGTGACCGCACCCGCCGGCTGGGCGAGGATCGCGTCGTAGCTTGGGCCGCCGCCGCGGCCGACCGTGCCGCCCCGACCGTGGAAAAAGCGGAGCTTCACGCCATGCGCGCGAAACGCGTCGACCAGCAGCATCTCGCCGCGGTACAGCGCCCAGTTGGCCGCAAGGTAGCCGCCGTCCTTGTTGCTGTCCGAGTAGCCGAGCATCACCTCCTGCCAGTCGCCGCGGCCGGCGACCATCGCGCGGTACTCGGGCACCGCGAAGGCGGCGCGCATGACGTCGCCGCAGCGCGCGAGGTCGTCGATCGTCTCGAACAGCGGCACGATGTTGACTGCGAGCGCGGCACCGCGCAGCAATCCGGCCTCCTTCAGCAGCACGGCGACTTCGAGGAGGTCGGAGGCCGACTGGCACTTGGAAATGACGTAGTTCGGCAACGCCGAAGCGCCGAAGCGCGCGTGAACGTCGGCGGCGACACGAACGATCGCGAGTTCCGACAGCGTCCGCGGCGAGTATTCGATGAACGGCGACGCCAGCAGTTGCGGGCGCCCGAGCTCGCGGGCGAGCGCGGCCACGCGCGCGGCGTCGTCCAGCTCGGCGTAATCGCCGGCGACGCCGGCGCGCGCGAGCAGTTCGCCGACGACGCTCTCGTGCACATCGCTGTTCTGCCGCAGGTCGAGTTGCGCGAGATGAAAGCCGAAGACGTCGACGGCGCGGCGCAGCGGTTCGAGGCGGCCGGCGGCCAGCGGCGCCGCGCCGTGCGTGGCCAGCGACGCCGCGATGATGTCGAGGTCGGCGCGAAAGTCCCCCGGCGTCGGGTACGGCTCGCCGGCGGCGTTTGCGGGCCGCGGCGGCGCATAGCCGGACAGGACGCGGGCGGTCGCCGCGAGCCGCCCGTAGACGCCGACCAGCGCCTGGCGGTAGGGCTCGTCCTGGCGATGCGGATTCTCGTCGCCCGCGCGCTCCGCGAGTTCGACGAGCGCAGTCGTCGGCTGCACGAGCCGCGACGACAGCGACAGCTCGGCGCCCAGCCGGTGGACTTCGCCGAGGTAGTGCTCGAATGCCAGCGCAGCCTGCGCTCGAATCGCGTAGGCGAGCGTTTCGGCGTCGACAGAAGGATTGCCGTCGCGATCGCCGCCGATCCACGAGCCGGTGCGCAGGAATGGCGGCAGGCGCGTCGCGTCGAGGTTGAAATCGTGCGTGAGCCGCGCGGCGACGTCGGCGTAGAGGCGCGGGATCTGGTCGAGGAAGGTGTAGCGGTAATAGGCGAGCCCGTTGTCGATCTCGTCTTTCACCTGCAGCTTGGACAGGCGCAGCATCGCCGTCTGCCACAGCTCCAGCACCTGGCGGTGGAGCGCGGCGTCGAACTCGGCGGTTTCGTCGCGCGTGAGCTCTACGCGGTCGCGCCAGACCAGCAGGCGCGCGATCTCGCGCTCGGCATCGAGGATGCTCTTGCGCTGCACCTCGGTGGGATGCGCGGTCAGCACCGGCGCGACCAGTGCATTGTCGAACCAGCGGCGCAGCGCCGTTCCGTCCACCCCTGCGGCAGCAAGGCGCTCCAGCGCCTGGGCGATGCTGCCGCGCTGTGGCGGCGAGCCGCCGAGCGCGTGGGCGCGGCGGCGGCGATTCTGGTGCACGTCCTCCGCGATGTTCGCGAGATGCGAGAAGTAGCTGAAGGCACGCACGACGTGCAGCACGTCGGCGATCGGCAGTGGATTGAGCATCGCCGTCAACTCGCCGCGCGCGGCGGCGCCCTGCTCGTCGCGGTGGAAACGGATGGCCGTCTGCCGGATGGCCTCGACGCGCGCGTAGCCGGCCTCGCCGGTCTGCGCGCGCAGGACGTCGCCGAGGATCCGGCCGAGCAGGCGCGTGTCTTCCTTGAGCGGGAGGTCCTTGTCGATTGCGGGGTCCATCGGAATCTTCCCGGATGCGCCAATATTACTTTGCGGGCTCCCGCGCCTTTCGAATCGCTTCTGCGAGCGACCACACCGCGGAGGCGTAGAGCCGGCTGCGGTTGTAGCGCGTGATGACGAAAAAATTCGCGCAGGCGATCCAGTAGGTCGCGCGCTCCGCGCCACCGACCGGCGGATCTTCGAGGAAGAGCAGCGCCACGCTGTCGCCCGGCAGCTGCGGCGCCGGCACGTCGGCGCGCACGCCGTCGTTCTCCCAGGCGGCGAGCGAGCGGCGTTCGCTGAGGCCGCCGTCGAGCTTGCGCAGCGCGACGTCGCGCCCGGCCTCGTCGATCGTCGCGGGGAGCAGCACAGGCTCGCCCGGCTGCCAGTCGTGGCGCGCGAGGTAGTTCGCGACGCTGCCGATCGCATCGGTCGGGTTGGTCCACAGGTCGACGTGGCCGTCGAAGTCGAAGTCGACCGCGAAGCGGCGGTAGCTGCCGGGCATGAACTGCGGCACCCCCATCGCGCCGGCGAACGAGCCCTTGGGGGCCAGCGGCGACAACGCCTGCTCGCGCGCGAGCCGCAGGAACTCCTTCAATTCGCCGCGGAAGAACGTCGCGCGGCGCGGGTAATCGAAGGCGAGCGTCGTCAGTGCGTCGATGACGCGAAACGAGCCGACGTTGCGCCCGTAGAGCGTCTCGACGCCGATGATGGCGACGATGATGTCCGCAGGCACGCCGAACTCGCGTTCCGCGCGCTCGAGCGCGGCGGCGTTGCGCGAATAGAAGGCGACGCCGCCGTCGATCCGCTCGGGCGTGAGGAACTGCGGAGCGTACGCGTACCACTTCGGCGGCTCGACGAGCGGGCGGTCCATCGCGGCGACGATGCGCGGCTGGAACCGCGCAGCGGCGAACCAGCGCGTCAGCGCGCGCCGGTCGAACCCGTGTTCCGCGACCAGTTCGTCGATGAACGCGCGCACGTCGGCGCGCTCGGCATAGCGATGCGCGGGGTCGGCGGGTACCTGGGAAGGGTCGTTGGCGAGGCGCGGCGCGCGCGACGCGGCGTCGGCGCAGGTGACGGCGAGAAGCGCGAACAGCGACAGCAGAAGGACGGCGAGGTACGGCATCGAGGGTCGGCACGAATGTTAACATCGCGCCCGCATGCATCGGCTCTATCCGCTGTTCCGGCCGCTCCTTTTCGCGCTCGATCCGGAAGCGGCGCACGACGCCGCGTTTCGTGCGCTCGATGCCGCGGCGCGCGTCGGCCTCGCCAAGCTCGCCGCGCCGCGCGTGCCGCCCGCGCCCGTCACGGCGATGGGCATCGAATTCCCCAATCCCGTCGGGCTCGCCGCGGGACTCGACAAGAACGCCGCGCACCTCGCGGGACTCGCCACGCTCGGCTTCGGCTTCCTCGAAGCCGGCACGGTCACCCCGCGCCCGCAGCCCGGCAATCCGAAGCCGCGCATGTTCCGCCTGCCGCAAGCCGAGGCGCTGATCAACCGCCTCGGCTTCAACAACGAAGGCGTCGAGCGCTTTATCGACAACGTGCGGCGCTCGCGCTGGCGCGGCGTGCTCGGCATCAACCTCGGCCGCAACTTCGACACGCCGAACGCGCGCGCATCGGACGACTACGTCAGCGGCCTGCGTGCCGTATACGCGCACGCGAGCTACGTGACGGTGAACGTGTCGTCGCCCAACACCCAGGGACTGCGCGATCTCCAATCCGACGCTATGCTCGGGGCGCTGCTCGAGCGGCTGAAGGCGGAGCAGCGCACGCTGGCGCAGGCACAGGGCCGCCACGTGCCTCTCGTCGTGAAGATCGCGCCCGACCTCGACGACGATGCCATCCGGGGCGTGGCGCGGCTGCTGGTGGCGCACCGGATCGACGGTGTCATCGCGACGAACACCACGATCGCGCGGGACGCCGTCGCCGGCGTGCCGCGCGCCGACGAGGCGGGCGGGCTGTCGGGACGGCCGCTGTTCGAGCGGTCGAACGCGGTGATCCGCACGCTCGCCGCGGCGCTCGACGGCGCGCTGCCGATCATCGGCGTCGGCGGCATCCTCTCGGGCGCCGACGCGAGGGCGAAGATCGACGCGGGCGCCACGCTGGTGCAACTCTATACGGGTCTCGTCTATCGCGGGCCGTCGCTCGTGGCCGAGTGCGTCGAGACACTGGCGCGCGAGACGCCGGCGACGGGCCGGCGCTAGTCCGCCGCGTCCGCGATCAGCCCCGCATCGGGATAGAGCTTCGCAAGCACGCCACTCGCCACGCGCGCCAGCAGCTTGCGCAGCCGCGACTCGTTTGCAAGCAGGTCCGCGTTCGCGGCGCGCTCGGCCCACACCTGCGCGAAGTCCTGTGCGTGCGCGGCCTGTGCCGCGGCCACCGCGGCGCGCCAGTGCTCGGGCACCGCGTTCGCCGTCCAGGCGCCGCGCCCGCGCCCGAAGTGCGCGACGGCGAGATAGCGCAGCAGCACGGCGGCCGCCAGCTTGTCGAGAAACGCGGCGTCCCAGGCGAGCGTCAATCCTTTCCGTTCGCGCACGACGTTCATGCCGCGCGCGATGCCCGCGCCGCCGAGCGCGCCCAGCAGCGCCCCTGCGAGCATGCCGCCGCCGAGAGTGAGGCCACCTGCGGCGAGGTCGGCGGTCAGCCCCGTCACCGCGCCGCTGACGATGCCGCCCATCATCGCCGCCTTGCCTTCGTCGAGCGGCGCGTCGCGCCGCAGGTCGCCGTCGAGGCGCGCGAACGCCTCGGCCGCCGCGCTGCCGGCGAGCCCGTGAATCTCGAGCAGGCGGTCGGTGCAGGCGCGAAAGGCCAGCTCGACGCGGGCCGCCATCTCGCGCTCGACGCGCTGCGCCGCGCTTTCTCCGGTCGCGCGAGCGATCCCGAGCTTGCGGCCGACCTTGGCGAGCAGCGGATCGTCGGGGAGCGCGACGCGATCGGAAGCCGCCGCCGCGAGCGGCAGCGCGAGCGCGCCCATCGCGGCGTCGAACTGAGCGCGGCGACGCGCCTCCCACGCCCGGGTGAGACGTCTTTGCGCTGGCCGCTGCGCCGCCGGCAGCACGCGCGCGATGGCCGCGAACAGCGCGAATTCCTGCACCCAGCAGCGCGCAAACGCGTCGAGCGCCAGCACCTCGCGCACCTTCGCCTCGGCGAGCCGCGCGCGCCAGCGGGCCTCGTCGGCACGCTCGTCGCCCGCGCCAGTCGCGGGACCCGCCTGGTTCAGCAGCGCGATCACCGGCTTGCCGATCCACGCGAGGACGGCAAGTTCCGGCGCCAGGTAGCCGGCGTCCTCCGGCGTCTCCGAAGCGTTGACGAGATAGAGGACGACGTCGGCCTCGTCGCGGACGTTGCGCACCGCCTGTTGCGTCAGCCAGAACGAGCGGTCGCGATAGCGATCCCACACCTGCGTCATGAACCAGCCGATCGGGCTGCCTTCCTGCGCCAGCCGCTTCGCGAGTCGCGCGCTGTCGCCGAAGCCCGGCGTGTCCCACAGCGAGAGCGTGTCACCCACGGCGGACTCGACGAGACGGTGCACCGATGCGGACTGCGTGACGTGCGGCGCATCGCGGACGTCGCCGATGTCGCGGTCGAGCAGCGTGCGCGCCAACGTCGTCTTGCCGGCGTTCGTATGCGAGATGAGCGACAGCGCGATCGACGCGATATCGCTCGCTCCCGCAGCGTGCGCGTCAGCGGCCACCGGCCAGCGCCGCATCGAGCGCGGTTTCCGCGGCGGCAAGATCGGGCGCCGCGAGATCGGAAAAGACGATCGCGACCCCGTCCGCGGCGAGCGCGTCGCGCCAGGTCGCGCGCCGGCCGACGAGGCGCGCGTCGTCGCCAGCAGCGCGCGCGCGAAACGCCGTCTCGTCGACGAGCGCGATCACCGGCGGAAGGGTTTTTTCGCCGGCAGCGAGCGTGCCGACGAAGGCGCCGTGCACGTCGCGCTCGGGCGTCGCCGTCGCGTTGAACAGCGCGATGAGGTGTCCCGGGACCGCGCGCTCGGCGAGGGCGGCGCCGCCATAGGCCACCGGCGCCTCGACGACCAGCGCCGCACCGCCGCCGAACGCGCGCGCAACGATCGCCTCAAGTCCCGCGAGCGCCGGTGCGGCGGGGCTATAGCTGTAGGGAACGACGCGCACCCGCGCGGCGCCGCCGCGAAAGCCGCGCAGCAGGCGCTGGAAATACGCGTCGCGCAGCGGCAGCGGCACGCGCGTGGCGCGCCGCCGTTCGAGAATCGCCGCCGCGACACCCAGCGCGAGACGCGGCACGACGATGACCGCGACGACGGTCGCCGCGAACAGATGGAGCCATGTCGCCGCATTCTCCCCTGCCGGTGCGCGAATCGACGCGACCTGCGCAACGTCGGGCACCGCGATGCCGGTGAGCCACGACCCCGGAGCGAGCGCGCCCGCGAGCAGCGCGCGCACCTGCGCTGCGTCGAGGAACGTGCTCTCCCACGCGGCGCGATACTCGAAGGCGAGGCCGCGCACGTACATGCCGGCGATGACGCCGAGTGCCAGCGCCGCCGCCGCGAAATGCAGTATCCGCGCCGCGCGCGCGGCGTACAGCGGGGTCGCCGCGTGCGCCCATTCGGTCGCCGTCATCCGATAGCGCTCGGCGCCGCGCACGCGGGGGACCGCACCCGATCCGCTCGCGAAGCGCGCCAGCGTCGCGCGCAGTGCGCCGGGCGGCTGCCCGCGGCGCACCAGCGGCACGAGCGCCAGCGCCGCGTACATCGCAAGATTCCACACGAGCAGCAGGAACACCGGCGGCGCGAGCAGGTTGATCGTCTGGGCGCCGCCGATGCGGTCGACGGCGATCCCGAGCGCGAGCGCGCCGACGATCACTGCATTGCCGACCCAGGGCCGCCAGGTGAGCGCGCGCGCGCCGCGGACGAAGCGCCCATCGCGCTCGCCCACGCGCTCCAGCACCAGCGCCGCGCGGCGGCCCAGAAACTGATCGGGCGTCCCGTGCTCGCCGACGACCTCGGCCGCAGCACGGCTTGCCCAGGCGCGGTCGGCATCGGACCAGGCCTCGCGTCCCTGCTCGGTGGTCTCGAGGGCGCGCACCGCCAACACGTCGAGGGCTGTCCGTTCGTCCATCGCCGCGGAATTCTACGCGGACACCACGCAACGGCGCTGCCGGCGGTCTTTCCGGGCTGCGACGATCCTGCCCGTCAGCCTTTCGCGGCCACGAGGATCTTGCCGTCCGCCTCGGCCACCTTGACGCCGTCCTGGTTGACGGCGATGCCCTTCAGCACGACGATGCCGCCGTCGTGCTTCGGTTTGGCGGCGAGCTCGACGACGGTCCAGGTCGTGGTGAGCGTGTCGCCGGCGCGCACGGGCGCAAGAAAGCGCGCGTTGTGCTCGAGATAGGCGATCGCCGTGCCGTGAAAGTACATGCCCACCGCAGCGCCCATCACCGCGCTGGTCAGCATCCCGTGCAGGATGCGCGTGCCGAAGCGCGAGCGTTGCGCGTAGACCTCGTTGGCGTGATGCGGATTGAAATCGCCGATGAGCCCGGCGCCGAGCACGAGGTGCGTCTCGGTGATCGTCATCGTGCTGGCGAACGTCACGCCTACCTGCACCTCGTCGAACGTTTTTCCGCTGCCGTCCATCATCGCGCTCCGGCGGCGCGCCCCGCCGCGGCGCGCCGCGCCGCAACCTCGTCCAGGCAGAGATAGGTGAAAGCGATGCCGGCGTAGAGGGGCGCGAAGAAATTGACGATCGGGACGTAAGAGAGCGGCGCGAGCACGAGGCCCAAGCGGAACAGCTTGCCGCGCGCCTTGCGCACGACGTCGCGCAGCTCGGCGGCGTCGGCGTGCTCGGCGAGCGCGTCGTAGCGCAGCAGGCGCTGGTTCAGCCACGCCGACAGCACGAGCGACACCGCGACGAACAGCGGCGGCACGAACAGCAGGAATAGCGAGGCGATCCACAGCGGCACGAACAGCGCGACGGCCACCGCGGCGTTGACGACGCTCCCCGCCACCGTGCCGCCCTTGCGCCGCTCGAGCGTCGCGAAATCGCGCGCGGCGACGGTGCTCACGATCACCGGCATCGCGAACACGCCGATCGCCACCAGCGCGGCGACGAGCGCCAGCGCGACGAACGCGACGAAGGTCGCGACGCCCGCGACGATCGCGCCCCACCCGGTAGCAGTCCCCGTCGCGCCGCGCGGCGCGTCGAACAGCGTGACCGCCATCCAGTCGACGAGCGGCGTCCACATCCACCACGCGATCGTGAAGAACACGACCGCCGCGCCGGCCAGCGGCAGGAAGACGACCGACAGCACTCGCCCGCTCGCGAACACGGGCAATGCACGCTTCAGCGCGAAAAACACGCGAAGGTCATCCGGGTGGCGCGAGCGGCTCGTGGCGAAAGCCGCCGGCGGCGACGCCGTCGCGCAGGAAGGCGAGCGCCGTGTCCGCCAGCACAGCCTCGCCGCGCACGCCGAGTTCCAGGCGCCGCTTGCCGTCGATCTGGAACGACGGCAGGCTGAACAGCTTCACGCGCGGAAAGCGCGCCACGCAGTCGTTCATCAGCTTCAGCAACTGGCTCTCTCCCGCGTCGTACACGACGATCGCACGCTCGACCGCCGGCGTGCGCAGCATTTCCGGATACCAGGTCGCGAGCACCCAATCGAGCATCGGCCACGCCATCTGGGGGAAGCCGGGGAAGAAATGATGGTTGCGGATCGCAAAGGCGGCGACGCGGTTGACCGGATTGGGAATGATGCGGCTTCCCGCGGGAAACTCGGCCATCAGCACCCGGTTCGGATAAGCCTCGGCGCCGAACTTCGCCTCGATCTCCCGCACCGCCTCCGGATGCGGCGCCAGATCGACGCCCAGCGCCGCCGCCGCCGCCTGCCGCGTGCAGTCGTCCGGCGTCGCGCCGATCCCGCCGAAGCTGAACACGAGTTCGTCACGGGCGAAGGTTTCCTTCAGCAGCGACGTCAGGCGTGCGCGATCGTCGCCGAGGTAGTGCGCGAAATCGATATCGAGACCGCGCCTGCCGAGCGTCTCGATCGCGTGCGCGAGATGGCGGTCCGCCCGCTTGCCCGTGAGAATCTCGTCCCCGATCACCAATACGCCGATACCCATCCGCCGCTCCTCCTTGTCTTTCGTAGCGCGTGGCGACATCGAAGCCCGGCCGCCAACCCGTCCCGCGCCGGACACGGAGGGTCTCAAGGGGGCACGCATTGCGCCTGCCGGGCGCAGGCAGTGCCGCGGCAGCTACATCGCGTCCGCCGGCTCCGCGATCTTCTGCGTCAGGTTCGTGATGACGCTCGTCATTGCGCGGTCGACCAGCGGCTCGGCCTCGACGAGGCGTGCGCGATCGGCGCGGAAGCGGTGCGCGAGATCCTCGGCGGTCATCGACAGCGCCTTCTGCCCCTGGCGGTTCGTGAACAGGTACGTGCCGCGCAGCGGACTCACCCAGGCGAGCTTGGCGAAGGCGAGCTGCCCGTCCTCGCTCTCGAATTCCACCCACATGCCGCGCTCGAGGTTCCGCGCGATCTCCAGGTACTCGTCGTCGAGGACCTCCATCGGCGCCTCGGGCGGCGCCGGCATTGCGGGCGCCATGGCCGCGGCGAGCGCTTCCGCCTTGGCTGCGGCGACCGAATCGCCCGACGCCTTCGCGACTTCCGCCTGCGCCTTCGCCGCCTCGGCCACCGCGGCCGTCGGCGACGTCGCCGCGGCGAACGAGGGCTTCACCGCCGCCGCGTGCGCCTCGACGAGATTCGTCATGAACCGCTCGCGCTGATCCTGTGTCCAGCGCTGGTTGTGCACACCCGCGCCGAGCCGCTTCAGCAGCGACGGCAGCAGCGCGACGAGATGCTTGCGGTCCTCCCCGCTGCGCTTCGGCTGGACGCTCCACACCAGGTCCTCGAGCGTGGTGACGGCGGAAGTCCACGACTCGCTCTCGTCGCCGTCCTTCAGGTACACGTGCTCGAGCGTCGACTGCCAATGCTCGCGCAGGAAGGTCGCCAGGAACTGGGGAATCGGATAGTTCTCGATCCGTCGCTCGATCTCCGCCTTGCCGATGACGACGGCGATCTGCAGCTTGTCGTTCTGGTTGATCTCGTCGGCGGACGTCGCGATATTGTCTTCGGCCGCCTTCTCCTCGTCGGCGAGGAAGGTCTCCAGTTCCTCGCGCAGCTCGTCGAACAGCGCGAGGTTGTCCGAGAACTCGTTCAGGATGCGCCGAACGAGCTGCTCGATCGTCCGGTACAGCGGATCGCCGTTGCCCATCTCCGGCGACCAGCCGAGTCCGGCGTCCGCGAGCGCGTTGACGAGCAGGCGCGACGGGTGCGTCTTCTTGGCGAAGAAGGCCCCGTCGAGCATCGCGGCCTTGAGCACCGGGATCTGCAGGCGCGCAAGCTGCGCCTTGATGCCGTCCGGCAGATCGCGCGTCTCGAAGATGAAGTCGAACAGCATGGCGACCATCTCGATCGTCATCGACTCGAGCTGGTTCGCCTTGCGGCCGAGCGGCGACTCCTGCAGGTCGCGCAACACGTTGTGCGTGCCCTCGGGCACGCCTGCGAACGACACCTGCGCGCCGCCAATGTCGAAGTCGGTCTGGCCCGCCTGCAGGCGCGTCAGGCCCTCGTGCAGGTCGACGGTCGAGATGATCGGATGACCGGGAACGTAGCCCGACGGCGTGGGCCGCATCGGCATGAACGACGATTCCGACGGCGGCGCCATGCCGCCGCCGAACGGCGGGGCCATGCCGCCGCCGCCGCCCAGCCCCGCGGACGGCACGTCGAGCATCGGCAGCGACGGTGCGCCGGTCATCGGGAAGCTGCCCTGCGAGGCCATCTTGCGGAACAGCGACATCACGTCGACTTCGGCCGCGTCCGCGCCGCCCTTGCCCCCCTCCGCCTTCGACGGGGGGCGCGCGCGCTCGCCCGCGCGGCGCCCGCCGGCACCGCGCATGCCGGCGGCCGGCATCACGCCGAGCTGCGTCAGGTGGCGATTGAGGTCGGCGTAGATCGCCGCGATATCGACCAGCGACGACTGGTTCAGCTCCTTGAGAATCTGGAACTTGGCCTGCAGGTCGGCCTTGATGCCGGTGAGCGCCTCGGCGAAGGCCTCGATGATCGTCGCCGGCGCCAGCGGGTTCGCGTCGGTCTCGAGCCCGGGATGATCGAGCAGGCTGCCGATGCCGCGGTTGAAGGCGATCAGCTCCTCGTGCGCGCTGTTTTCCACCACGCGGACGATGTTGCTGGTGATCACCGTCTCGTCCATCGACAGATGATCGACGAGCGAGAGCTCGCTCGCGTCGAGCTTCGAAAACTCGAGCTTCACGTCCCTGCCCTCGATCCGTCGATCGACGAGCGTGCGCAGGCGTTTCTCGAAATCGCCCATCAGGGCGCCGTGATCGCGCATCAGCGCGACCCGCGCATCGAGCAGCACCTGCTGTTCTTCGCGCACGTCGGTCCTGCCGCTGCGCTCCATCAGCATGTCGCCGATCTTTTCGAGCATCGCCGAAAACGCCGCGACGAGGCGCTCGACCGCCATGTCGCGGCATCCCTGGAGAATCTTGACCTTCTCGGGCGGCAATGCGCGGCGCGCCGCGGCGGCGGCGGCGTCAGCAGGGGCGGTGGGCGTGGTCGTGTTCAAGAAGTCCCGGCGACGTGGCTGCGCCGGGCTTCCCGGCACCTCCCGTCCCAGATCATGACAATGGCCTAACCTACTCTATCATGTAGGAAAATTGGTTGCCAAACCGAAATCGCGCCTTTCACTAGCTTTCGACGTCCTTCCATGCTTTTTGGATACGCTTCCAAGATACGGGGAAGGGTGTCCGCAGTTCCTGAGCGAAGAGCGACACCTTCAGCTCCTCCAGCAGCCAGCGGAACGCCTCCAGCGCGGGCGAGCCCGCGCCGCCCGCGGCACGTTCGCGCTCCACGCGCTCCTTGTGGCGCATCGCGAACCGGGCGAGCTCCGCCGCGTGGCGCGCATCGCGATCCGGCCGCTCCAGATGACGCGCGAGGCGGCGGTCGAGCGCCTTCAGGTAGCGCGGCAGGTGAACGAGCTGCGCCCAGGGCGTGGCGCCGAAGAAGCCGGGATGGACCAGGGAATCGCGCTCGGCCGCGAGCCCGGCAGCGAAGCGCGCCTGGGGGGGCGGAACCGCCGCCAGGCGCAGCGTCAGCCCATGGTATTCGGCGGCAATGACCGCGAGCAGCCGAAAGGCGCCTTCCGCCACCGCAGGAAGGCGCGTGCGCGCCCGTTTCACCTGCGCCACGAACGCCGTTTCGTTGCGCGGCGGCGGGTCGTCGCCGAGGAAAGCGCGGTCGACCACCGCAGCCAGCACGTCGGCCCGCAGTCGCTCGGTGCCGATCGCCGTCTTCAACTGCAGCGCGGCCTGCGTGAACCCGGGCGAACCCTTCTCGTAGGACGTGATGGCGTCCTTGAGCGCGAAGCGCATGAGCCGCAGCACGCCGGCGCGCGTCGCTGCCGTTGCTGCCTCTGCGGTGTCGAAAAGCGCGATCGACACGCTCGTCGTGTCGTCGACCAGCGCCGGATAGCCGGTGAGCACCGCCGCGCTGTCCCACGGCGCTGCGGCGCCCTGCGCGGGACTACGCAACGCTGCGCCCGGGGGAGCGCGGGCCCGCCGCGCATCGGTGCGTTCGACGGTCAGCGTCTCGGGAAGGTCGCCGAAGTCCCAGGCGCGCAAGCCTTTGCGCTCGATCGACGGGCCGGAACCCGTCGCGGCGAACGAAAGCTGCGCGGCCTCGCCGAGCCGGGTGCGCAGCGCCGCGAGATCGCGCCCGGCCGCCAGCTCGGCGCCCGCCGCGTCGACGACCCGCACGTTCACGGCAAGATGCGGCGGCAGCTCGATCGCGTCGAAGATTTCGGCCGGGACGCGCTCGCGCAGCCGCCGCTCGAGATAGCCGCGCAGGACCGCCGGGAGCGAGCCGTCGCAAGACGCCGCGAGCGTCAGGAAGTCGGTGACGACTTCGGCGATCGGCACGAGCCGCCCGCGCCACGCCTTGGGCAGTCCCTTGAGATAAGTCGTGACCTTTTCCCGCACCATGCCGGGAACGAGCCAGGACAATCGCGCGTCGTCGAGCTGGTTCAGCAGCGGCAGCGGCACCGTGAGCGTGAGGCCGTCCAGCGGATGCCCGGGGGCGAAGCGGTACTCGAGGCGCAGCGTGGCGCCGGCCATCGCCAGCGTCGGAGGGAACAGGTCCTCCGTCACCTGCGACGCCGCGTGGCGCATCAGCGCTTCGCGCGACACGAACAGGAGGCGCGGTGCGCGCTTTTCGGCGTCGCTGCGCCATCGCTCGAAGCTCGCGAGCGAGCAAACGTCGGGCGCGAGCCGCTCGTCGTAGAACGCCGCGATGGTCGCGTCGTCGACCAGGACGTCCTGGCGCCGCGCCTTGTGCTCCAGCTCGGCTATTTCGGCGACGAGACGCCGGTTGTGCGGGAGGAACGCGCCGCGCGTCGCGAGATCGCCGGGAACCAGCGCTTCGGCGATGAAGACGGCGCGCGCCGCGGCGGCGTCGATCGCGCCGAACGACACGGGGCGCCGCGCGACGAGCGTCAATCCGTAGAGTTGCACGCGCTCGCTGGCCACGACCTCGCCGCGCCTGCCGTCCCAGTGCGGCTCGAAATAGTCGCGCGTCACGCGCGACCCGGCCACCTCCTCGATCCATTCGGGCTCGATCCTGGCGGCGCAGCGCGCGTAAAGCCGCGACGTTTCGACGAGCTCGGCAGCGAGCACCCAGCGGGGCGGCTTTTTGGCGAGGCCCGAGCCCGGATGCAGATGGAAGCGGATGCCGCGCGCGCCCTGGTACGGCTCGCCCTCCTCCGCCTTCGTGCCGATGTTGCCGGACAGCCCTGCGAGCAGCGCCTTGTGGATCGTTGCATAGCGCGGCGGATCGAACGCAGCCGGCAGCGCGGCGTCGAGCGTCCACCCGGCCTCCGCCAGCTCGAATGCGAGCTGCTCGCGCACGTCGCGCCATTCGCGCAATCGCAGGTACGAAACGAATTCGGCGCGGCAGCGCTCGACGATACGACGATGCGAAAGCTTCGCGGCGAGCGCGTCGGCGAAGAATTCCCATAGCGCCACCAGCGACAGGAAGTCGGAGCGATCGTCGCGAAACTTCTGGTGAGCCAGGTCGGCGGCCTGCGCGTGCGCGAGCGGCCGCTCCCGCGGGTCGGGCACCGCCAGCGCGCTCGCGATGACCAGCGCCTCGGCGAGGCATCCGCGTTCGCGCGCAGCCTGGAGAATGCGGCCGATGCGCGGATCGAGCGGCAGCCGCGCGAGCTCGCGGCCGCTGGCGGTCAGCTTGCGCGCGGGGTCGACGGCGTCGAGCTCCTGCAGCAGCTGGTAGCCGTCGGCGATCGCGCGCGGCCCCGGCGGATCGACGAAGGGAAAGCACTCCGGCTCCGCGAGGTCGAGCGCGGCCATCCGCAGGATCACCGCGGCGAGCGAGCTGCGCAGAATCTCGGGATCGGTATAAGGCGGCCGCGCGGCGAAATCGGCCTCGTCGTAGAGCCGCAGGCAGATCCCGTCGGCGACGCGTCCGCAGCGGCCCGCGCGCTGGTTCGCCGCCGCGCGCGACACTTTCTCGATCTGCAGCAGCGTCGTCTTGTTGCGCAGGCTGTAGCGCTTGACGCGCGCAAGACCCGTGTCGATGACGTAGCGGATGCCCGGCACCGTCAGCGACGTCTCCGCGACGTTGGTTGCGAGCACGATCCGCCGCCCGCCCGACGGCGCGAATATGCGCTGCTGCTCGGCGACCGACAGCCGCGCGTAGAGCGGCAGCACCTCGAGCGCGTGTGCGTACGGGCGGCGCGCGAGCCCGCGGCGCAGGAGGTCGCCCGTCTCGCGAATCTCGCGCTCGCCGGGAAGGAACACCAGGATGTCGCCGGGGCCTTCGCGCCACAGGTCCTCGGCCGCAGCGACGATCGCCTCTTCGAGCTCCTCCTCGTCGTCGGCCTCCTCGCCGCCGGTACCCAGCGGCCGATAGCGAACCTCGACCGGAAACATGCGTCCCGAGACTTCGATGACCGGCGCCGGCGTTTCGCCGCTCGCGAAGTGGCGCGCAAAGCGCTCGGCGTCGAGCGTCGCCGAGGTGATCACCACCCGCAGGTCGGGTCGCTGCACGACCAGGCCCTTGAGATAGCCCAGCAGGAAATCGATGTTGAGGCTGCGCTCGTGCGCCTCGTCGACGATGATCGTGTCGTAGGCGGCGAGCGAGCGGTCGCGCTGCGTTTCCGCGAGGAGGATGCCGTCGGTCATCAGCTTGACGTAGGCATCGGGACGCGTCTGGTCGGTGAAGCGCACCTTGAAGCCGACGGCCTCGCCGAGCGGCGACCCCATCTCCTGCGCGATCCGCGCGGCGACCGCGCGTGCGGCAATGCGCCGGGGCTGCGTGTGACCGATCAGCCCGCGCTCGCCGCGGCCTGCCATCAGGCAGATCTTGGGCAGCTGTGTAGTCTTGCCCGAGCCCGTCTCGCCGCAGACGATCACCACGGGGTGCGCGCGAATCGCGGCGGCGATGTCGTCCGCGCGCTGCGCGACGGGAAGCTCGGGCGGCAGGACGACGCGAGGCTTCGCTGCCCTGCGCGCAACGCAGCGGGCGATCGAGCGATCGAGGTCGGCGGCGATCGGTGCCCACGCCCGGGGATCGTTGCGCTTTCGCGCCGCGTCGATGCGCCGCGCGAGTCGCAGCGCGTCGATCGCCATCGCGCCGCCAAGGCGCGTCTCGAGGTCTCGGGCGGGATTGAGCGTTGCCATGGGTTCGCCAGTGCGGCGGCGCGGATTCTACCGCCCGCGACACCCGTCCGTTATGATCGTCTCCGTCCGTAACCTCCTGAAGGATTTTCCATGCGGCCGCTGCCACGTTCGTTTGCTTTCCGATTGCTGGGCGCGACGCTGGGTGCAGTGCTCGCGGTTGCCGCTGCCGCTGCCGATGCGAAGACGCTGCGCTGGGCCAACCGGGGCGACATGCAGACGACCGATCCGCACTCGCAGAACGAAGGCCTCACCAACAACATCAACAGCCTCATCTACGAATTCCTGGTCGACCGCGACAAGAAGCTCGACATCCGGCCCTCGCTGGCCGAGTCCTGGCAGAAGGTCAACGACACCACGTGGCGCGTCAAGCTGCGTCCCGGCGTCAAGTTCCACGACGGCACGCCTTTTTCCGCCGACGACGTCGTGTTCAGCTACGAGCGCGCGCGCTCGGACACGTCGCAGCTTCGCGTCTACGCCAATCGCGCCGGCATTCCGAAAAAAATTGACGACCTCACCGTCGAGTTCGTCACGCCGCTGCCGAACCCGACCGAGCTCGAGGACTGGGCGACGATCAACATCCTGTCGAAGGCGTGGGCGGAAAAGAACCGCGCGACCAAGCCGCAGAACTTCACGCAGAAGGAGGACATGATCACGGCGCGCGAAGCCAACGGCACCGGGCCCTACATGCTCAAATCCCGCCAGCCCGACGTGAAGACCGTGCTCGCGAAGAACCCGAACTGGTGGGGCATCAAGGCGGGGCTGTTCGACGGCAACGTCGACGAGGTGGTGTTCACGCCGATCGGCTCCGATGCCACGCGGGTGGCCGCGCTCATCTCCGGCGAGATCGACGTCATCAACGATCCGCCGCCGCAGGACGTGCCGCGGCTCGCGCAGACGTCGGGCATCAAGGTGATCGAAGGCGTCGAGAACCGCATCGTGTTCATCGGCATGGACCAGGGCCGCGACGAGCTCCTCTACTCGAACGTCAAGGGCAAGAACCCGTTCAAGGACAAGCGCGTGCGCCAGGCGCTCTACCAGGCGATCGACATCGACGCCATCCACCGCACGACGATGCGCAACCTGTCGAAGCCGTCCGGCGCGCTGCTGCCGGCGCCGCGCATGTCGACGCCCGATCTCGAGAAGCGCCTGCCGTTCGACAAGGCGACGGCGAAGGCGCTGCTCGCCGAGGCCGGGTATCCGGACGGCTTCGAGGTCACGCTCGATTGCCCGAACAACCGCTATGTCAACGACGAGAAGATCTGTCAGGCGCTCGCGGCGATGTGGAGCCAGATCGGCGTCATGACCAAGGTCAACGCAATGCCGCGCGCCAACTATTTCCCCAAGCTCGAGAAGCTCGACACCAGCCTCTACATGCTGGGCTGGGGTGGCGCGTCGACGGACGCGATCTTCACGCTGCAACCGGTGCTGTCGACCAACAACGGCAAGGGCGACGGCGACTATAACTACGGCCGCTACGCGAATCCGAAGCTCGACGCGCTGGCGCTGAAGGCGCGCACCGAGATGAACCCGGACGCGCGGCTCAAGTTCATCCAGGAGGCGCTCGCCGCGCACAGCACCGAGATCAACCACCTGCCGCTGCACCGGCAGGTAATTCCGTGGGCATCGCGCAGCAACGTCACCGTCGTTCACCGCGCCGACAATTTCGTCACGCCGTACTGGGTGAAGATGCAGTGACCTCCGCTGCGGGCGTCGCCGCCGCCGGGAGCGGCGTCGCGACGTAGCGCGTCACCACCCACGCGACCGCGGCGGTGGCCGCAATGCCGACCGCCGCGAGCAGATAGGCCCGCGCGGTGCCCTCCTGCACCGTGCGCGCCGCCGTCGCCAGCACGATGCCGGTCACGAGGTACGGCGGCACGACGCTCGCGTCGTAACGGAGCAAAAGCCAGAGCACCGCGACAAGCGCCGTCCCCGCGGCGAGGCCCGCCGCCAGCGCCGGCCCGAGGTTCGTTCCGCCTTGCGCGAGCACGGCTGCGCATTGCAGCGCCACGATAAGCGCCATGCCGAGCGCGGCATGGCGCGTCCACTCGCGGGTCAGCCGCGCCACTGCGTAGAGGATGAACAGCGCGATGCCCGCGGCCGAGATGAAGCCGAGGCCTGACATCAGCGCGCCGGCGAGCGGCGACGCGAGCGAACCGCCCCACGCCGACGGCCACAACGGCGCCGTCTGCGGGCCGAGGTTGCCCGCGATCGCCTGCACGCCGGAGACGAGCAGCCCGGCGGCGACGCCCGCGCCCCACGGCGGCAGCGCCCCGGCGAGCGGCAATCGCGGCCGGCTGCGCGCATACCACGCGCCGATGCCTGCGACGACGCCAAAAAGCAGCGCGGAGATGAGGCCGCCCGCCAGCGCGCCCATCGCCAGCATCGCGTATTGCGACGCGACCGGCTCGGCGCTGCGAAGGCCCATCGTCGATTGCGGCCATGCGTTGACGAGGCCGGCGACCGCGAGCGCGAAGGAAACGCCGCCCACCCACCACGCCGCGCGCGTATCGCAGCGTCCCTTCGTCCACGCGACGATGCCGAGGATGAGCGCGACGAATCCGGCGATCATGAACAGCACGCCTGCGCTCATCCGCACGACCTGGCGCCGGTTGTCGCGCTCGCGCTCGCCGCGCGTCCAGGTTTCGGGCACGTGGACGATCCGCCCGGCACCGGTCAGCTCGTCACCGGCGATCGTCACGACGTAGCGCAGCTCGCCCCCGGCACCGACATCGACCGCGGGATCGGCGAACATGAAGCTCCAGTCGGTGCGGTTCTGGCGCTTCTCCTCGTCGGCGCCGACCTGCCTCAACGTCGCGGCATCGAGCCCGAAGCGGCGCTTCACTTCCTGCAGCGCGATCGCCTGCGCCGCCTCCTGGGACAGCCGCGCGCCGTCGCGCGCCTGCGGGAGCTGATGGCGGATCGTCCGCGCGGTGCCGTCGCCAGCGATCGTCACGCGCCACTCCTCTGCGCGCTCGGCCACATCGCCGTCGAACGTCGCGTAGCGCACTTCCCACAGCGGCGGGGGCAGCGCGTTGCCGACAAGCCCGCGGTAGGCGTCGCGCCCCTTTTCGCGCCAGACGAACTTGTGCCAGTTCCATTGCGCCGGGTCGTCGTTCGGCAGCCGGATCACCGACAGCCGCCGCCATTGCGCTCCGGGGCTGACGCCGCGCGCCGCGAGCGCTTCGTCGGCGAGTTTCACCGCTTCTTCGCGGCCGAGCGCGAGCGCCGGCGCATCGGGACGAAACGGCGTGAACGCGATCCACGCGGCGAGCCCGGCCAGCCCGAGCGCAGGCAGCGCACGCTGGAATTGCGTCGCCAGGAGGTGGCCGGCCGCACTCGCCTCGTGCGCCGCAGGCGCGTCATCGACCGGTGCGGGGACACCGGGTTGCCATGCGCCGTTGCGCAGGCGCCCGGGCAGCGTCGTCCACGCGCCGGCGCGCAGCCGGCGCCAAAGCACGACGCCGGCCGGCACCAGTCCCGCCGCGACGATCAGCGCCTGCTGCGCCCACGCGCCCGGCGCATCGACCAGGAACACCGGAATCGCGAACAGCACGAGATCGAACATCACGTGCAGGATGATCGTCGGCAGGAGACCGAAGCGCAGGAAGATGAGCCCCCACAGCATCGACGGGAGGACGAGCTCGACCAGGCGTGAGTACGACGGCAGTCCGGGGTAGTTGGCGTGCGCGGCGCCGAACACGACGGCCTGCAGCACGAAGGCGATCGCGATCCCCATGCGGCGGCGACCGAAGCGCTGCCCGATGAGCGCGCCCAGCGCCAGCGGAATCGCGCGGAAAACACACTCCTCCCAGAATCCCGCCTGCAACGACACGGCGATCGGCGACAGCGCCGGAATGGCCGAGGCGAGGATGTTGGGGTCGGAAAGATTGTCCGACGGCTGCCACCAGCCGAGCCAGCGGTTGGTCGCGAAATAGAACAGCGCGACGAGCGCGAGTTCCAGCGGCACGAACAGGTATCCGCCGGCCGTGCGCCCGGCGATCTGCGCCGTCGCGCCGGCGTCGCGCGACCACACGCGCCACAGCTGCGGGTGCTCGGGAAAGGCGCGGCGCGCAAGCGACTCCGACGCCATGAACGCCAGCGTGAAGAACATCGCGCCGCCGCACAGCACGAACAGGAACGCGCCGCCTTGCTTCAACCAGAACGTCGTCGCCGTCTCCGTCGTGTCGGCGGTGAACCACGCCGCGGGCGCGGCCGCGAGCTGCGAGAGGGCGAGCAACGACGCGACGACCAGCCCGGCAACGAAGGCGGGGCGCCAGACGAGCCAGTGCCGGCGCATCAGCCACAGCGAGCCGAAAATGCAGCCGACGACGCCGTACAGGAGCCCCGCGGTGACGCTCGCTGCGCCCGCGATCAATTCGTTCGCGCTGCGCAACTCCTGGAAACGCCGGCCGAAGGCCTCGGGCACGAAGACGAAGGGGAGGACGGCCGAGAGCTCGTCACCCGCGACGGCGAGCCGCAGGCGCACACGCGCCTCGCCGAACTGCTCGGGGCGCTCGTAGACGAAAGTGTGATCGACGCGCCCGCTGGTCAGCGTGCGCTGCGAATGGTCGCGCAACGTGTAGCGCGCGAAGTCCACGTTCCAGTCGGCCCGCGCGCGCGTTTCCGCGAGCTCGCGCGCCTGCGCGGCGTCCAGCGCCTTCGTCGCGGGGTCGCGAACGTAGGCTTCGGGCAGTTGCCGTGCAAATCCGTCCGGCGTGCCGTCGGGCTTGAAGCGGATCGCCGCTTCGTCGATCGTTCCCGGCGCGAACAGGCGCACCGCCCACCAGTAGGGCGCGTACACGTCACCGCGCGTCAATGTGGCGAACACGGCGCGGCCGCCGCCCTCGAGCTCGATGTAGTTCTGCGCTGTCCCGTCGTGGTCGAAGCGCACGGCGCTGCGCGCACCGACCGGGGCGAGCTTGTAGCGCACAGCCAACGCCTCGCCCGCCGCGAGCGCCTCGGCGCGATTCATCCGAACGTCGAGATTGACGAGCGGAATCGCACGCGGAAACAGGTGGATGGCGACGGCCAGTGAGGCGACCGACAGCGCGGCGTACGCGACCCAGAACAGCCACTTGCGCGTCAAGGAAATCATGCCGGCAGATTCTACGGTACGCCCTGTCGGGACTCACCTCCGCCGCGCCGCGACAGCCCCGCAACTCTGCCGGAAATCTCCGTAAAAACTCTGGAATGCGCTGGCGCACTTATTGCGTGTCCTACAAGGGGCGGCTGGCGCAGCGATCCGGCACGGCAACCTATGAATGGCGAAGGGAGTTGGGAGATGCTCGATTCGCGGACGACGATACGGCCCGGACAGCGCTTGGACCCGCTCGCATCGTTCGACGCCGCCGGGGTGTTCGCGCGTTGCCTGTCGGAAGCGGATCCCGGACAGGCGCACACGCGCCTTGTCGCGGTGCTTGCCGACGTCGTCGACTGGCGGCGTCTCGATCCAGATCGCCTGCAGGCGCTGCGCGTCCTCGACACGCAGGGACTGCGTATGCTGGAGGCGATCCTCGCCGAATACGCGGCGCTCGGTCCCCACGTTCAGTCGCAGGACCGGCGGCTCGCCAAGCCGGCATTCGAACTGTGCGGCGCGTTCGCGCAGGCGTTCGATCATGTCCTCAAGCTCCTGCGAGACCCGCGCGCTCACAAGGGATTGCTCGCTCGCATGCCGGACATCCTCGTGCGCCTGCTGCGCTATCGCGAACTCGAGATGGCGTTGACGCTTTGTCAGTACGACATGTGGCAGCGCGCGCGCTGGAAAACGCTGCACGACCTTCATCGGCTGGCGCGCGAGCACGGCGTCGCGACAACCAAGGTCGTCGTGGCGCAGCGCGACGGCGCCGAAGTGACAGTGACGCCGGAGGAAATCTACCTGCGCATCCTGCTGCTCTACATCGCCGGCGGCGGGCAATTGCTGCCGAGCGAGCTCGCCGCAACGCGACGCGCATTGGCGCGCTGGGTCGAGGGACTTTCCCTCGCGTCGCTGCCCGCGACCCCGGACGGTCCTCCGCGTCCCGGTTTCTGCCTCGACGTCGACGGCATGGGTGGGCTCGTACGAACGCCTGCGGCGTCCGCCGATCGCCTGCTCTGGCTCGACACGACGCCCCTAGCCTCGGCGATCGAAAGCGAGATCACCTCGATGCGGCAATCCACCGATCCTGCGGCGGCGCGCCGCGTGCTGATGCTGTCGCGACTTGCTCCTCTTTACACCCCGCATCCGGTCGACGCGAAGCGCCGCGGAGAACGCAACGAGGTCGCGCTGCAGTCGGTGCAGGTGGCGTTCGGCGGCCTCTCGGGCATTTACCGCTTGCTGCGTGACGAAGCTCGCCACCGCTCCGGTCGTGTCCCCGGCACAGCCCCGGACGTCGACGAAATCGAGATCGGCGAGGCGGGCCAGCCGAATCGCGCGCCGCCACTCAGCATGAATCCCGACGACTCGTCGACCAACGCCTTCGCGGCGATGATCGCCGAGGGAACGACCTGGCAAGTGCGCGACAGCAGCGACTCGGGATGTCGATTGCGCGGCCGCGCAGCGGAGTTGCGGCATATGCTGCCGGGCTCGCTGCTGGCGTTTCGCGAGGACGAAGACGCTCCCTGGCGCCTCGCCGTCGTGCGTCGCCTGCGCAAGATACTCGGCACCAACGTCGAATTGGGCGTCGAGCGGCTCGCCGTCGGGCCGCAGCGAATCGTCCTGACCGACGACCGCGCGCCTGGCACCGCCGCGCGGCGCAAGCCGGCGCGCACCATCGCGTTCTATGCGCCGGAGAGTCCGGCGTGTCCGCGCATTCCGATCAAGACACTCGTGATACCGGCCGGCGATTTCGCACCGGGTCGCGTGATGACGATGGCGTCGACGCGCGATCTGCGCGTGCGCATGAAGGAACCGCTCGAGCAGCAAATGGATTTCGTGTGGACGACGTTCGACTTCGTCGGCGACGCGCGCTCATCTGCCACCGGCATCAACGTCGGATCGCACGCTCTTGGGGGTGCCTGATGCCGATGACGCCGGCCGCAGCGAGCGCGTCCACTTTCTCCGCGTCGAGCCCGAGGCGATCGCGCAGCACGGCCTTTGTGTGCTCGCCCAGCAGCGGCGGCGCCCGCTCGGCCGCGAGCGGCGTCGCGCTGAACCCAAGCGGCGTCGCGACCTGGGGAACGGCTCCCGCGAGCGCATGCGGGAGGTCGAAGCGCAGCCTGCGCGCAATCGTCTGCGGATCGGCGAACACCTGGTCCAGCGTGTTGATCGGCCCGCAGGGCACCCCCGCCGCCTCCAGCGCGTCGAGCCATGAGCGCTGTTCGCGCGTGCGCATGACCTGCGCCACGAGCGGGACCAGGTCGGCGCGATTGCGCACGCGCGCAGAGTTTGTCGCATACCGCGGGTCGCGCGCCCACTCGACGCGACCCGCCGCCTCGCAGAACTTCGCGAACTGGCTGTCGTTGCCGACGGTGAGGATCAGGTGGCCGTCGCTGCACGCGAACGCCTGATAGGGGACGATGTTCTGGTGCGCGTTGCCGGCGCGCGCAGGCGCTACGCCCGTAACGAGGTAGTTGAGGTTCAGCGTCGCCATCATCGCGACCGCCGAATCGAACAGGCACGCATCGATCCACTGGCCTTCGCCCGTGCGATCGCGATGTGCGAGCGCCGCCTGGATCGCCACCGTCGCGTACATGCCCGTCATGAGGTCGGTGATGGCGATTCCCGCCTTCTGCGGGCCGCCTCCCGGGGCGTCGTCGCGCTCGCCGGTGACGCTCATGAAGCCCGACATCCCCTGGATGATGAAATCGTAGCCGGCGCGCTCGGCGTACGGGCCGTCCTGGCCGAATCCCGTGATCGAGCAATAGACGAGACGGCGGTTCAGCGGCGCGACGCTTGCATAGTCGAGTCCGTGCCTGGCGAGTCCGCCTACCTTGTAGTTCTCGACCAGGACATCCGCCTGCCGCGCGAGCGCGAGGATGACGTCGCGGCCCTCGGGCTGCGTGAAATCGACCGCCACCGACAGCTTCCCGCGATTGCATGCGAGGTAATACGCCGCCTCGGTGGTGTCGTTGCCATGTGCGTCCTTCAGGTACGGCGGCCCCCACGCGCGCGTATCGTCGCCGCCGCCGGGCCGCTCGATCTTGATCACCGTGGCGCCGAGGTCGGCGAGCAACTGCGTGCACCACGGCCCGGCGAGTACCCGCGTGAGGTCGAGGACGGTGAGATGTGCGAGGGGTCCGGGCATGCGTCGGCTCTTCGTGCCGGCAGGGGCGCGAGGGCTTCAGTGTTCAGGCGCCCTCGCACCCCTACCGGCACGAAGAGCCGCTGCGGCGCGAGATGCGCCGCCCCACCGATCCGAAGGCGTCGCAAGCCGGCACCCTGACGAAGGCACCTGATCATCGAAACCAGCGCACCGGCAGCGGGATGTCGTCGCGCCTGCCGTCGCGACCACCGTCGCGCCACCGCGTCAGGACTTGAGCGCGACCAGCACCTCGTCGAGCATCTTCTTGGCGTCGCCGAACAGCATCCGGTTGTTCTCCTTGTAGAAGAGCGGATTGTCGACGCCCGCGTAGCCCGAGGCCATGGTGCGCTTCATCACGACCGAGTTCTTCGCCTTCCATACCTCGAGCA
>JBDSLT010000069.1:0-3854 GCA_039916265.1 Casimicrobiaceae bacterium | reverse complement strand
CGGCGTCTGCCGCGTCGGGCGCCCTACGCTCCGGCTCCGGCACCGGCAACGCGACAGCCGCGGCGGCGAAGCTGTCGTTCCGCGACAAGCAGGAGCTCGAAAAACTGCCCGCACGCATCGACGGCATCGAGGCGCAGGTCGCCGGCCTGCAACAACAACTGGCCGATCCAACGCTTTACCAGCGCGATGCGGACGAGGCACGGGCCGTGGCGCAAGCGCTGAAGGAGGCCGAGGACGAGCTGAAGGCCGCCTACGCGCGCTGGGAGACGCTCGAGGCGCGGCGTTAGCGCTGTCGTTCGCGTGCGGCGCCGACGCGCTACGAGCGGCCCGCGCCGAACCGGTCGCGCAACTTCTTGTGCTGCAGCTTTCCGGTGGCGGTCCGCGGCATCTCGTCATCGCGGATGAACGACACCGAGCGCGGGCGCTTGTAGCCGGCGATGCGTTCCCTGCACCACATCAGGATCTCGTCGGCAGTCGCGCTGGAGTCGGGCTTCAGCACGATCACCGCGTGCACCGACTCGCCCCATTTGTCGTGCGGCGCGCCGATCACCGCGGATTCCTGAATCGCCGGATGCGCCGCGAGCAGCGCTTCGATTTCGGTCGGATACACATTCTCTCCGCCGCTGATGATCATGTTGCTCTTGCGATCGACGAGGTGGTAGTAGCCGTCGCCGTCGCGGCGCGCAAGGTCGCCCACCGAGCACCAAGCGCCGCGAAATGCCTCGGCGGTTTTCTGCGGGTTCTTCCAGTAACCGTCGAACGCGTAGGGCGTGCGCGAATGCAGCTCGCCAACTTCACCGTCGGGCACGTCGGCGCCCTGCGCATCGAGCAGCCGGATCGGTCCCGAGCCGGTCCATTCGCGGCCCACCGAGCCGAGCTTGCTCAACTGATCTTCGGGGCGCAGCAGCGTCACCCACCCGGCCTCGGTCGACCCGTACAGCTCGAAGAGTTGCGAGTTGTGAAAGTGCTCCATGACCCCGAGCTTGGTCTCGCGGCGCGCGGGCGCGGACGAGATCATCAGCTTGCTGATCCGCGTGACGTCGTATTTCGCCTTCACTGCGCCGGACAGACCCAGCATCATGATGTAGTGCGTCGGCACGAGCGAGGTGAAGGTCACGTGCCGTTCGGACAGCGTGCGCAGCAGCGCCTCGGGATCGAAATGCCTGCGATCGTCGATGACGCAGGTCGCGCCGAGATAGGTGAAGGTGAACGAGAAGTACAGCGAGTTCGCGTGGCACATCGGCATGACGAGCAGCGCGGTGTCGTGGCGGGTGAAGCCCATGTCGAGCGCCGTCACGAGCGAGACGAGCGCGCTGCCGGCGTGGTTGCGGATCGCGCCTTTCGGGCGGCCCGTCGTCCCGGACGTGTACATCAGCGCCCACATGTCTTCCGGCGCCACGGTCACTGCGGGCGGCGTGGGAGACGCGCGCGCGATCAGCGCCTCGTAGGCGACCCATCCGGCCGGCGCGGTCGCCGCGCCGAAGTGGACGAACGCGTGCGACGGGATACCGAGCGAAGCGCGTATGGGCTCGACCCGCTCGACGAGCTCGTCCTGCACGACGAATGCGCGCGCCTCGCAGTGCGTCGCGATGAACTCGATCTCGGCCGGGACGAGACGAAAGTTGATCGGCACGGCAATGAGGCCCGCGCGCGCGAGCGCGACGTAGAGCTCCATCCACTCGACGCAGTTGTAAGCGAGGAGCGCGACGCGCTCCCCCTTGGCGAGCCCGAGTCCGGCGAGCGCGTTGGCGAGGCGGCTCGCGCGCTCGTCCCACTGCGCAAAGCTGATCGCGCGGCGCGAATCCAGCGCACCGGTCTTGCCGGGCGTTTGCCGCGCATGCGCCGCCACGACGTCCGCCAGCGTGAGCAGCAGGTTCAAGGGACCGACTCCGCGCTACGCGCTGCGCGCGATCGGCGCCGGCGACAAACCGGCCGCTTCATGGCTTGCGCCGCGCCTGCTCCGCATCGTCCCAGGCGGTCAGCGCCTGATATTCCGGTACCCAGCCGAGCCCCTTGCCGGCGTCGGACGACAGCGCATCCCGCGTGACCACGACATCGAGCAGTGCCGGCGCCTTCGCAAATGCCTCCTCGATCGCCGCGACGAGCCGCGCCGGTTCGGTGACGCGCTCGCCGTGCAGGCCGAATGCGCGGGCCATCATCGCGTAGTCCGACCACTGGAGCGTCGTGCCAACGACGCGGCCGCCGTAGTTCATCTGCTGGTCGAGGCGCTCGATGTTCCATGCGGCATTGTTGGCGACGATGAACACCACCCTGGCGTCGTGCCGCTTGGCCGAATCGATTTCCATCGCGTTGATGCCGAAGGCCCCGTCGCCGGTGACGACGACCACCTGGCGCTGCGGATGCAGCAGCGCCGCCGCGACACCGAAGGGCACGCCGACGCCGAGGCAGCCGAAGGCGCCGCTGTCGAGGTAAGTGCGCGGCGCCTCGAAGCCGAGCCTCGCAAAGCTCAGGATGTCGCCGCCGTCGGCGATGGTGATCGCGTCCGGCTTCAGCACGGTTTTCAGCGCGGCGAAGATCCGGTTCGGATGCATGTGGCCGTCGTTGCCCGCAGGCGCGCTGCCGAGCGCGTCCGCGTAGCGCGCGGCGCGGCGCAGGTGCTCGTCGCGCAGCGTGGAGGTCCAGTCCGTATCCAGCGCGGCGGAGGGATTGACGATCGCGTCGGCGAGCGCGGCCAGCGCGCGCGCCGGATCGGCGAACAGCTCGGCGTCGCCGCGGCGATTCTCGCGCAGTTCCTCCCAGTTGTCGGCGATGCGCACGAAGCGCGCGTTCGGGAACACCGCCGGCGAGCCGTAGCCAACCTGGTAGTCGAGCTTGCGCCCGACGACGACCACGAGATCGGCCTCCTGCATCGCGCGGCCGCGAAGCGCGCCGACCGTCGACGGGTGGCCAGGCGGCACGAGTCCGCGGCTTTCCTGCGTGTCGAGGTAGAGCGCGCCGCTGCGGTCGAGGAAGCCCAGCAGCGCTTCCCCCGCGTGCAGCGCACCGCGGCCGGTCAACACCAGCGGTCGCCGCGCCGCGCCGACCAGGTGCGCCGCGCGCGCGATATCGGCGGGATCGGCCGGCAGGCGCCGTGGCGGACGCGGCGCGAGGTATTCGCGCATCACGACCTTCGGCGCGACGCCGGTGCGAAGCACGTCGGTCGGAATCTCGACGTACACCGGGCCGGGGGGATTGCCGTCGCCCGCCGCCGCCGACCATGCCTTGTCGAGGTCGCGCAACGTGTTGTCGGCAAAGCGGCAGGTGCGCGACCAGCGCGTGACGGGCCGCAGGATGTCGGTGTGCGCGATGCCCTGCAGCGGGCCGAGGTCGTCCTGCGCGACCGGGGCGCAGCCGCCGATCAGCAGCACCGGCGCACGCTCAAGCTGTGCGTTGGCCATCGCCGTGACGCAGTTGGTCACGCCGGGGCCCGCCGTGACCATCGCTACACCCACCTGGCCCGACAGCACCGCATGCGCGTGCGCCATGTGCACGGCGGCGCCCTCGTCGCGGACGTCGACGATGCGCAGGCCGCGCTGCCCCAGCACGTCCCAGATCGGCTGGATGTGGCCGCCCTGCAGGCCGAAGACGCGGTCGACGCCGCGCGCGGCGAGGAAGTCGACCACGAGCGTCGCGACCGGCGTGGCGCCCGGAACACCCCCGCTCACGCCTTGCGCGCCTTCTCGATCCATGCGGCGAATGCTGTGATGTACTTGGTGAGGAATTCGCCGGTCGAATCGTTGGTGAGCTTGCCGGCGTCGTCGAACAGCGCTGCCGCGCCTCCGATATACGCCTCTGGCTGCTGCATCACCGGCATGTCGAGGAACACGAACGACTGGCGGAGGTGGTGGTTCGCG
>JBDSLT010000068.1:0-6979 GCA_039916265.1 Casimicrobiaceae bacterium | reverse complement strand
CTGGCGCACCAAGCAGCTCGAGTACTCGTGGTTGCAATCGCTGATGGCCACACCCGCGCATCCGCGCGAGGATTTCGGCGCGGTGACCGCGCACGCGCTCGACTACGCGATCGCCGCGCTCATGCTGACGCTGGACGACGCCGCGCGGCGACAGCTGCTCGACGCCTACCGACGCCTCGCGCCGTTTCCGGACGCGCTCGAGACGCTGCGTGCGTTGGCGCCCCGGCCCCGGATCATCCTGTCCAACGGCACGCGCGAGATGCTCGTTCCGCTGGTCGAGGTCACCGGCCTTCGCACCGCGCTCGACGACGTGCTGTCGGTCGATGACGCCGGCATTTTCAAGCCGAGCCCGGCCGTTTACCGGCTCGCCACGGCGCGCCTGGGCCTGCCGCCCGAGCGCATCGGCTTCGTCTCGTCGAACGGATGGGATGCGGCGGGCGCCAAGGCCTTCGGCTTCACGACGTTCTGGATCAACCGCGACGGCGTGCCGACCGAGCGCCACGCGGCGCCGCCGGATTTCATCCTGGGCAGCCTGACGGCGGTCGCGCAGCTGGCCGCCACGCCACCGCGCTAGATCACGGCATGTACTGGCCGCCGTTGACCTCGATCACCTGCCCCGTGACGTAGCCCGACAGCGCGTCGGACGCGAGGTACAGGAACGTCCCCGCGCACTCGTCCGCCGAGCCGAGCCGGTTCATCGGCACCGTCGCCCGCATCGCCTCGAGTTGCGCCGCCGTGGAGTAGCGCTCGTGGAATGGCGTCGTGATGACCCCCGGTGAAACGGCGTTGACGCGAATCCCGTCCCCGACGACTTCCTTGGCCCATCCGCGCGTCGCCGTCGACACGAAGCCCTTTGCCGCCGCGTAGAGGATCGCCCCGCCGCCGCCGCCGTTGCGCGCGGCGATCGACGAGACGTTGATGACGTTGCCCCATTTGCGTTCCCGCATGCCGGGCACCACCGCGCGCATGAAGAGCGCGACCTGCGTCACGTTGAGCGCCAGCACGCGGTCGATGTGGGCGGTGGTGTAGTCCTCGATGCGGATCCGCCCCAGCATGCCGCCCGCATTGTTGACGAGCACGTCGATGCGTCCGAAGGCTGCGCGAGTCTCGGCGACGATGCGCTCGACGTCGGCCTCCGCCGTGACGTCGCCGCGCACGAGAACCGCCTCGGCGCCCGCAGCACGAACGTCCTCTGCGACGCGCTGCGCCTCGGCCTCGCTGGCGTTGTAGTGGATCGCCACGCGGGCGCCGCAGCCGGCGAATGCGCGCGCCGCGGCGGCGCCGATGCCGGTCGAAGCGCCGGTGATCAGGACTGCCTTGCCTTGAAGATCGGGAATCACGGCGCCTCCGGGTGTTTTGTTTATGTCGGACTTTGATGGCATTATGTCGGACAAATATTACCGCCGCAACGACACCGTGCCCCTCGCCCGTCGAGAATCCGCCCTCAATCCGCGCGTGTCGGCCGTGCGCCGCGTCAAGTCGGAGGGCGTCATCGACAAGCTGGGACTCGAGATCGTGTCGGGCAAGCGCGCACCCGGCGACCTGCTGCCGACCGAAGCCGACCTTTCCCGCAGCCTCGGCATCAGCCGCCCGTCGCTGCGCGAAGGCCTGCGCGCGCTGGCGCAGAAGGGACTCGTCGAAGGGCGCACGCGGCGCGGCACAACGATCAACGAGCGCCAGCGCTGGGACGTCCTCGACGCCGACGTGCTGCGCTGGTACGCCGCGGCGACGCCGGACCCGGATTTCCTCCGCGACCTGGTCGACGTCCGCGTGATGTTCGAGCCCGCCGCGGCGCGGATGGCGGCGGCGCGGGCGAGCGTCGACCAGATCGTCGGCATCGAGGAGGCGTTCCGCGGCATGGCCGCCGCGCTCCCGCACGATCTTGAAGCCTGCCACGTGCACGACCTCGCATTTCACGAGCGCATCATCGCGTCGACGGGCAACCGCTTCATGATCCGCATCGCCGCGGCGATCCGCACCGCCCTGCTGTCCACGTTCCGCGTGGCGAGCAACGCGCGGGAGAGCTACAAGCGCTCGCTGGTCGAGCATTGGGCGGTGGCAGCGGCGATCCGCCGCCGCAACCCCGACGAGGCCGACCAGGCGATGCGGCAGTTGCTGGCGGGCACGGCGCGCGACCTCGCGCCGGCCTTCGAACATCCGCGCGACAAGCCCGTCGCCCGCCGGTCGAGGCCGGCCGGTTCGGGCACGCGACGGCGCAGTTGACCACCGGGGTCGATTCCCGGGTTCTTAAAACGAGGAGAAGTCAGATGAAAATTGCATCGATGTTGCGCGGAGCAGCGCTTGCGGTCGCGGTCGCGGCCTTCGCCACGACGGCGCCGGACGCAATCGCGCAGGCCAAGAAGCAGGTAAAGATCTCCCATGCGACCGCGCCCGACGTCGCGAACGACAATCACATGGTGGCGTGGGTCATCGCCAATCACATCAACAGCAATTCCGACACGCTCGAGGCGCGCATCTACGCGGCCAACGCCCTGGGCGAGGAGCGCGCCGTCGTCGAGGGCATGCAGCTCGGCGCCGGGGCGACGATGCACATCGGCGGCACCGCCATCCACGGCAACTTCATCAAGCGGATGGGTGTGCTGGACCTGCCGTTCCTGTGGCACGACTACGACCACTACCATCGCGTGATCGACGGCAAGGTCGGCCAGACGCTGGCGGCCGAATACGACAAGCTCGGCATCAAGGTCCTCGGCTGGCAGGACAGCTGGGGTTACCGCAACGTGGTGACGACCAAGAAGGAAGTGAAAAAGGCCGAGGACCTCAAGGGCCTCAAGATCCGCACGATCCAGACGCCGACTTACGTCGCCGCGCTGAATGCGATGGGCGCCAGCGCGACGCCGATGGCTTTCGGCGAGGTGTACACGTCGCTGCAGACCGGCGTGATCGACGGCTTCGAGCACGCATCCGCGGTCATCTTCACCGGCAAGTATTACGAGGTGGCGAAGTACATCACGCTGACCGAGCACCTGTTCGGCCCGACGGTGACGGTGATCTCTAAGAAGGAATGGGACGGCTATACCGACAAGGAAAAGGAAGTCGTCGCTGCCGCTGCCAGGCTGGCGCAGGACGTCAACCGCAGCCTGTCGGTGCAGCGCGCCGCCGAGTCGATGGAAAAGCTCAAGGCCAAGGGGATGATCGTCAACCCGATCGACAAGGCGCCGTTCCTCAAGGCCGCCGGACCGCTGCAGGAGCAGTTGGCGAAGACGCTCGGCGCCGAGGATCTCCTGAAGACCGTTCGCGACACCAAGTAGTCGGCACGGCGGGGACGGCGCGGGCTCGCGCCGTCTCCTCCCTCGGGAACCCCCATGACGGCAGCCGTGTTCAGGGCGGTCGACCGCACGGTCGAGTACGCGCTGTTCCTGATCTTCCTCGCGTTCACGCTGGTCGGCGGAATGCAGGTGTTCAACCGCTTCGCCCTCGGCCTGCCGCTGTCGTGGAGCGAGGAGTTCCAGAAATTCGGCCATATCTGGCTCGTCATGATCGCTATTCCGGTGGCGTACCGGCGCGGCGCCCACCTCGGCATGGACATGCTGCTGCGCCTGCTCCCGCCGCGCGCGCAGCGCGTCGTCGGACTGCTGACCGAGGTGCTCTGGTTGGTGCTCGCCGTGGCGATAGGACGCTACACCCTGCAGATCATGGCGGTGGCGAAGACCCAGGATAGCCCGGGCCTCGGCATCCCGATGGATCGCGTCTATTTCGGCATGGTGATCGGCAGCGCGTACCTCGCGTTCGTCGCGCTGCGCCGCATCGCGACGCACTTCGGGTGGAAGGATCCGCCGCCGGAGAGCCTCGGGGGTGACCACTGATGCTGGTCGTCCTGTTCATCCTGCTCCTCGCGCTCATCACGCTGGGCGTGCCGATCCTCCTGGTGATGGGGGTCGTCGGCCTCGCCGGCATCCTCGAGACGCCGGGCCTCGTTCCCGCGCTGTTTCCGCAGAAGATGTTCGCGATGCTCGACAACTTCAGCCTGCTCGCGCTGCCTTACTTCATCCTCGCGGGCGAGCTCGTGTCCGCGGGTGGCATCTCGAAGCGGCTCGTCGAGTTCGCGTCGACCGTCGTCGGCCACTGGCGCGGCGGCCTCGGCCACGCATCCGTCGTGTCGAGCATGGTGTTCGCCGGCGTCTCCGGCTCGTCGGTGGCCGACACCTCGGCGATCGGCTCGATCCTCGTCCCCGCGATGAAGGACCACAGCTACAAGCCCGGGTTCGCCGCGGCGCTGGTGGCGTGCGCGGGAACGATCGGCGCGATCATCCCGCCCAGCATGACGATGATCGTCTACGGCTCGATGGCCAACGTGTCGATCGGCGGCCTGTTCCTCGGCGGGATCATTCCCGGCGTGCTGATCGGTCTCGGGCTGATGATCGTCATTCACCTCTACTCCTACGCTGCGGCATTTCCGGAGCTGCGCCGCACCACGGGAAAATTCGAGTTGCGCCGCGTCTTTCGCGCGATGGTGAACGTGTGGCCGGCGCTGCTGGCGCCGATCCTCGTGGTGGGCGGCATCCTGTCCGGCGTGTTCACCGCGACGGAGGCCGGCGTCGTCGCGTGCTTCTACGGCTTCATCGTCGGGTTCTTCATCTACCGCCAGCTCAGACTGCGCGACCTGCCGAAGATCTTCATCCGGGCCGCGGTCACGACGGCGATGGTGTCGGGGATCATCGGCGTCGCCGGCGCCCTCGGCTGGCTGCTGTCGTACCTCAACTTCAACGACCTCGTCCTGTCGGGCATCACCCACGTCACCAGCAGCAGGCTCGGGGTGATGTTCCTGCTCGTCGCGGTGATGCTGGTGCTGACGATGTTCGTCGATTCGATGGCGATCCTCATCATCATGATCCCGGTGGCGGTCATCATCGGCCGCAATTTCGGCATCGACGAGTTCCAGCTCGGCCTGATAATGGTGATGGCGACGCAGATCGGCTCGACGACGCCGCCGGTGGCCGTGCTGCTGTTCGTGGCGACCAGCATCGCCGGCTGCAAGTACAGCGAGACGATCCGCTACTGCTGGGCGTTCATCGCCGCGGAGGTCACCGTGCTGCTGCTCGTCGTGCTCCTGCCCGAGCTCGCGGCGTGGATCCCGCACTACTTCCTGGGCTGAGTCACGCGGCGCGCGAGCGCGCGCGCGACTTCGGGCGGCATGTCGCTACGGCCTCGCGCACCACGCGAATCGCCGTGGGGCGGGGAAAGCTCTTGCGATAGGCGAGCGCGACGCGGCGCGCGGGTGCCGGATGGGTGAAGGGGACGGGGACGACGAGCCGGCTGTGGTACTTCGGCGTCAGGGCGTCGCGGGGCAGCACCGACACGCCTAGCCCCGATGCCACCATGTTGCGCACGGTCTCGAGCGAATTGGTGCGCGTCACCTGGGCATCGGCGCGGCTTAGCTCCGGACAGGCGTCGAGCACCTGGTCGCGAAAGCAGTGACCGACGTTGAGGAGGATCGTGTGCTCCGCCGGCAGCTCGTCGGGGGCGATCGACTTGCGCTTCGCCCACTTGTGGCCGAGCGGCACGACGACCTGGAACGGCTCCTCGTACAGGAACTCGGCCACCACGCCCGGCACCTGGAACGGCAGCGCGACGATCGCGGCGTCCACGCGGCCCGACTTGAGGGCGATTTCGAGCGTCTCGGTGACGTTCTCCTCGATGTCGAGCGGCATCGCCGGCGCCAGCGCGTGCAGTGCGGGAACGAGATCGGGCAGCAGGTACGGCCCGACGGTGTAGATCACCCCGAGGCGCAGCACGCCGACCAGCTGGTTGCGCCCCGCTTGGGCGATTTCGCGGATCCGCGCCGCCTCCTCCAGCACTTTCTGCGCCTGTTCGACGATGCGCTCGCCCACCGGCGTGATCGTCACCTCGCTCTTGCCGCGCTCGAACAGCGGCGCGCCGAGCTCCTCTTCGAGCTTCTGGATCGCGACGGAAAGCGCGGGCTGGCTGACGAAGCACTTGGCGGCGGCGCGCCCGAAGCTGCGCTCCTGCGCGACGGCGACGATGTAGCGCAGCTCGTTCAGCGTCACCGCGTGCGCCCGGCCAGGAACCTGGCGAAGCCCGCGCCGACTTCCGGGTGCTTGACGCCATAGTCGACGGTGGCTTCGAGATAGCCCTGCTTGGTGCCGCAGTCGTAGCGACGCCCTTCGAACTCGTAGGCCAGCACGCGCTCCTCGACGAGCAGCCGGGCGATGCCGTCGGTGAGCTGGATTTCGCCGCCGGCGCCCGGTGGCATCGTGCGCAGGTGATGGAAGATCGCCGGCGACAGGACGTAGCGGCCGACGACGGCCTTCGTCGACGCCACGGAACCTGCCTTGGGCTTCTCAACGATCCGTGCGATGCGCCCGATCCGCTCGCCCGCCGGTTCGGGTACCGACTCGACGATGCCGTAGCTGCCGATGTCTGCCGCCGGGACGTCCATCACGCCGATCACCGATGCGTTTTCGCGGCCGGCGATGTCGACCATCTGCCGGATCACCGGAACGGCGGCGTCGATGAGGTCGTCGGCGAGAAGCACGGCAAAGGGCTCGTCGTGGACGACCGGCGCCGCGCACAGCACCGCGTGGCCGAGGCCCAGCGCCTCGGTCTGGCGGATGTAGATGCAGTTGATGCCGGGCGGCGTCGCCGCCTGCACCGCGTCGAGCAGCGCGGTCTTGTTGCGCAGGGCAAGCTCGGTTTCCAGCTCGTAGGCCTTGTCGAAATGATCCTCGATCGCACGCTTGTTGCGCCCCGTGATGAAGATCATGTCGGTGATCCCCGCGGCGGCCGCCTCCTCGACCGCGTACTGGATCAGCGGCTTGTCGACGATCGGCAGCATCTCCTTGGGGCTCGCCTTGGTGACCGGCAGAAAGCGGCTGCCGAGACCGGCGACGGGGAAGACGGCTTTGGTGATGTTTTTCATGGCTGCCCCGCAGAGGGCCCGCCGGCGAGCAACGCCCGCAGGCCCGATTCGTCGATCACGGCGACGCCGAGCTTGCCG
>JBDSLT010000067.1:0-8361 GCA_039916265.1 Casimicrobiaceae bacterium | reverse complement strand
CGTCGACGATCTTCATTTCGACGCCGAAAAGCGGCCGGCCCTGCTTGAGCGCCAGCGCCATCCGCTGATCGGGCGCGAGATCGCGATGCTTGGCCTTGGCGCTGCCGATCGTCCCCACCGGGCTCATCTCGGTCATGCCCCAGCCGTGCTGGACGCGCACGCCGAAGTCGTCGCGCAGCGTCTTCATCATCGCCGGCGGGCACGCCGAGCCGCCGATCGTGGTGCTGCGGAACGACGTGAAGCGCAGGTTGTGCTGCTTCATGTAGTTGATGACGCCGAGCCAGACGGTCGGCACACCCGCGGACGTGTCGACCTGCTCGCTTTCGAACAGCTCGTAGAGGCTCATGCCGTCGAGGCCCGCGCCGGGAAATACGAGCTTTGCGCCGACCAGCGGTGCCGAGTACGGAATGCCCCACGCGTTGACGTGGAACATGGGCACGATGGGCAGGATTACGCTTTGCGCCGAATAGCCCTTGGCGTCCGGCAGGCAGACGGCCATCGCGTGCAGCACCGTCGAGCGGTGGCTGAACAGCGCGCCCTTGGGATTGCCGGTTGTTCCCGACGTGTAGCAAAGCGCCGCTGCCGTGTTTTCGTCGAACTCGGGCCAGTCGAACGCGTCGCTCTCGGCAGCGAGCAGGTCCTCGTAGCAGAGCAGCTTCGGTAACGGCGACGTCGCGGGCATGTGCGCGCGGTCCGTGAGCGCGATCCAGGTGGCGACCGCGGGGCACGCGGGCGCGAGCTTCTCGACCAGCGGCAGGAACGTGAGGTCGAAGCAGACGATCCGGTCGCCGGCATGGTTGACGATGTAGGTGAGCTGGTCGTGAAACAGCCGCGGGTTGATCGTGTGGATCACCGCGGACATCCCGGACACCGCGTAATAGAGCTCGAAGTGCCGAAAGCCGTTCCACGCGAGCGTCGCGACGCGGTCGCCGGGCGTCACGCCCAGGCGGGCGAGGGCGTTCGCCAACCGACGCGAGCGGGCGTGCGCGTCGCTATACGTGTAGCGGTGAATCGGTCCTTCGACGGTGCGCGAGACGATCTCGGTGTCGCCGTGGCAGCGGTCCGCGTGCCGGATGATCGACGAGATCATCAACGGCCAATCCATCATCAAGCCTTCCAAGAAATCCTCCAGGGTCGGTCGTCGTGGCGTATCGTGCTGCACCGCGGCATCGCCTGCCGCTTGTAAGCGCGTGTGGGTATCGCTAGCATCCGCAGGCCAGGACGCCTGCACAGCTGCGCCTGCCGCTGTGCAGGACCACAACGATACGAGGAGGAACCATGAGGGAATCCACGCGCTGCGTCGTCGGGTTGGGCTTCACGATGGCATGCCTTGCCGGTGGCGCATCGGCAGACATCAAGGTCGCCTTCATCGATCCCCTCTCCGGCGGAGCCGCCAGCACCGGCATTCTGGCGCAGAAAACGCATCAGTTCTACATCGACGCGATCAATGCGGCCGGCGGACTCAACGGCGAGAAGCTCGAGCTCCTCTCGTTCGACAACAAGGTCAACCCGCAGGAGTCGCTGATCCAGCTGAAGCGCGCGCTGGACGACGGTGCGCGCTACGTCGTGCAGGGCAACGGCAGTTCGGTCGCGCTGGCGATCACCGACGCCGTGCTGAAACACAACGAGCGCAACCCCGGCAAGGAGGTGCTTTTCCTCAACTACGCGGCGGTCGACCCGGCGCTCACCAACGAAAAGTGCAACTTCTGGCACTTCCGCTTCGACGCCGACGCCGACATGAAGATGGCGGCGATGACCGACGTCATCGCGCGCGACAAGGGCGTCCAGAAGGTTTACCTCATCAATCAGGACTATTCGTTCGGCAAGGCCGTCGCCGCCGCGGCGAACAGGATGCTCGCGGCGAAGCGCCCCGACGTGAAGGTGGTCGGCGACGAACTGCATCCGCTCCAGAAAGTGAACGACTTCTCGCCCTACGTCGCCAAGATCAAGGCCGCGGGCGCCGACACGGTGATCACGGGCAACTGGAGCAACGACATGGTGCTCCTCATCAAGGCGGGCAAGGACGCCGGATTGAAAGTCTCGTGGGACACGTACTACGGCGGCAGTCCGGGTGCGGTAACGGCGATCGGCGAGGCGGGCGTGGACTCGCTGAAGCAGGTGTCCGAATGGCACCGCAACGCGGCACCCGAGCTCGATGCCTCGGTGGCGGCATTCTCGAAGCGCTACCCGGGCAAGGAGAACGAGTACACCTACTGGCGCGCGAAGACGATGTGGGAGATGTTCGCCGCCGCCGCGAAGAAGGCGGGGACGAACGACCCGGTGAAAGTCGCGCGCGCGCTCGAGGGCATGACGATGTCGACCTCGCTCGGCGACGTCGAAATGCGCGCCGACAACCACCAGATGCTGCAGCCGCTGTTCGTCTCGACGCTCGCCAAAGGCGTCAAGTACGACAGTGAGGACACGGGCCTCGGATGGAAGACCGACGCGAAGATCGACGCCAAGGCGACGGCGCTGCCGACGACCTGCAAGATGGAGCGGCCGAAGTAGCGCGGTGATCGAGCTTTTCACCGTCTCGCTGTTGAACGGGGTCGTCTACGGCCTGCTGCTGTTCATGCTGTCGAGCGGCCTCACGCTCATTTTCAGCATGATGGGCGTGCTCAATTTCGCGCACGCCAGCGTGTTCATGCTAGGTGCGTACCTGTCGTTCCAGTTCGGCCGCTGGGTCGGCTTCTGGCCCGCGCTCGTCGTCGCGCCGCTGGCGTGCGCGCTCGTCGGCGCGGCGATCGAGCGCTACGGGCTGCGCCGGGTCCATTCGAGCGGCCACGTCGCCGAGATCCTGTTCACCTTCGGGCTCGCGTACGTCATCGAGGAGGCCGTCACGATGATCTGGGGTCGCAACGCCGTGGCGAACAACGTCCCCGACGTCATCGACTTTCCGCTCTTCTCGGTGTTCGGCAGCACCTTCCCCGCCTACAAGGGCCTGATGATGGCGATCTCGGTCGCGATGTTCGTGTTCCTGTACGTCGCGCTGAAACGGACGCGCATCGGACTCGTGATCCAGGCGGCGCTCACGCACCCGAAGATGGTGAGCGCGCTCGGCCACGACGTGCCGGGCGTGTTCGTGCTGGTGTTCGCCGTGGGAAGCGGCCTCGCGGGCCTTGCCGGGGTGATCGGCGGCTTCATGCTGCTGACGCAGCCCACGCTCGCGCACGCGATCGGCCCCATCGTGTTCGTCGTTGTCGTGGTCGGCGGGCTCGGATCGCTGCCCGGCGCGCTGGTCGCGTCGATGCTGATCGGCATCCTGCAGACCTTCGCCGTCGCCGTCGACTACTCGCTGCTCGACCTGCTGCGCGCGCTGGGCGTGGCCGTATCGCGCGCGTCGCCGTTCCATGAAGTGCTCGGCGTCAAGCTGGCGACCGCGGCGCCGATCGTTCCCTATTTGCTGCTGGTGCTGATGCTGGTGGTGCGCCCGCGCGGCCTGCTCGGAACGCGCGACGCATGAGGTGGGCGGTGGCCGCCGTGGTGGCGCTGGCGCTGCTGCCGTTGATCCCCGGCCTGAACTCGGACTATGGGCGCTCGCTCCTCACGCAGATGGCGATCGCCGCCGTGTTCGCACTGTCGTTCAACCTGCTGTTCGGCCAGACCGGGCTCCTGTCCTTCGGTCACGCCGTGTATTTCGGCCTCGGCGGCTACGCGGCGATCCACGCGATGCGCCTCATCAACGCAGGGCTGCCGCTGCCGATACTCCTGGTGCCGCTCGCCGGCGCCGCAGGCGGGCTCGTCGCGGGCATCGCCTTCGGCGCGGTGACGACGCGCAAGGCGGGAACGATCTTCGCACTGATTTCGCTCGGCGTCGGCGAACTCGTCTACGCAGCGACTTTCATGTTGCCGGGGCTGTTCGGCGGCGAGGAAGGCATCACCGCAAGCCGCACGCGCGCTTTGGTCGATCTCGGCATCGCGCTCGGCTCCCAGCTCGCCGTCTATTACACCGTCGTCGCGTGGGCGCTCGCGGCGACGCTCGCGATGTACGCGTTCACGCGCACGCCGGTCGGACGGATGTGCAACGCCGTCCGCGACAACCCGGAGCGCGCCGAATTCGTCGGGTACAGCACGCAGCGGGTACGCTTCATCGCGTTCGCCGCGGCGGGACTCTTCGCGGGGCTCGCCGGAGGACTTTCCGCGCTGAACTACGAAATCGTCGCCGCCGACGCCGTGAGCGCCCAGCGGTCGGGCAACGTGCTCATCATGGCGTACATCGGCGGTGCCGCGCATTTCATCGGACCGGTGCTGGGCGCGATCGTCATCACCTGGCTGCAGAGCAGCCTGAGCGGCTACACGTCGGCGTGGCTCCTCTATATCGGCATCTTTTTCATTGTGATGATCCTGTATGCGCCGGCGGGTCTCGCGGGACTCGTCCTGCGTCACCGCCCGCTGTTGCGACAACGGGCGTTGCGCAGCGTGCTCGCGGCCTACGCCCTGGCGCTCGTTCCGCTCGCGGTCATCGGCGCGGGGATGGTGCTGGCGGTCGAGATGAGCTATCGGCTTGCGACGCAGCCGGAACTCGGCACGACGATGCGCCTGCTGTGGACGAGCGTCGATGCGGCGTCGCCCTGGTCGTGGGCCGTCGCGGCGGCGGCGCTCGCCGGAGGCTTCGCGCTGTTTCGCCTCACGTGGCGCGTCGTCGCGGCAGCGTGGGCGCGCGCCGCTGTCGAGACGCAGCGGGCATGACCGCGCCAAGCGCGCTCGAGCTTCGCGGCGTCGAGAAGCGCTTCGGCGCGACGCCGATCATCCGCGGGGTGACGCTGGCGGTGCCGCGCGGCGAGCGCCACGCGATCATCGGCCCCAACGGCGCCGGCAAGTCGACGCTGTTCAACCTGATCAGCGGTCGCTTCGCGCCCACGCGCGGGTCGATCCTGCTGCAAGGGCAATCGATCGCCGGCGCGCGTCCCTACGCGATCAACCGCCGCGGCCTCGCGCGAAGCTTCCAGGTGACGAACATCTTTCCTCGCCTCACCGTGTTCGAGAACCTGCGTTGCAGCGTGCTCTGGTCGCTCGGCCACCGGTACTGCTTCTGGCGCAACGCCGACGCGCTCGCCGACGCACGCGGGCGCGCCCTCGCCACGCTCGACGAGATCGGACTTCGCGCCCGCGCGGACGTGCCCGCAGGTGTGCTCAGCTACGCGGAGCAGCGCGCGCTGGAAATCGGCATCACCATCGTGGGCGGTGCGCACACGATCCTCTTGGACGAGCCGACGGCGGGAATGAGCCGCGGCGAGGCGGACGGCGCGGTCGCGCTCATCCGTCGGGTTTCCGAGGGCCGCACGCTGCTGATGGTCGAGCACGACATGAGCGTCGTGTTCGGGCTCGCCGACCGCATCTCGGTGCTGGTCTACGGCGAGATCGTCGCGACGGATACGCCGGCGAACATCCACGACAATCCGATCGTGCAGGCGGCCTATCTCGGCAGCGTCCCCGATGCTTGAAGTCGACGGCGTCCACGCGTACTACGGCAAGAGCCACATCTTGCAGGGCGTGACGTTTCGCGTCGGGGACGGCGAGATCGTCAGCCTGCTGGGCCGCAACGGCGCCGGGCGTTCCACGGCGGTGAAGGCGATCATGGGGCTCGTGCCGCCGGTCGGGCGCATCGTTTTTCGCGGTGAGCGCATCGACGGGCAGCCGCCGCACCGGATCGCCCGCATGGGCCTCGGCTACGTGCCCGAGGACCGCGAGATCTTCCCGTCGCTGACGGTGCGCGAGAACCTGCTGCTCGGCATGAAGCGCACCGGCGGCCGCTGGTCCTTCGACGACGTCTATGCGCTTTTCCCCATGCTGCGCGAGCGCGCCGACGCGCCTGGCGGCGTCCTGTCGGGCGGCGAGCAGCAGATGCTGACCATCGCCCGCACGTTGATGGGCGACCCGGCGCTCATCATGATCGACGAGCCGACCGAAGGCCTCGCGCCGCAGGTCGTCCTGCGCGTGCGCGCCCTGCTCGAATCCATCGCCGAGCGCGGGGTCGCGATCCTGCTGATCGAGCAGAAACTGACGATCGCCCTCGCGATCTCGCGGCGCCTGTACGTGATGGGGCAGGGCCGCATCGTCTTCGAGGGCAGCGCGGCAGAATTGCGCGACAATGCCGCCGTGCGCAAGGAATGGCTCGAAGTCTGATTCCGGAGGGCATCATCGGCACCCGCTACGACGTCGCCGGCCGCGTGGCCGTCATCACGCTCGACAACGCACCGGTCAACGGCCTCGGACTTGCGGTGCGCAGCGGCGTGGTCGCGGACCTCGATCGCGCCAACGCCGATCCCGACTGCGACGCCATCGTCGTCACCGGCGCCGGCAAGGCGTTCTCGGGTGGCGCCGACATCCGCGAATTCAACACGCCGAAGATGTCCGCCGAGCCCGCGCTGCGCTCGGTGATCCGCGCGCTCGAAGACAGCGGCAAGCCGGTGGTGGCGGCGATCAACGGCGCGTGCATGGGCGGCGGCCTCGAGCTTGCGATGGGCTGCCACTACCGCGTCGCGCTCGCCACCGCGACGCTGGCGCTTCCGGAGGTCAAGCTCGGCCTCCTGCCCGGCGCGGGGGGGACGCAGCGGCTGCCGCGCGCCGTCGGCGTCGAGACCGCGCTCAACATGATCGTGACGGGCGCCGGCGTTGCGGCGGCGACGCTGCGCGACAGCGGCCTCCTCGACGGTGTCGTCGACGACGACGTCGTTGCGGCAGGCGTGGCCTTCGCGCGCCGGATCGTCGCCGAAAAGCTGCCGCGCAAGCGCCTGCGCGACGTCGCGCTCGAATACCCCGACGCGGAAGCCTATTTCCAGTTCGCCCGCAACACGATCGCCGCGACGGCGAAGCATTTTCCTGCGCCGCGCAAGTGCGTGGACGCCGTGGCGGCGGCCGTGTCGAAACCGTTCGAGGAGGGCCTTCACTACGAACGGCAATTGTTCACCGACCTGCTGCAGACGCCGCAATCGCGGGCGCTGCGCCACGCGTTCTTCGCCGAGCGCGCCGCCGCGCGCGTCGCCGACGTCCCCGGCACGACGCCGACGCGCGCCATCGGGCGGGTCGCGATCATCGGGGCGGGGACGATGGGCGGCGGCATCGCGATGAGCTTCCTCTCGGCGAGACTTCCGGTGACGATGCTCGAGACCGACGCCGCGGCGCTCGACCGGGGCGTGGCGCGCATCCGCGACAGTTACGCGGCGTCGGCCAGCAAGGGGCGGCTCACGCACGACAAGGCGGCGCAGAGCGTTGCGCTGCTGAAGCCGACGCTGGCCTACGACGACCTGCGCGACGCCGACCTCGTCATCGAGGCGGTGTACGAGGACATGGCGATCAAGCGCACCCTGTTCGTGGCGCTGGACGCCGTTGCGCGACCCGGCGCGATTCTCGCGACCAACACGTCGACGCTCGACGTCGATGCGATCGCCGCGGCGACGAAGCGGCCCGCCGACGTGATCGGCATGCATTTCTTCAGTCCTGCGAATGTCATGAAGCTCCTCGAGGTCGTGCGCGGCGCGGCGAGCGCGCCCGACGTGCTGATGACCGTGATGCAGCTCGCGAAGCGCATCGGCAAGACCGCTGTTGTGTCGGGCGTATGCGACGGCTTCATCGGCAACCGGATGCTCGAGCAATACCTGCGGCAGGCGATGTTCCTCGTCGACGAGGGCGCGGCGCCCGCCGAGGTCGACGCTGCGCTCGAGGGCTTCGGGATGGCGATGGGGCCTTTCCGGATGAGCGACCTCGCCGGCAACGACGTCGGCTGGCGGATTCGCCAGCGGCGCTATGTCGAGAAGCCGGGGGTACTCTACTCGCGCATCGCCGACCGCCTGTGCGAGCAGGGCCGCTTCGGGCAGAAGACGGGCGCCGGCTGGTACCGCTACGAAGCGGGTCGGCGCGATGCGCTGCCGGACGCGGCGGTCGACGCGATCGTCGCCGCCCACCGTGCGCAGATCGGCGCCACGCCGCGCCGGATCGGCGCCGGCGAGATCGTCGACCGGTGCATCCTCGCGCTGGTGAACGAAGGCGCGCGCATCGTCGACGAGGGCATCGCGCAGCGCGCGTCGGACGTCGACGTCGTCTACCTGACCGGCTACGGCTTTCCGCTGTACCGCGGCGGGCCGATGCTCTACGCCGACATGACGGGGCTGTACGAAGTGATGCGGCGCATGCAGGCGTTCGCCGGTATGCCGGGCGCCGACGCCGCGTTCTGGTCGCCTGCGCCGCTCCTCGTGCGGCTTGCCGCCGACGGGAAGACCTTCAATGGCTAGACGTGACGGAGCGTAGCGAATGACCGAAGCCGTGATCGTTTCCACCGCACGCACGGGTCTCGCCAAGAGCTGGCGCGGCGCGTTCAACATGACGCACGGCGCGACGATGGGCGGCCACGCCGTGCAGCAC
>JBDSLT010000066.1:0-4773 GCA_039916265.1 Casimicrobiaceae bacterium | reverse complement strand
CAGGTCGCGGTGATCTGCGTGCTGATCGCCTACGCCGGCTGGACGATCCAGGTCCTGTGGGGCGGCGCATGAGTGGCAAAGGCTACCCGGTACGCAAGTTCGACGCGGTGCTGATCGGCGCCGGCGGCGCCGGCATGCGCGCTTCGCTTCAACTCGCCGAGGCCGGATTGTCGGTCGCCGTGCTGTCGAAGGTGTTTCCGACGCGCTCGCACACGGTCGCCGCGCAGGGCGGCATCGGGGCGGCGCTCGGCAACATGGGCGAGGACAGCTGGCTCTGGCACATGTACGACACGATCAAGGGCTCCGACTGGCTCGGCGACCAGGACGCGATCGAGTACATGTGCAGGATGGCGCCGCAGTGCATCTACGAGCTCGAGCACTTCGGCATGCCCTTCGACCGCAATGCGGACGGCACCGTCTACCAGCGACCCTTCGGCGGTCATTCGGCGAACTTCGGCGAGAAGCCGATCCAGCGTTCCTGCGCGGCCGCCGACCGCACGGGTCACGCGCTGCTGCACACGCTGTATCAGCGCAACGTCCGCGCGCGCACGCAGTTCTTCGTCGAGTGGATGGCGCTCGATCTCGTTCGCGACGCGGAGGGCAGCGTCGTCGGCGTCGTCGCGCTGGAAATCGAAACCGGCGACGTCATGATCCTGCAGGCGAAGGCGACGGTCGTCGCCACCGGTGGCGCCGGACGGATCTTCGCGGCGTCGACCAACGCGTTCATCAACACCGGCGATGGCCTGGGAATGGCGGCGCGCGCGGGGCTTCCGCTCGAGGACATGGAGTTCTGGCAGTTCCATCCGACGGGGGTGGCCGGCGCCGGCGTGCTTATCACGGAAGGCGTGCGCGGCGAGGGCGGCATCCTGCTCAACGCGGACGGCGAGCGCTTCATGGAGCGCTACGCGCCCAACCTCAAGGACCTCGCCTCGCGCGACGTGGTGAGTCGCTCGATGGACCAGGAAATCAAGGAGGGGCGCGGCTGCGGCCCGAACAAGGACTACGTGCTGCTGAAGCTCGATCACCTCGGACCCGACGTGATCATGAAGCGGCTGCCGTCAATACACGAGATCGCGCTCAAGTTCGCCAACGTCGATGCGATCCGCGAGCCGATTCCGGTCGTTCCCACCATCCATTACCAGATGGGCGGGATCCCGACCAACATTCACGGGCAGGTGGTGGCGCCGCTCGCCGGCAATCCGAACGCCGTCGTCCCGGGGCTCTACGCGATCGGCGAATGCTCGTGCGTGTCCGTGCACGGCGCGAACCGCCTCGGCACCAACTCGCTGCTCGACCTCGTCGTGTTCGGGCGGGCGACCGGCAACTTCATCGTCGAGCAGAACCTCAAGGCCGAAGGCCACAAGGCGTTGCCCCGCGATGCCGGCGAGCTTTCCCGCGCGCGCCTTGCGCGACTCGACGGCGCGACGGGCGGCGAGTCGGTGCCGGAGATCGCCGCGGCGCTGCGCAAGTCGATGCAGGCGCACTGCGGTGTGTTTCGCAACGAGAAGCTGCTGTCGGCCGGCGTGGCCGAAGTGATGGCGCTCGAGGCGCGCACGCAGCGCTCGTCGATCACCGACAAGAGCCGCATCTTCAACACTGCACGCGTCGAGGCGCTCGAACTCGACAATCTGATCGAGACGGCCAAGGCGACGATCGTCTCGGCGCACGCGCGGCAGGAGTCGCGCGGCGCGCAGGCGCGAAGCGACTATCCCGATCGCGACGACGTGAAGTGGCTGAAGCACACGCTCTGGTTCCGTGACGGGAACCGGCTCGACTACAAGCCGGTGAACCTCAAGCCGCTGACGGTGGATGCATTCCCGCCGAAGGCACGCACCTACTGATCCGCGACGGCACCCGATGAAATTCCGCATCTACCGCTTCGATCCCGAGAAGGATCCCAAGCCCTGGTACAAGGACTATGACGTCGCGCTCGACCCGCACGATCGCATGCTGCTCGACGCGCTGATTCGCCTCAAGGCCGTCGACGACACGCTCTCGTTTCGCCGCAGTTGCCGCGAGGGCGTCTGTGGCTCCGATGCGATGAACATCAACGGCAAGAACGGGCTCGCGTGCATCACCAATCTTAAGACGCTGAAGGAGCCAGTCGAACTGCGGCCGCTGCCCGGGCTGCCGGTGATCCGCGACCTCATCGTCGACATGGCACAGTTCTTCAAGCAATACCATTCGATAAAGCCGTATCTGGTCAACGACACGCCGCCGCCCGAGAAGGAGCGGCTGCAGTCGCCCGAGCAGCGCGAGAAGCTCGACGGCCTCTACGAGTGCATCCTGTGCGCGTGCTGCTCGACCGCGTGTCCGTCGTTCTGGTGGAATCCCGACAAGTTCGTCGGACCTGCGGGTCTGCTGGCGGCTTACCGTTTCATCGCCGACAGCCGCGACCAGGCGCTTTCCGAGCGGCTCGACAATCTCGAAGATCCGTATCGGCTCTTCCGCTGCCATTCGATCATGAACTGCGTCGACGTCTGCCCGAAGGGCCTCAACCCGACCGCAGCGATCGGCCGGATCAAGGACATCATGGTCAAGCGAGCCGTGTAACAAGTGGGGTCAGACACCACATACTCGGACGGCGATGCGCCGAACGCCGATCCGGTGCGAAAAGTCGTCTCTGACCCTACTTATTTGGCGAGACTTCGCTGGCGCTGCCGTCGTGGACTGCTGGAGAACGACCTGATCCTCGCGCGCTTCATGGAAGCGCGCGGGCAGACGCTGACCAGGGAGCGCGTCGCGATGCTGGACCGGCTGCTCGACCTTCCGGACAACGAGCTGTGGAACCTGATCGCGCGACGCGCCGAGCCGGCCGACGCCACGGTGCGCCCGCTGCTCGACGAACTGCGCTCGCTGTGACCCACGCCCTCGCCCTCAAGGACGCACGATGACCGACCATACCGCCACGCTGACCTTCTCCGACGGGGCCGATCCCGTGACCTTTCCGCTGCTGGAAGGCACGGTGGGCCCGGATGTGATCGACATCCGCTCGCTCTACGCCAAGACCGGAAAGTTCACCTACGACCCGGGCTTCATGTCGACGGCCGCGTGCAATTCCGCGATCACCTACATCAACGGCGACAAGGGCGAGCTCCTCTACCGCGGCTATCCGATCGAGGAGCTCGCCGTGCACTGCGACTTCCTCGAAGTCTGCTACCTGCTGCTCTACGGAGAGTTGCCCAACAAAGTGCAGCAAAAGGCATTCGACGACGTCGTCACCCATCACACGATGGTGAACGAGCAGATGCAGTTCTTCCTGCGCGGCTTTCGCCGCGACGCGCACCCGATGGCGGTCCTCACCGGACTCGTCGGCGCGATGAGCGCGTTCTACCCGGACTCGATGAACCTGCACGACGCGCGCCAGCGCGACATCTCGGCACACCGGCTCATTGCCAAGATGCCGACGCTGGTCGCGATGGCCTACAAATACACGGTCGGCCAGCCCTATATCTACCCGCGCAACGAGCTGTCGTACACGGCGAACTTCATGCGGATGATGTTCGCCACGCCGTGCGAGGACTACAAGGTCAATCCGGTGCTGGTGAGGGCGCTCGACCGCATCTTCATCCTGCACGCGGACCACGAGCAGAATGCATCGACGTCGACGGTGCGGCTGTGCGCGTCGTCGGGCACCAACCCGTTCGCGGCGATCGCCGCGGGCGTTGCGTGCCTGTGGGGACCGGCGCACGGCGGGGCGAACGAGGCGGCGCTCAACATGCTCTACGACATCCAGAAGAACGGCGGCGTGGAGAAGATCGGCGAGTTCATCACCAAGGTCAAGGACAAGAACTCGAGCGTGCGGCTGATGGGCTTCGGCCATCGCGTCTACAAGAACTACGACCCGCGCGCCAAGCTGATGCGCGAGACCTGCCACGAGGTGCTCGAGGAACTGGGCCTCGGCGACGATCCGCTGTTCAAGCTGGCGATGGCGCTGGAGAAGATCGCCCTCGAAGACGACTATTTCGTCTCGCGCAAGCTCTACCCGAACGTCGATTTCTATTCGGGCATCGTCCAGAAGGCGATCGGCATTCCCATGTCGCTGTTCACCGCGATCTTCGCCACCGCGCGAACGGTGGGCTGGATCGCCCAGCTGAACGAAATGATCGCCGACCCCGAGTACAAGATCGGCCGGCCGCGACAGCTTTTCGTCGGCGCGCCGCGCCGCTCGGTGCTGCCGATCGACAAGCGCTGAACGCCACGCTCGGGCGGCGGGCCGTTGTGCAACGCCCGCGCCGCCCCCATCTGACGAAGGGAACGCCATGGGCAGCATGACCGAATTCCTGAACAGCAGCGCGCTGTTTGGCAGCAACGCGCCGTTCATCGAGGAGCTGTACGAACGCTACCTCGCCGACCCCGCGAGCGTCAGCGGCGAATGGAAGGCCTATTTCGACGAGTTGCGCGGCGACGCCGACGACGTGTCGCACGCGCCGGTGATCGCGTCGTTCGTCGAGCTCGCCAAGAACCGCAGGGTCGCCGGCGCGATGGTCGACGCGACGACGATGCACAAGCAGGTGCTCGTGCTGCGCCTCATCAGCAAGTTCCGCACGCTCGGCGTGTTCGCCGCCAATCTCGACCCGCTGTCGCGACTCGAGCCGCCGTACATCGCCGATCTCGACCTGAGGACCTACGGCTTCACCGAGGAGGACCTCGAGACGCCCTTTGATGTCGGCTCGCTGAAGACGGGGCCGGCGCGGATGAAGCTGAGGGATCTCATCGCCGTGCTGCGCGAGACTTATACGGGCACGTTTGCCGTCGAGTACATGTACATCT
>JBDSLT010000065.1:0-2993 GCA_039916265.1 Casimicrobiaceae bacterium | reverse complement strand
GAGCCACGCGAGGCCCGTGACGAAACCTGCCACCACATCGCTCGCATAGTGCACCTGCAGGAAGATGCGGCTGCAGCCTACCGTGAAGGCCACCGCGGCCGCCGCGAGCGCGATCGGCAGGTGCCATGCCACCGGGCTCCTGCGGATTAGCACGTAGGAGAGCATGCCGTAGATGACGATTGCCCCGGACGCATGGCCGCTCGGAAAGCTGTAGCCGTCCACGCGGATGAGCGCCTCGTCGTGCAGCGGGCGGGCGCGCGCGAACACCGTTTTCACCACCCGTGTGACGATGCCGTTGCCCGCGATCGCGGCGATCCAGACAACGGCCAGCAGGCGCTCGCGTCGCCATAGCAGCACCAGCGCGCCGCCAATGGCGAACAGCCACTGCACCCACGTATCGGCGAGCACGGTCACCGCGGCAAACACCTGCATCACCGGCTGCGAAACGTTACCCTGGATGGCGGCGGTCAGCGCCTTGTCGGTGCGGGCGAGATGGCCGTCGGGAGCGAGCAGCGCCGGCAACGCCGCCACCACCAGCGCCGTCGCCAGAATCGCTGCGAATCCCAGCAGCAGGGTCGTGACCAGAGCCCGTGGAGTCGCGGGGCGGGAACGTAGTTGTCGCGGGACGCGACCACCGCGACGCGCAACCCGCCAACCTACCGCGACACCGAGCAGTATCGCCACCAGCGTACCGGCATAGACGGCCAGCGCGTTGATGCCGACGGCAGCGGCCAGTTCGATTGCGCGCTCCGCGTCAGCCGGCAACCGGATCGAAGGTCAACGTCTCGCTTGTGTGCCGTTCGAAGCGATCCTTCGTGGCGACAAAGTCCCAGCGCTCGACCGTGCACCGGCGCGTCGAATCCGTCTCGCCGGTCCGGATGAGATTGACGGAGTTGGCGATGCCTTCGCGTATCCGCGCCGACACCGCTGTCCCGGCCTGTACCGTCCAGATATCGCGCGGCAGTTCGGCGAACGTGGTGCGCAGCGAGCGTACATACGGCAAGTGAATGTGGCCGCCCATGATGATGTCGCCACCGGCCGCGGCCCACGCCGGAACCGCCTGCAGGTGACCGACGAGCAGGTTGTCTTCGTCGCTCGCGCGAATCGCGAGCACCGGCTGGTGCACGACGACGACGCGTAGCTGCGACCTGCCCGCGGCGCGCAAGCGGCCGGCCACGCGCTCGATCTGCCGCGACGAGAGCTCACCGTCCTTGTGCCGTCGCGGCCGCGTGGTGTTGACGCCGATCACCAGCAGCTCGGACGTCTCGAACTCCGGCTCGAGATCATCGCCGAAGACCCGCTTGTAGTTGGCGTAAGGCGTGAGCAAGCGCGCGGCGAGATTGAACAACGGGAGGTCGTGATTGCCCGGGATCGCGAGCACCGCCGCCGGCCGCAGTTGGTCGACGAAACTGCGGGCGGCCGCGAACTGCCCGCGACGGGCGCGCTGCGTAATGTCACCCGACAGCACCACGAGGTCGGGTGCCTCGTCCCGGGTCATTTGCACCAGCGCCTGCACTACGGGTGCGCGCTCGGTGCCGAAGTGCGCGTCCGATATCTGCAGCAACGTCGTCATGACGCCGCGGTTTCGGGAACGGCATCCACCGGTTTCAGCAGCAGCAGCGGCTGCGGTGCGATGCGGAACTCGATCGGCGTATCCATCCACACCGTCTCGCCGTCGGTGGCAATCCTGATGCGGCGCACCCGCGGGTTGGACGGCGTAACCTTGAGGCTCGAAACCCCGTAATGCTGCACCCCACGCGCGCCGCCAAGGTCGCGCATGGCACCCTTCGCCAGCAGCCAGAGCAGCGACAGCGAGGGCAGCGGCCGCACGACGACGGCGACGAGCTGCGCCGCGTCGACCAGACCGGCTTTCTCGAGACCGACCTGCTCCAGTTGCAAGCGGTTGTTGCCGACGAAGAGCGTCAGCACGCGCGTCTCCTGCGTGACCCCCCCATAGTCGAGCCTGATTCGCATAGGACGATAGCCGCGCAGGATGGTCAGCAGCGCCGCCCACGCCGCTACCCAGGGACGGCGCCCGTGCAACGTGGTCTGCTCTTCCCGGTCGTCGAGCGACTGCGGATACAGGCCCAGGCTCGCATTGACCAGGAACACGCGATCGTTGACGAGCCCGACCTGGACCGGATGCACGACTGCGGACACCAGCGCGCGCGCGGCGTCGCCGGGATCCGTAGCGATCCCGTGCGTCCGCCCGAAATAGTTGAAGGTGCCGCGGGGGATCACGCCGAACGGACAACCGCTCCCCAACGTGGCCTGCGCGACGGCGTTCAACGTGCCGTCGCCGCCGGCCGCGACCACCACCCCGCCGGATTCGCGTGCCTTGGCCACCGCCCGGGCAGCGACCTCCCGCAGCTGCGCAGGATCTTCGACGTGCATGAATTCGTGAGCGCGCCCGCCCGCGGCGAGCGCGTCGCCGATCGCCCGATGCGTCGTCGCGCCTGCCGCCGAACCGGCGCCGGCATTCAACACGATGAAAAACGGAGCGTCGGCCATGTCGCATCTTGCCATCGCCGCTGCAGGAGGGCGCGTTGGACGTGCCGCGACGGCCGGACACTCGAAGGTTCGTCCTGCGCCAGCCAGGGCAGCACCCGCTCCACACTCGATCCGGCCGAGCGACTCGCGGACATCGACGGACGTCGACGGATGTGAGTCTGGCGGATGGGGTGGGATTCGAACCCACGAATCGCTTGCGCGATCGCCGGATTTCAAGTCCGGTGCATTCAACCGCTCTGCCACCCATCCCATCGCGATTGCGTGACGCCAGCTTACGCGGCGCCGACAATCGAGTTACCGGGCACCCCGTACGGACATCGGGGTCGATGCTGCCTAACCCATTGATTTCCTCGCAGGCCGGCCGCATCTTAGCATGCGAAACTCTTCGGATAGGCTGCGTAGATCGTTGAAACCTGTACGATTTCTGTTAGTCTAACCGTTCGTTCCGGCCCGCGTCGGGCCGTTACCGGAGGCACCATGGA
>JBDSLT010000064.1:0-6076 GCA_039916265.1 Casimicrobiaceae bacterium | reverse complement strand
CGACCAGCTTGCCGTGCTTGTCGAGCTCGCTGTTCGCCTGCGCGATCACGTACTGACCTTCCTCGATCGCCGACAGGTAATCGATATCGTTCGTGACTTTCTCGTTGTTCACCTTGCGGTACGGCGTTTCGAGGAAGCCAAATTCGTTGGTGCGGGCGTACAGCGCCAGCGAATTGATCAGGCCGATGTTCGGGCCTTCGGGCGTTTCGATCGGGCATACGCGTCCGTAGTGCGTCGGATGCACGTCGCGTACCTCGAACCCCGCGCGCTCGCGCGTGAGGCCGCCCGGACCCAGCGCCGAGACGCGTCGCTTGTGCGTGATCTCGGACAGCGGATTGGTCTGATCCATGAACTGCGAAAGCTGCGAGCTGCCGAAGAACTCCTTGATCGCAGCCGAAATCGGCTTGGCGTTGATGAGATCGTGCGGCAGCAGGTTCTCGCTCTCGGCCTGGCCGAGGCGCTCCTTGACCGCGCGTTCGACGCGCACGAGACCCGAGCGGAACTGGTTCTCCGCAAGCTCCCCCACCGAACGCACGCGGCGGTTGCCGAGATGGTCGATGTCGTCAATCTCGCCGCGCCCGTTGCGCAGCTCGACCAGGATCTTGATGACGGCGATCACGTCCTCGTTGGTCAGGGTGCCCGGGCCCTTGAGCTCGGTGCGGCTCACGCGGCGGTTGAACTTCATCCGGCCCACGGGGGAAAGGTCGTAGCGGTCTTCCGAGAAGAACAGGCCGCGGAAGAGCGCCTCGACGGCGTCCTCGGTCGGCGGCTCGCCCGGCCGCATCATCCGGTAGATCGCGACCTTGGCCGCGTACTGGTCCGGCGTGTCGTCGGTGCGCAGCGTCTGCGAAATGTACGGCCCCATGTCGAGATCGTTGGTGTAGATCGTCTTGATCTCGCTGATCTCGGCCGCGACGAGCTTTTCGAGCATCTCGTCGGTGACTTCGTCGTTCGCCTTGGCGAGAACTTCGCCGGTCGTCGTGTCGACGACGTTCTGCGCGAGCGAGCGCCCGACGACGTAGTCGCTGGGGACTGCAATGCGCTTCACTCCGCTGTCGACGAGCTCACGAACGTGCCGCGCCGTGATGCGCTTGTCCTTGGCGACGACGACCTTGCCGTCCTTGCCGTGGATGTCGAAGCGCGCCATTTCGCTGCGCAGGCGCTCCGGCACGAATTCCATCTCCGCGCCCTTGCCCGAGATGTGGAACGAATCGAAGTCGAAGAACTGCTTGAGTATTTCTTCGTTCGTGAGGCCGATCGCCTTCAGCAACGTCGTCACCGGCATCTTGCGGCGGCGGTCGACGCGGAAAAAGAGGAAGTCCTTCGGGTCGAACTCGAAGTCGAGCCACGACCCGCGGTAGGGAATCACGCGGGCCGAGAACAGGAGCTTGCCGGACGAGTGCGTCTTGCCGCGGTCGTGCTCGAAGAACACGCCGGGCGAGCGGTGGAGCTGCGAGACGATGACGCGCTCGGTGCCGTTGATGATGAACGAGCCGTTCTCGGTCATGAGCGGGATCTCGCCCATGTAGACCTCCTGCTCCTTCACTTCCTTGACGGTGTCCTTGACGGCCGCTTCGCGGTCCATGATGGTGAGGCGAACCTTGGCGCGCAGCGCCGAGCAGTAGGTCAGGCCGCGCTGCTGGCATTCGACGACGTCGAACGCGGGCGGCAGCAGCGAGTACGAGACGAACTGGAGCCGGGCGTTGCCCGAATGGCTCGAGATCGGGAATATCGACGAGAACGCGGCCTGCAGGCCTTCGTTCTTGCGCGATTCGCCCGGCACGCCGGACTGCAGGAACGCGCGATAGGACACGAGCTGCGTCTCCAGCAGGAACGGCACCGCGAGCACGCTGGCGCGCTTGGCGAAGCTCTTGCGGATGCGCATCTTCTCGGTGAAAGAGTAGGAGGTCGAGGTCATTCACTTCTCCGGTGTGCTTGTGAAACGGCAACGCCGCGGGCTCGAGGAAGGATCTCGTTGGGCCACGCGGACCGTCGCGTTTCCGGCCGCGCGGCCCCATGGCGTCGCGCAACCGTCGTTCATCGACTGGTCATGGGGCGTTGCACCCCGTGGCTTGGTGGCTGGCCGCTACCAGCCGCTGGCGGACGGCGACACCCGTACCGGCGTGTCGCCCGACCATGCCCACTTTCTGCAGTCGGTTCAGAAAGCGAAGCGAAGCCGGCTCGGATGCATCGAGTCAACTTCGCTTCGATCTCGGATCGAAGCGGGGCGGCCATCCCGAATTACTTCACCTCTACTTTTGCGCCGGCCTCTTCCAGCTTCTTCTTGGCCGCTTCCGCATCGGCCTTCGACACCGCTTCCTTGACAGGCTTCGGCGCGCCGTCGACCAGGTCCTTCGCTTCCTTGAGGCCAAGGCCCGTCAGTTCGCGAACGGCCTTGATGACGTTCACCTTGTTCTCGCCGAACGCGGCGAGCATGACGGTGAACTCTGTCTGCTCTTCGGCCGCGGCAGCGGCAGGGCCGGCAGCGGCGGGACCGGCAACGGCAACCGCGGCAGCGGCCGAGACGCCGAACTTGTCTTCCATCGCCTTGATGAGCTCGGAGAGCTCGAGGACGGTCATCGACGAGATCTTGTCGAGGATTTCAGTCTGGACTGCGGACATGTCTTACTCCTGGGTAACGAATTGATATGGGGTTGGCCTGGCCGGCAATCAAGCCGCCGGCCTGGCGTCGCGTACGGCGGCGAGCGTCCGGACGAACTTCGACGGCACCTCGTTCAAGGTGCGGACGAATTTCGCGATCGGGGCCTGCAACGTTCCGGCCAGCTTCGCGAGCAACTCGTCGCGCGAGGGCAGCATGGCGAGCGCGGAGATATCCTTTGCGGACATCACCTGGCCCGGCATTGCGCCACCCGTGATCACGAACTTGTCGTGGCCCTTGGCGAAGTCGTTCAGCACTTTCGCCACTGCCACGGGGTCGGGCCCCATGCCGTAGGCGAGCGGACCGACCATCTGGTCGGCCAGCGACGCATACGGCGTGTCGGCCACGGCCCGGCGCACGAGGGTGTTCTTGATCACCCGGAAAAACACGCCGGAAGCCCGTGCCTTCGCGCGTAGCTTCGTCATGTCGGCGACGTGCATGCCGCGGTTCTCGACCATCACGATGGCCTTCGCACCGGCGACCTGCTTCGCGACTTCCGCGACTACCGCCTGCTTCTGCTCTAGATTGAGACTCAACTTTCACCTCGTACTTTCGGCCCGTTGGTCGGGCCAAGAGCGATTGCAGTGACCGTTCGTCCAGGAGAACCTGTCCGAGGGACACCATCTGCGCCGGATCATGGGTCAGGAATCAGCAGACAGAGGACGAAAGACACCCTCGTACAACCGATCCTTCGATCCCGTTTTGAGCTTTCGCTCCAGCGGTCTTTGACGGTTCGCTGCGACGTTGCCGTCCCGGCGTTCCCTCAAACCTTCTTCGACCTCGGCAAGATCCGTAGTCCGCGCCGAGGCTGACTGTCCTTGGTTAGCTGTTACCTCGAGTCTGCCTGCGGTGCCGCGAAGCCCGACGTGTCGACGCGCACGCCGGCGCCCATCGTGCTCGATACGCTGACCTTCCGGAGGTAGATGCCCTTCACGCCATTCGGCTTCGCCCTGTTCAGCGCTTCGATCAGCGCGGTGAGGTTCGACTTGAGCGCCTCGGGCGCGAACGACGCGCGGCCGATGGTGCACTGGACGATCCCCGCCTTGTCGGTGCGGTATTGCACCTGGCCCGCCTTTGCATTCCTGACGGCGAGCGCGACGTCCGCCGACACCGTGCCCACCTTGGGATTCGGCATCAGGCCGCGCGGACCGAGGATCTGCCCCAGCTGGCCGACGACGCGCATGGCGTCCGGCGAGGCGATCACGACGTCAAAGTCCATGAAGCCTTCCTTGATCTTCGCGGCGAGATCCTCGAAACCGACCACTTCGGCACCCGCTTCCTGCGCCTGCTTCGCCTTGTCGCCCTGTGCGAACACCGCGACGCGCACCTTCTTTCCGGTGCCTGCGGGAAGCACGACCGACCCGCGAACCGTCTGATCCGATTTCTTCGCGTCGATGCCGAGGTTCACCGCGACGTCGACCGACTCGTCGAACTTGGCCACCGCCGTTTCCTTGATCAGCTTCAGCGCATCGTCGACGGAGTAGCTCTTGCTGCGATCGACCTTGCTGCGCACGGTCTTCATCCGCTTCGACAAGCGAGGCTGCTTGATCTCGGCCATGATCACTTCACTCCTTCGACGGTGATGCCCATGCTGCGGGCGCTGCCGGCGATGGTGCGCACCGCGGCGTCGAGGTCCGCTGCGGTGAGGTCGGGCTGCTTGACCTTCGCGATCTCCTCGGCCTGCGCGCGCGTCAGCTTGCCGACCTTGTCGAGGTTGGGCTTCTGGCTGCCCTTGTCGACCTTCGCCGCCTTCTTGATCAGCACCGTGGCGGGCGGCGTCTTCATGATGAACGTGAAGCTCTTGTCGGCGAACGCCGTGATGATCACCGGCACCGGCAGGCCGGGCTCCATGCCTTGCGTCTGCGCGTTGAACGCCTTGCAGAACTCCATGATGTTCAAGCCGCGCTGGCCGAGCGCGGGGCCGATCGGGGGGCTCGGGTTCGCCTTGCCCGCGGGCACCTGCAGCTTGATGTAGCCGATAACCTTCTTTGCCATCTCAGTTCTCCTGGTGGGTGCAAACGGATGCCGAGGCACCCTCCCCGTTAATTACGCCTTCTCCACCTGCGAGAAATCCAGCTCCACCGGCGTCGAGCGGCCGAAGATCGTGACCGATACGCGCAGCTTGCTCTTCTCGTAGTTGACGTCCTCCACGTTGCCGTGGAAATCGGTGAACGGACCTTCCTTCACGCGCACCGCCTCGCCCATCTCGAACAGCACCTTGGGACGCGGCTTCTCGACCCCTTCCTGCACCTGCCGCAGGATCGCATCGACTTCCTTCTGCGTGATCGGTGTGGGCTTGTTCGCCGTACCGCCCACGAACCCCGTGACCTTCGGCGTGCTCTTCACGAGGTGCCACGTGTCGTCGGTCATTTCCATCTCGACCAGCACGTAACCCGGGAAGAACTTGCGTTCGGAAATCGCCTTCTGCCCGGCCTTCATCTCGACCACTTCCTCGACCGGCACGAGGATCTGCCCGAACTGATCCTGCAGTTCCGAGCGCTTGATACGATCGGCAAGCGTGCGCTGCACGCTCTTCTCGAAGCCCGAATACGCGTGAACGACGTACCACTTCTTGCTCATCGAAGAATCCCCTGCGCGCGCGGCGATAGCCGCGGCGGCGTTCATGTGGCTCCCCCGTGCGACGCTTCGCGTCGCTTCCCCCAGCGGGGGCGAGCGCCTTGGGGCTGCCCGGCGGCGCTCATCCGTTCACCCGGCCCGTCAGCAGCTGCACGATGTACGCGAGCAGCGTATCCACCGCGAACAGGAACAGCGCCATGACGACGACGAAGACGAATACGATTCCGGTGGTCCGGATCGTCTCCTGGCGGGTCGGCCAAGAGACGCGGTCGGCTTCCTGCCACGACTCCTGCGCGAAGGAGAGGAATTCCTTTCCGGGCGCCGCTGTATAGGCGACGAGGCCGGCGGCGAGCAGGCCGCCCAGCACCATCAGCACGCGCAGCACCAGCGCCGTGTCGGCGAAGTAGTAGTAGCCCCAGACGCCGAGCACCACGCACGCCAATGCCGCAATAATCTTGACCTTGTCCATTTGTCAGCTAGCAGTCAGCGGGTAACAGGAAACAGCAATGGGCGGCATTTTTGGAGAGCGCGACCAGCGCCGCGTGGTCGATCTTGCTGTTAGCTGACTTCCGTCACCCGACGTCTGAAAATGGCAGGCCAGGAGGGAATCGAACCCCCAACCTGCGGTTTTGGAGACCGCCGCTCTGCCAATTGAGCTACTGGCCTTTTCAGGGTTCAGGAAATCAGTGTCAGGATCGATCGTGCGTCCTGTCACTCAATGATTTTGGCGACGACGCCGGCGCCAACGGTGCGGCCGCCTTCGCGAATCGCAAAGCGCAGCCCGTCCTCCATCGCAATCGGCGCAATCAACGTCACCGTCATCCCGATGTTGTCCCCAGG
>JBDSLT010000063.1:0-24634 GCA_039916265.1 Casimicrobiaceae bacterium | reverse complement strand
GCCCCCGCCACGGCGGCCGCTGCCGCAGCGGCCGCCGCAGTGGCAGCGGCGCAGTCGCACAAGCCGTTCGCCGACGTAATCAAGGACGCGAAAGAGACGCCGGGGCTGTTCCGCGTGTTCCGGAAGGACGAGAAGGCCTGGTTGGAACTGGCGCCCGAACAGTTCGATACCCCGTTCTTCTTTTCGTGGAACTTGAGCCGCGGACTCGGCGAGAAATTCATCTTCGGCGGCCTGATGGGCGACAGCGAGATCGTCGAGTTCCATCGGGTCGGCAACATCGTGCAGCTGCTCGCCAGGAACCAGGTGTATTTCGCCAGCGAGGGCAAGCCGCAGCAGCGCGCGGTCGCCGAAGCGTTCTCGGACAGTCTGCTGGCCGCCGTTCCGGTGGCGAGTCAACCGCACCCCGAGCGCAAGAGCATCCTGATCGAGCTCAACGCGCTGTTGCTCGTCGACATTCCGGGCGGCAACGGGGTCCTGGAGCGCGCGTATCGCCAGCCCTACAACTTCGACCCGCGCAACTCCTCGATCGCCGGAACGCGTGCGACGCCCGACCTCGTGGCGGTCGATGTCAACGCCCACTATGCGCTGAACCGCGTCATGCAGCCGCCGAACACGCCGGGACCGACGCCGTTCCCGCAGCCGCCCGCAACGGTGCCCGACATCCGCAGCCTGTTCCTCGGCTACTACTACAATTTCACCACGCTGCCCGCGACGCCGATGCGCCCGCGCCTCGCCGACGAGCGCGTCGGTTATTTCACGACCAGCCGCTTCGACTTCGCCAACGACAACAAGCTGTCACCGAGGATTACGTACGTCAATCGCTGGCGCCTCGAGAAAAAAGATCCTGCCGCCGCGTTGTCCGAAGTCAGGCAGCCGATCGTCTTCTGGATCGACCGCAACGTGCCGGACAATTACCGCTCGACGATCGTCGAGGCGGTGCTCGAATGGAACAAGGCTTTCGAGAAGATCGGCTTCAAGAACGCCGTCGAGGCGAAGATCCAGCCTGACGACGCCGAATGGGACACGCTCGACGCGCGTCACGCGTCGATCCGGTGGATGACCACCGCGCGGCCGCTTTTCGGCGGCATCGGCCCGTCGCAGATCGACCCGCGCAGCGGGGAAATCCTCGACGCCGACATCGGCATCGATCCGGTGCGCCTGCGCAACCGGCGCTTTCAGCGCGTCGAGCAGATTCCCGACCCGGCGGCATTGCGCGGCTTCGTCAAGCGTGCCGAATACCTCTGCCAGATCGAGGACTACGCCGCGCAGGAAAAAGGCTTCGCGCTGGATCTGCTCGAAGCGCGCGGGGAGATCAGCCCCGACAGCCCCGAGGCGGAGCGCTTCGTTCTCGAGGACCTGCGCGAGATCGTGTTGCACGAAGTCGGCCACACGCTGGGCCTGCGGCACAATTTCCGTGCGTCCACGGTCTACAGTCAGGCGCAGCTCGACGACCCCGCGTTCACTGCGGCCCACGGCATTTCGGGCTCGGTGATGGAATACAACGCCGTGAACATCGCCGCGAAGGGCGCGAAGCAGGGTGCCTACAACATGACGATGCTCGGGCCCTACGACTACTGGGCGATCGAGTACGCCTACAAGGAGATCCCGCCCGCGGAGGAGAAGGCCGAGCTCGCGCGCATCGCCGCACGCAACAGCGAGCCTGCGCTGGCTTTCGCCACCGATGAGGATGCCGCGTTCGCGATCGACCCGGAGGCCAACCAGGCGGATCTGGGCGGCGATCCGCTCGAGTTCGCACGCCGGCGCATGGTGCTGGTGCAGGAGATGTGGGAGCGCTGGCAGAACCGCGCGCTCAAGGAAGGCGAGAGCTACGTCGTGTACCGCCGCGTGGTCGAGCGCGGGCTGGTTGCCCTGTCGGGCGCGTCGACGAACGTGGCGAAGTACATCGGCGGCGTGACGACGCTGCGCGATCGCGCGGGCAGCCCGCGCGCGCCGTTGACCCCCGTCGAGGTGGCGCGCCAGCGCGAGGCGCTGAAGATCATCACCGACGGAGTCTTCTCCGCCGACAGCTTCCGCTTCAAGCCGGAGTTCATGCGGCGCGTGCAGGTCGACTGGCTCGATCGCAACGACACCTTCGACATCGGACTCTCGCCGTCCGGCGTCGACTACTCGCTCAACACGCAGGTGCTGAACGCGCAGCGCAAGGTGCTCGTCCAGCTGATGAGCGACAGCGTGGCGCAGCGCATCCTCGACAGCGAGGTCAAGGTCAGCGACCCCAGGTCCACGCTGCACCTGTCCGAGCTCTACGGCTCGCTTTCCGATGCGATCTGGAGCGAGCTCAAGACGGGGCGCGACATCACGCCGCTGCGCCGCAACCTGCAGCGCGAGCACCTGGCGCGCCTCGCGAGCGCGCTGCTGAGGCCGGGCATGTCCATGCCCGCCGATGCGCGTGCGCTGCAGCGCGAGCAGGCGCGTTCCCTGCGGCGCGAGCTCGCGGCGGTGCAGGGCCGCAGCGGCTTCTCGAGGGAGGCAAAGGCGCATCTCGCCGAAGCGCTGACCCAGCTGGACGAAGCGCTGAAGGCGCCGATCGTGCGGCAGGCCGTTTGACCGGCATGCGTTTCTGCCACGACGCGGCGCCCTGCGCCGCTTGCTGCTGAGGGCGCGAGAGCGTTGGGGCGAACCGGGACCTCCGACGGGCGCCGCGCTGCGGAGGAGGTGACGCTCGCTCCGCTCGACAACCGTGCGCTGGCAAACCTTTGTGGCGCGCTCGACGTCAACCTGCGGCAGATCGAAGCCGCCCTCGACATCGCCATCGCGCATCGCGGCGCGCAGTTCACGCTGACCGGGCCGCCGACTCAGACTGCGCGCGCGGCGGTTGCATTGCAGCGCTTCTATGCCGACGCGCGAGCGCCGCTGTCGGTGGACGACATCCAGCTCGGGCTGGTCGAGATCGCCACGCTCGCGCCCCCGACAGCCGCTCAGCCGATGGCCGAGGACGCGTCCGGCGCGCCTATCCTGCGCACGCGCCGCGCCGACCTGCACGGGCGCACGCCGAACCAGATCGCGTATCTGAAGGCAATCGCCGCGCACGACATCGCATTCGGCATCGGCCCTGCGGGCACCGGCAAGACGTATCTGGCGGTTGCCTGCGCGGTCGACGCGCTCGAGCGCGACGCCGTGAAGCGCATCGTGCTCGTGCGTCCCGCCGTCGAGGCCGGCGAGCGCCTGGGGTTCCTGCCCGGAGACCTCGCGCAGAAGGTCGACCCGTATCTGCGCCCGCTCTACGACGCACTCTACGACCTGATGGGTTTCGACAAGGCGGCCAAGCTCTTCGAGCGCAGCTCCATCGAGCTCGCGCCGCTCGCCTACATGCGCGGGCGCACGCTCAACCACTCGTTCATCATCCTCGACGAGGCGCAGAACACGACGCCCGAGCAGATGAAGATGTTCCTGACGCGAATCGGCTTCGGCACGAAGGCCGTGATCACTGGCGACGTCACGCAGATCGACCTGGCGCGCGGGCAGAAGAGCGGCCTCATCGAGGCCGAGCGCGTGCTCAACGGCGTGCGCGGCCTCGGGTTCGTGCGCTTCACCAGCGCCGACGTCGTCCGCCATCCGCTGGTGCAGAAGATCATCGACGCCTACGAGCGCCACGACGCCAACAAGTAGGGTCAGAGACGATATATGAACGGGACCGCCGGATGTCCCGGGAGCGCGAGGGAAATTCGTCTCTGACCCTACTTCTGTCTTTGACGGTCCAGTTCGACGTTGCCGCGGACGCGCTGCCGCGCCGGGCAACGCTGCGCCGCTGGGCCATGGCCGCGGCGGAGGACGAGGTCGCCGTCACGCTGCGCTTCGTCGGCGCGCGCGAGGGCCGCCGCCTCAACGCCCGCCACCGGCACCGGGACTACGCAACGAACGTCCTGACGTTCGTGTACGATGACGTCGTCCCGCGGACCGGTGACATCGTCCTGTGCGTACCGGTCGTGACGCGGGAGGCACGAGCGCAGGGGAAGACGCTGCGGGCGCATCTCGCGCACCTCATCGTCCATGGCATGCTGCATCTGCAGGGCTACGACCACGAACGCGGCGCCGACGCCGTCCGGATGGAAGCGCGCGAAGGCGCGTTACTCGCCCGCCTCGGCTATCGCGACCCCTACGCCGCGCGCGAGTCCTGACGGCGGCCCCTGCGAATGGACGACCCCGCCGACAAAGCGCCGGAACGGCCCAAGCTGCTCGACCGGCTGACCGCGCTCCTGACGCGAGAGCCCGAGGACCGTGAAGACCTGCTCGACCTGATGCGCGGCGCGTACGAGCGCCGGTTGCTCGATGCCGACGCGCTGTCGATGATCGAGGGCGTGCTGGCGGTTTCCGAAGCGACGGTGCGCGACATCATGATTCCGCGCGCGCAGATGGATTGCGTGTCGATCGACGATGACCCGCCCGAGTTCCTGCCGCTGATCCTCGAAACCAAGCACTCGCGCTTTCCGGTCATCGGCGAGAGCAAGGACGACGTAACGGGCATCCTGCTGGCGAAGGAGCTGCTCAACTACTACGCCAATCCCCAGGGCTTCGTGCTGCGCGACACGCTGCGGCCCGCGGTGTTCGTGCCCGAGTCCAAGCGGCTCAACGTGCTGCTGCGCGAGTTCCGCGCCAACCGCAACCACATCGCGATCGTCGTCGACGAGTACGGCGGCGTGTCGGGACTCGTCACGATCGAGGACGTGCTGGAGCAGATCGTCGGCGACATCGAGGACGAGTACGACTTCGATGAATCGGTCGACAACGTCATACCCGAGGCCAACGGCCGCTTCCGCGTCAAGGCGCAGACGGAGATCGCGGACTTCAACACACATTTCGGCACCCGCTTCGAGAACGAGGAGTTCCACACCGTCGGCGGCCTCGTGCTGAAGGCCTTCGGCCGGCTGCCGAAGCGCGGCGAGGCAACTGCGCTCGAGGGGCTCCGCTTCCGCGTGCTGCGCGCCGACAGCCGTCGCCTCCACACGCTGCAGGTCGAGCGCATTGCACCTCATCCTTCCGACGGCCCGGCAGGATGACGGCCCGGCAGGCGGCTAGCCTGCGTCGTCGATGAAACTCGCGCGCGCCCTGCCGCTCGCCGCGGCAGCGGCCGCCGGTGCGATCACCGTCCTCGGCTTCGCCCCCTTCGGCGTCGCACCCCTGCCGGTCGTTACCCTCGCCGTGCTGTTCGCGCTGTGGCAGGACGCCGCGCCGCGCGCGGCGGCGGCGCAGGGCTTCGCGTTTGGCGTCGGCCTGTTCGGCGCGGGCATCGCGTGGATCTACATCGCGCTCGAGACCTTCGGCGGCATGCCGACCGCGATCGCGGTCCTCGCCACGGCGGGGCTCGCTGCCTACATGGCGCTGTGGCCCGCGCTCGCCGGTTACGTCGCCGCACGCATGGCACCGGCGTCCACGGTCGGTCGCGCGATCGCCGCCGCAAGCGCCTGGACGCTGACCGAATGGCTGCGCGGCTACGTCTTCACCGGCTTTCCGTGGCTCACCGTCGGCTACGCGCAATTGCCCGGCAGCGCGCTCGCGGGCTACGCGCCGCTCGGCGGCGTCTTCGTCGTGTCGCTCGCGGTCGCGCTGATCGCGGCGATGGTCGCGCTCGCCTTCGATGCCGTGGCGCTGGGCTCGCGGCGCTGTGTGATTCTTGCCGCAGTCGTGTCGGTCGCGCTTCTCGTCGGCGGCAGCCTCGCGAATCGTATCGAGTGGACGGCCCCGGAAGGCAAGCCGCTCGCCGTCTCGCTCGTGCAGGGCAACGTCGCGCAGGCGCTCAAGTTCGACCCGCAGTTTCGCGAGAAGACCTTCGCGATCTACGCCGAGCTGGTCGAGCAGAGCCGCGGGCGGCTGATCGTGCTGCCCGAGAGCGCCTATCCGATGTTCTCCGACGAAGTGCCCGACGCGGTGATCATGCACCTGATCCGCACCGTCGGCGCGCGCCGCGGCGACCTGTTGCTGGGCCTTTTCACCGCCGAGGCGCCGGCGCCCGGCACCAGCGAGCCGCGCTACTACAATACGGTCATCTCGCTGGGCGAGAGCGAGCTCCAGCTCTATCGCAAACGCCACCTCGTTCCGTTCGGCGAAACGATCCCCGGCAAGGCGGTGTTCGGCTGGTTCATCCGCAACGTGCTGGCGATTCCGCTGGCCGACCAGACGCCAGGCGCGGCGCACCAGGCGCCGTTCGCGGTGGCGCAAACGCGCGTGGCGGTCAACATCTGCTACGAAGACGCCTTCGGCAGCGAGCTGATCGACGGCGCGCGCACGGCGGGATTCCTCGTCAACGTGACCAACGACGCGTGGTACGGGCGCTCGATCGCCGCGTTCCAGCACAACCAGATCGCCGCGATGCGCGCGCTCGAGCTCGGCCGCCCAATGCTGCGCGCGACCAACACCGGCGTGACGTCGGCGATCGCGCACACGGGCCGTGTCATCGCCGAACTGCCCTGGTTCACCCGCGGCGTACTGGAAGTGTCGATCGACGGGCGCACGGGCGCGACACCGTACCAGGTCGTCGGCGACGTTCCCGCGCTGGCGCTTCCCGCGTTGCTGCTGGCGCTCGTCGCGTGGACTGCGCGCCGCCGCGTCGTCGGCTCGCCCGATATTGCGCACTCGCTCGAGAACCGGACCATGAAATGAGCCTTCAACTCGTCATCGACCGCCTGTCGAAAACGTATCCGAACGGCGTGCGCGCCCTGCGCGACGTAAGCCTCGCGATCCCCACCGGCATGTTCGGCCTGCTCGGACCCAACGGCGCCGGCAAGTCGACGCTGATGCGCACGCTCGCCACGCTGCAGGACGCGGACAGCGGCACCGCAACGCTCGGCGCGATCGACGTGCTGGCCGACAAGGACGCGGTGCGCCGCCGCCTGGGGTACCTGCCGCAGGATTTTGGTGTGTATCCGAAGGTGTCGGCGCAGGACATGCTCGACCATCTCGCGCGGCTGAAAGGCATCGTCAACGGCGGCGAACGCCGCGACGTCGTCGCCACGCTGCTGAGGCAGGTGAATCTGCTCGACGTGCGCAAGAAGCCGCTCGGCGGCTTCTCGGGCGGCATGCGGCAGCGCTTCGGCATCGCGCAGGCGCTGATCGGCAATCCGGTGCTCGTCATCGTCGACGAGCCCACTGCAGGACTCGACCCCGAGGAGCGCGTGCGATTCCACAATCTGCTCGCGGAAATCGGCGAGAACGTGATCGTGATCCTGTCGACGCATATCGTCTCCGACGTGTCCGATCTTTGCGCACGCATGGCGATCATCAACAAGGGCGAGGTGCTGCTGACGGGCGACCCGGCGACGCTGACGGCGGCGCTCGACGGGCGCGTCTGGCAGAAGGCCGTCGCGCGCGACGAGCTCGATGCGGCGAAGGCAGCGTTCCCTGTCGTCGCGACCCGGCTCGTCGCGGGGCGCACGCTGGTGACCGCCGTCGCGGCGGACGCGCCCGGCGACGGCTTTCGTCCGATCGAAGCGTCGCTCGAGGACGTCTATTTCGCCGCGATCGCCGGACGCTTCGGCGTTGCGCCGCCGCCCGCACCCTCGTCCGCACCCCCGCTCGCCGCCTGACGCGATGTCGACGCTGATCGCCATCGCCTTCTTCGAAGTGCGCTCGCGTTTTGCGCGCCTGTCGACGTGGGTGTACTTCGCCGTGTTCCTCGCGCTGTCGCTGCTGTGGACGGCGGCGGCCGGCGGCGCCTTCCAGAACGCCAACATCGTGTTCGGCAGCGGCAAGGTCTGGATCAATTCGCCTTACGCGATCATGCAGACCGTCAGCGTGTTCGGCATGATCGGCGCCACCGTGATCGCGGCGCTTTTCGGCCGCGCGGTGCAGCAGGACTTCGAGTACCGCGCGGAGCCTTTCTTCTTCACCGCGCCCATTCGCAAGTGGCAGTATCTCGGCGGGCGCTACGTCGGCGCATTCGTCGTCCTGTTCCTCGTATTCACCGCCATCGCGCTCGGCGGCCTCCTCGGCACGTTCTGGCCCGGCCTCGACCCGGATCGCCTCGGGCCGCCGCGCCTCGTCGCCTACGTCGCACCGTATGCGACGGCGGTGCTGCCGAACCTGCTGTGGCTCGGCGCGCTCTTCTTCTGCACCGCAGCGCTCACGCGCCGGATGCTGCCCGTCTACATCGGCAGCGTCTTGTGCATCGTCGGCTACCTCGTCGGCACCGGCTTGTTGCGCGATCTCGACAACAAGACGCTCGCCGCGCTGCTCGATCCGTTCGGGTTGATCGCGACGTCCCGGCTGACCGAGTACTGGACGATCGCCGAGCGCAATACGCGCCTCGTCCCGCTCGAAGGCGTCCTCCTGTGGAACCGCCTGCTGTGGGCCGGCGCCGGCGTGTTGCTGATCGCCTTGTGCCATGCGCGATTTCGCTTTGCGTATGCGGCAGGCGGCGGACGGGCGCCGCGCGCCGGCGACGACGAGCCCGCCACGCCGACGCCTCCCGTGCGCGCGCGCCGGGCGACGCCGGGCGAGATCCGGGGGATTGCACTCTTGCCGCGCCTCGCGTGGATGTACTTCCGCGAGACGGTGAAGAACATCTATTTCGGCGTGATCGCGCTCGCGGGCGTGCTGTTCCTCGTCGCCAGCAGCACGACGGTCGGCAGCGTGTTCGGCACGACGACGTGGCCGGTCACCTACCAGATGCTGGAGCTCCTGTCCGGCACGTTCGCGATCTTCATGCTGGTGATCATCACGTTCTACGCAGGCGAGCTCGTCTGGCGCGAGCGCGACAACCGCTTCGACCAGATCCAGGATGCGCTGCCGGTCCCGACCTGGCTGCCGCTCGCGGCGAAGCTGCTCGCACTGATGCTGGTGCCGGTGCTGCTGCAGGCGATCCTGCTGGTCTGCGGCGTCGGGATCCAGACGGCGAAGGGCTATTTCCGCTACGAACTCGGCCTGTACGTCCGCGACCTCTTCGGCATCGACCTCGTCAACTACTGGCTGCTTTGCGTCCTGGCGATCGCGGTCCATTCGATCGTCAACCAGAAGTATCTCGGTCACTTCGTGATGATCGTCTACTTCCTGCTGCTGGCGCTTGCGGAGCCGCTCGGCTTGCAGCACAACCTCTACAAATACGGCGGGAGCATTTCCTACACGTACTCGGACATGAACGGCTACGGCCACTTCATGCTGCGCCTGCGCACGTTCCAGGCGTACTACGCGGCGTGGGCGGTGTTGCTCGGCGTCGCCGCCTACCTGCTGTGGACGCGCGGCACGATCACCGGCTGGCGCGAGCGACTGGCGGTGCTGCGGCGTCGCTTCTCGCTCGCGGTCGCGGCAACGACGGGGATCGCCGCGCTCGCCGCGGCGACGCTCGGCGGCTACATCTTCTACAACACCAACGTGCTCAATCGCTATCAGACCAGCTACGACCTGCAACTGCGCCAGGCGGAATACGAGAAGAAGTACAAAGCGCTCGCGGCCGCGCCGCAGCCCAAGGTGACGGGCGTGCGCGTCGTCGTCGACCTGTTCCCGCGCGAGCAGCGCGTGCGGATGCACGGCACGTACACGCTGGTCAACAAGAACGCCGTCCCCGTCGACACGATCCACCTGTTTTTTGTCCAGGCCGACCGCGAGCGATACGACAAGCTGGAATTCACGCCCGCCGCCGCGCTGACGCAGGAGGATGCGCAGGTCGGATTGCGCAGCTATCGCTTCGCGACGCCGCTCGCCCCGGGCGCGACGGCCACGCTGAGCTTCGACCTCGAAGTGCCCACACGCGGATTCGAGAATGCCGGTTCCAACACGGCCGTGGTCGCGAACGGCTCGTTCGTCAACGGCATGTTCGTGCTGCCGGTGATCGGCTACGACGAGCGCGGCGAGCTCGCGACCGACCGCGACCGCAAGAAATTCGGCCTCGTGCCGAAGGAGCGGATGCGCGACCGCGACGACGCCGCCGGCCTCGCCTACAACTACGTCGGCCACGACGCCGACTGGATCAGCTTCGAGGCCGAGGTCGTCACCGACGCCGACCAGATCGCCATCGCGCCTGGCTATCTGCAGAAGGAGTGGACCGACGGCGACCGGCGCCATTTCGCCTACGCGATGGACGCGCCGATCCTCAACTTCTTCGCCGTGCAGTCGGCGCGCTATGCGGTGAAGAGGGACCGCTGGAACGACGTCGCGATCGAGGTCTACTACCAGCCGGGCCATGAGTACAACCTCGACCGGATGATCGCGGCGACCAAGGCATCGCTCGACTACTACACAACCAACTTCGGTCCCTACCAGCACAAGCAGTTCCGCATTGTCGAGTTCCCGCGCTACGCGTCGTTCGCGCAGGCGTTCCCCAACACAATTCCCTACTCCGAGTCGATCGGCTTCATCGCCCGCGTGCGCGAGAACGACAAGGACGACATCGACTACCCGTACTACGTGACCGCGCACGAGGCCGCGCACCAGTGGTGGGCGCACCAGGTGATCGGCGGCGACGTCCAGGGCTCGACGCTGCTGTCGGAGACGCTCGCGCAGTATTCGGCGCTGATGGTGATGAAAAAGAAGTACGGCGCAGCGAAAATGCAGAAGTTCCTCACCTACGAACTCGACCGCTATCTGCTCGGACGCGCCTCCGAGCAGAAAAAGGAGCTGCCGCTCGGCCGCGTCGAGAACCAGCCGTACATCCACTACCGCAAGGGCAGCCTCGTTATGTACGCGCTCGCCGACTATATCGGCGAGGACAACCTCAACCGCGCGATCCGCGCGTTCCGCGACGAGAACGCGTTCAAGGGGCCGCCGTACCCGAACGCGACACAGTTCCTGAAGCACGTACGCGCCGTCACGCCGCCCCAGTACCAGTACGTGATCGACGACATGTTCGAGTCGATCACGCTCTACGACAACCGCGCGGCCTCCGCCACGGCCAAGGCGCTGGCGGACGGCAAGTACGAAGTGGCGATCAAGGTGATCGCGAAAAAGCGCAAGGCCGACGAGCTCGGCAAGGAAGCCGACGCGCCGCTGGCCGACTGGATCGACATCGGCGTGCTCGACGCCGACGGCGCGCCGCTCTACCTCGAGAAGAAGAAGATCGACCGCGAGGAGATGACCTTCACCGTCACCGTCGACCGCAAGCCGGCGCGCGCGGGGATCGATCCGCTGAACAAGCTGATCGACCGGCGACCGAATGACAACACCGTCGCCGTCGAAATCCCCTAGCGCGGCGCCGACCGCGCTACGTCATCGGACAATCCCGTAAAATCAAGGCCTTTGCGCTTACTCGCCCGGGCCTCGATGCAGACGTTTCAGCAGATCGTCCTCGCGCTGTCGCAGTATTGGGACAAGCAGGGCTGCGCGCTCCTGCAACCCTACGACATGGAAGTCGGCGCGGGCACGTCGCACACCGCGACATTCCTGCGCGCCCTCGGCCCCGAGCCGTGGCGTGCGGCGTACGTGCAGCCGTCGCGCCGGCCGAAGGACGGCCGCTACGGCCAGAACCCGAACCGCCTGCAGCACTATTACCAGTTCCAGGTCGTGCTGAAGCCCTCGCCGTCCGACATCCTCGACCTGTATCTCGGTTCGCTCACCGCGCTCGGCTTCGACCTCACGAAAAACGACGTGCGCTTCGTCGAAGACGACTGGGAGAACCCGACGCTCGGCGCTTGGGGCCTCGGCTGGGAGGTATGGCTGAACGGCATGGAAGTAACGCAGTTCACGTACTTCCAGCAGGTCGGCGGCATCGACTGCAACCCGATCACCGGCGAGATCACCTACGGCCTCGAGCGCCTCGCGATGTACCTGCAGGGCAAGGACAATGTGTTCGACCTCGTCTGGACCGCCGCGAAGGACGACGGGGTCGAACGGGCCCTGACCTACGGCGACGTCTACCACCAGAACGAAGTCGAGCAGTCGACGTACAACTTCGAACAGTCGAATGCGGACAAGCTCTTCGAGCTGTTCTCCCTCTTCGAAAGCGAAGCGACACGCCTCCTCGCTGCGAAGCTTCCGTTGCCGGGGTACGAGATGATCCTCAAGGCGGCGCACACCTTCAACCTGCTGGACGCGCGGGGCGCCATCTCGGTCACCGAACGCGCCGCCTACATCGGCCGCATCCGCACGCTGTCGCGGCGGGTTGCGCAGGCTTACCTGGAGTCGCGCGAGGCCCTCGGCTTTCCGATGCTGCCGGAGCGCTACCGGGCGCGCGCGGCATGACGGCCGCCCATACTGCAACCGCCGCGGCGACGCTGGTCGTCGAGCTGTTCACCGAGGAGCTGCCGCCCAAGGCACTGAAGGCGCTGGGGGCCGCGTTCGCGCAGGGCGTCGCGAACGGGTTGCGCACTCGCGGCTATCTCGCCGATGCCTCGGCCATCACGCCCTACGCGACGCCACGCCGCCTCGCCGTCGCGATCGCGCAGGTCCGCGCCGTCGCGCCCGACGCCGAGAACGTCGACAGGTTGATGCCGGCCAAGGTGGCGCTCGATGCCAGCGGCGAGCCGTCGCAGGCGCTGGTGAAGAAGTTGACCGGCCTGGGTCGAGCGCATCTCGCCACCCGCACGCTCGATGCCACCGACGGTCCCGACCGCGTCTACGTCGCTTCCGACGGGAAGTCCGAGTATGTCTACCTGCGCTCGCTCGCGAAGGGCCAGCCGCTGGCGACAGGACTGGAAGCTGCCCTCGCCGAGGCGCTCGATCGACTCCCGATTCCCAGGATGATGAGTTACGCGGGAAGGGGTGGCTATTGGAACGACCGCAAGTTCGCCCGGCCCGCGCACTCGCTCCTCGCGCTGCACGGCGCCGGCGTCGTGCCGCTCACCGCACTCGGGCTCGCCTCCGGTCGCAGCACTGGCGGCCATCGCTTCCTCGGCCGGCGCGAACTCGACATCGCCACCGCCGACGCCTACGCGCCCACGCTCGAAGCCGAAGGCAAGGTGCTGCCCGAATTCGCGCGCCGCCGCGCGGAGATCGCGCGCCAGCTCGAGCGCCGCGCGGAAGGAGCGTCGGTGATCATGCCCGACGCGCTGCTCGACGAGGTCGCGTCGCTCGTCGAATGGCCCGTCGTCTACGCCGGCACCTTCGATCGCGCCTTTCTCGACGTCCCGCAGGAGTGCCTGATCCTGACGATGCAGCAGAACCAGAAGTATTTCGCGCTCGCCGACGACGCGGGCAGGCTCACGCATCGCTTCCTCGTCGTGTCGAACGTCGAGGCGCGCGATCCTTCCGCGATCGTCCAGGGCAACGAGCGCGTGCTGCGCGCGCGGCTCGCCGACGCGCGCTTCTTCTACGAACAGGACCGCAGGAGCCCGCTCGCCGCGCGCGTCGCGCGGCTGCGCAGCATCGTCTATCACAACAAGCTCGGCACGCAGGCGGAGCGTGTCGACCGGCTGCAGTTCCTGGCGCGCAATCTCGGACCGAAGATCGGCGCTGCGCAGGAACTCTGCGATCGCGCCGCGCTGCTCGCCAAGGCCGATCTCGTCACCGACATGGTCGGCGAGTTTCCCGAACTGCAGGGCACCATGGGCCGGTACTACGCGCTGCACGACGGCGAGCCCGCGGCGATCGCCGACGCGATCGCGCAGCACTACTGGCCCCGCTTTGCCGGCGACGCGCTGCCCGAGGGGCCGGTCGCGCAGAGCGTCGCGCTCGCCGACAAGCTGGAGGCGCTCGCCGGCATGTTCGGCATCGGGCAGGTGCCCACCGGCGACAAGGACCCCTTCGGCCTGCGTCGCGCGGCGATCGGCGTGTTGCGCATCGTCATCGAAAAGCGCCTGCCGCTGCCGCTCTCCGCGCTGATCGGCCTTGCCTTCCAGGCGTTCAACGCGGTCGCCGCGACCCGGCCGGTCCCCGATGACCTCGCGAATTTTCTCTACGAGCGCCTGCGCGGCCACCTGCGCGACCAGGGCTATACGGCGAACCAGGTCGAGGCGGTCCTGTCGCAGCGTCCCGAGCGGATCGACCTCGTGCCGGCGCAGCTCGCGGCCGTCAAGCTCTTCGAGACGCTGCCGGAAGCCGACGCGCTGGCGGCGGCGAACAAGCGCATCGTCAACATCCTGCGCAAGGCCGAGTCGGACGCAGCGGCGAGCGTCGACAGCGGCCGCCTCACCGACGGCGCCGAGCACGACCTGTGGCAGGCGTTCCAGCAGCTCACGCCGGTGGTCGACGACCATTGCGGGAATGGCGACTACGCAGCGGCGCTGAAGGCGCTCGCCGCGGCGAAGCCCGCCGTCGACCGATTTTTCGACGACGTCATGGTCATGGCCGACGATCCCGACGTACGCGCCAACCGGCTCGCGCTGTTGCGCGGCGTCGCTGCGACGATGAACCGCGTCGCGGATATTTCCAAGCTGGCCGCGTAGTGCAACGCGAGCGCCCCGCCATAATCCGCCGATGGTTCAGCTCGCCTCCGAGGCGGTCGTGACGACCCGCGCCGTGCGGCTGATCGTGCTGGATCGCGACGGCGTCATCAATCACGACAGCGACCAGTTCATCAAGGCGCCCGACGAGTGGCGCCCGATCCCCGGCAGCCTCGAGGCGGTGGCGCGGCTCAATCACGCAGGCTTTCGCGTGGTCGTCGCCACCAACCAGTCGGGCGTAGGCCGGGGGCTCCTCGACATCGGCACGCTGAATGCCATCCACGAAAAGATGCACCGCGCGCTCGCGCAGGTCGGGGGGCGCCTCGACGCCATCTTCTTCTGCCCGCACACCGCCGACTCGCTTTGCCAATGCCGCAAGCCGAAGCCCGGCATGCTCGAAGAGATCGGCCGGCGCTTCAACGTCGAGATGACGGGCGTGCCGTGCGTCGGCGACAGCGAGCGCGACCTTTTCGCCGCGCACGCCGTCGGCGCGCAACCGATGCTGGTGCTGACCGGCAAGGGGGAGCAGACGCTGCGCAAGGGCAACTTCCCCAGGAACACCGTGATTTTCCCGGACCTCGCCTTCGCGGTGTCCGCGCTGCTCGCCGGCGACTGACATGGGCGCCGCCGGCCCGTCCCAAGGCACCCGCTCCCGGGGCGGAGCGCTGCGCAGCCTCGCGTTCCTGTTGTTCCAGCTCGTCGTCACGCCGTTCTATGCGGCGCTCTTCCTGCTGATGTTCTGGCTGCCGCGCGTCCCGCGCTACAAGATCGCGCGGAGCTGGTGCCGCGTGAACCTGTACGCGGTGCGCGCGCTCTGCGGCATCCGCTGGGAGGTCATCGGCAGGGAGAACATCCCGACCACGCCGCACATCCTCATGTGCAAGCACAGCTCGACGTGGGAGACGCTGGCGCTCACCCTCTACTTTCCGCCGCTGGCGTTCGTCGCGAAGAAGGAGCTCCTGAAGATCCCGTTCTTCGGCTGGGGCTTCGCGCTGTCCTCGCCGATCACCATCGACCGCAGCGCCGGGCGCGATGCGCTCGAGCAGATCGTCGAGCAGGGTCGCGAACGCTTTGCGCAAGGCTTCTGGATCGTCGTTTACCCCGAAGGGACGCGCATCCGCGCCGGCACGCGGGCGCGCTACAAGGCCGGCGGGGCGCGGCTCGCGATGTCGCTACCCGCGCCCATCTTGCCGATCGCGCACAACGCCGGGTATCTTTGGCCGAAGGGAATCCTCGGCAAGAAGCCCGGGACGATAACGATGTCGATCGGAAAGCCCATCGAGACCACCGGCATGGATCTGCCGCAGCTCACCGCAGCCGTCGAGACGTGGATCGAGGACGAGGTCGCACGCCTCGGCGTTCCGCGGTGAGCGCGCCGGGCGCTTCGGCGAACCCGGTGAAGCCGCGCTCCCGCCGCCCGGCGCGCCTGCGCCCCGATCCCGCAGAACGCGTTCGCGACGCCGCGATGCGCAACGTCGTTCTCTGCGGCCAAGTCATCCCGTACCAGCTCGTCCGCGCCCATCGGCAGTCGATCGGCATGGAGGTCCATCTCGAGGGTCTGACGGTGCGCGCGCCGCGCTGGGTGACCATTCGCGAGATCGAGGTCGCGCTGAAGGAGCGCGCCGAGTGGGTCGTCAAGACGCTCGTCGAATGGCGGGCGCGGCGGCGCGAGGCGATGCCGCGCGAGTGGAAGACCGGCGCGTCGATTCTTTACCGCGGCCGCGAGCTCGCGCTGGAGCTCTTCCCGTCACGCTGCCCGGCGATTGCCGCCGACCTCTTTCACCTCACCGTCCGTCATCCGGCCGCGCACGACGGGCACGAGGTCGCCACGACTGTCGCGTCGTGGCTCAAGGACGAGGCGTGGAACCTTGTCGTGACGCGCGTGGCCGCCTACGCGCGGCGCACGTCGCGCTCGCCGCTGTCGGTGCGCCTTTGCGACACGCGCAGCGAGTGGGGGAGCTGCAATGCCAAGGGTGAGATCCGCCTCAACTGGAGGCTGGTGCAACTGCCACCGGCGCTCGCCGAGTATGTCGTCGCGCACGAGGTGGCCCATCTCGACGAGCTCAACCACTCCGCGCGATTCTGGGGGCTCGTCGAGTCGCTGTTGCCGGGCCACGCGGCGCTGCGCCGTGAACTCGACGAGTGGACCGCGCTGCTTGCGTGACGGGCCGATCCGGCCGCCGCCGGCACTTCAGAGCGGCGGCGCCGCGAGCGGGGGCAGCGTGATTGCGAGCCCGCCCTGCGCCTTCACGAGCCGCGCGAGCGTCGGGCCGAGCTCGTCGTCGGAGCGCGTGTCGCGCCAGCGCCCGTTGCGCGGCCGGAAGTGGAAGCCTCCCGCTTTCGCCGCCACCCAGAGCTCGCGGTTGACCACGTGGCGGTTCACGATCAGCTTGCCGCCATTGCCGCAGTCGATTTCGAGAATGCCGTCGTTGAGCGACCAGTCGACGTCGGCGTCGACCGTCTCGAGCGCCGCGTCGAGCGCAAGCCCGATCGTGGCGAGCGTGGCGTCGGCGGCGGTGATGAACGCGGAATCGGTAATCATGGCGTGCTACGATTTACACCGATGGTAAAGCATATCGCCGCGCCGCGGCGCCGCCTTCCCGCCGCGCTGCTCGCCGCGATCTGCGCCGCGAGCGTCGCATCCGGGTGCGGCGTCAAGGGCCCGCTCCTGCCCGCGCCGAAACCCGCCGCCGCAGCGACGGCACCTCCCGCCGCCACCGATACCCGCCCACCTGCCGCCGATGCCCCGCCTGCCGAGCGCAAACCGTGAGCGTCGATGAGGGGCTTCCCGGCGCGCGCCCCGCAGCGGCGCAGGACGCAGCGCACGAGGAAGCGCAGGCCCGCGGATTCGCGTGGGTGAGCGGTGTGCTTTGCGCCGAGGACGTGCCGCTCGACGCCATCGCCGAGCGCTTCGGCACGCCCTGCTTCGTCTACTCGAGGGCAATGCTCGAAGGTGCCTGGCGGGCGTTCGACGCGGCGTTCGCCGGAGTCCCGCATCTCGTCTGCTACGCAATGAAGGCCAACTCCAACCTGGCGATCCTCGACCTCTTCGCGCGGCTCGGCAGCGGCTTCGACATCGTCTCCGCGGGCGAGCTCGCGCGCGTGATCGCCGCGGGCGGCGACGCGCGCAAGGTGGTCTTCTCCGGCGTCGGGAAGACCGCGGCGGAGATGGAGGCGGCGCTCGGCGCGGAAATCCTCTGCTTCAACGTCGAGTCGGCGAGCGAGCTCGCCCGACTCTCGGCGGTCTCCACGCGGATGGGGCGCGTCGCTCCGGTGAGCTTTCGCGTCAACCCCGACGTCGATCCGAAAACGCATCCGTACATCGCCACCGGCCTGAAGGAGAGCAAGTTCGGCGTCGCGTTCGCCGACGCGCCGGCGCTCTACCGGCACGCCGCGGCGCTGCCCGGCATCGCCGTGCATGGAATCGACATCCACATCGGCTCGCAGATCACGGAGCTCGCGCCGTACCGGGAAGCCACGCACAAGGTTCTGGGTCTGGTCGACGCGCTGGCGGCGCAGGGGATCGCGCTCGCGCACGTGGACGTCGGCGGCGGGCTCGGCATTCGCTACCGCGACGAGTCGCCGGTGGCGCTGCGCGATTACGCGGCGATGCTGACCGAGCTTTTCCGCGGTCGCCGCGAGCGGCTGCTGTTCGAGCCCGGCCGCCGCCTCGTCGGCGACGCCGGCGTGCTGCTGACGCGGGTCCTCTACCTCAAGCCGGGCGCGCCGCGCGGCTTCGCGATCGTCGACGCCGCGATGAACGACCTCCTGCGCCCGGCGCTCTACGGCGCGTGGCACGGCGTCGATGCCGTGCGTCCCCACGGCGGCGAGACGCGCGCGTGGGACGTCGTCGGGCCGGTCTGCGAAAGCGGGGATTTTCTGGCGCTCGACCGCGCGCTGGCGCTGGCGGAAGGCGATCTGCTGGCGATCCGAACCGCCGGCGCGTACGCGATGGCGATGAGCTCCAACTACAACGCGCGACCGCGCGCCAGCGAGGTGATCGTCGACGGCGCCGACACGCATCTCGTCCGCCGCCGCGAGCGCATTGAAGCGCTCCACGCCGACGAAGCGACGCTGCCGTGACGACGTTCCGCGCGACGCATCCGCGCGCGCATTCATCACTCGCGTGCGATGCCGAAAAGGGGTGTGCGAAAGCGCAACAGTGCCGGACCTAAGCGATGGAATCGGCAACGGAATCTTGCAAAAGCTTGAAACGTGGCTACAATGCAGGCAGCAGGTAGCAATGGATTTGTCAAGAGGCAACTTGCAATTTTCAGCATCGCGCAAGTTGCCAGCGGGCGGTCCGGCGGTATCTGCGATGAAGTGGAATCAACATAACAGTTATGGCAACTCAGACAGGAGAAACAACGATGATGGCTGACATGATGTCGATGATGGCGCCCTCGGCCCCGGCCGCTGCGCCGAAGAAGAAAGCGAAACGTAAAGCGACCAAGAAGAAGGCCGCCCCGAAGAAAAAGGCGGCGAAGAAAAAGGCCGGCAAGAAGAAGGCGACCAAGAAAAAGGCGACCAAGAAAAAGGCCGCCAAGAAGAAGGCAACGAAGCGCAAGGCGACCAAGAAAAAGGCCGCCAAGAAGAAGGCTGCGCCGAAGAAGAAGGCGACCAAGAAAAAGGCCGCCAAGAAGAAGGCTGCGAAGAAGAAGTAAGGTCTTCGACGCGACGTCCGTCGCCTCGCTGCGACGGACGAAAAACGGGCGACGCTTCGCGTGTCGCCCGTTTTGTTTTGGGGGTGCCGGGGCGCACCGCGGCGCCGGCGCGACGGCTATCGGCGCGCGGCTTTGCCGGTGGTCCTTTTCACCGGGTTGCGGCGCGCCTTCGCGTGCCCGCCCGCCGGCGCCGCATCACTGACGATCCGCAGGCGCTGCCCGGCGGAGAGCCGGTTCTGCGTCAGGTTGTTCCAGTGCCGGACGTCCTGCGCATCCACACCGTAGCGCGCGGCGACGGCGGTCAGCGTGTCGCCGCGGCGAACGGTGTGGTAGATCGTCCGCCCCGCCGGGACGGACGTGAATACCGCCTGATTCAGGGAATCGGCCGATTCGAGCGACGCCCGCTGCGACGGCACGAGCAGCGTGTGGCCGGTCGGAACGCGCGCGCGGGCTCCGATGCCGTTGATCGCGAGCAGCGTCTCGGCCGACATGCCGTACCTGGGGGCGATCTGCGCCGGCGTCTCGCCGGCCTTCAGCCGGTACGCCTGCCACGACACCAGTGGCTGGTCGAGCAACTCGAGCTTCGCCGCGAAGATCTCCGCGTTGTCGATCGGCAGCAGGATCGCGTATTCGTCGGCGCCGGCGATCACCGGGCGGTTGTGCTGCGGGTTGAGCGCGAGGAAGTCGTCGAGCTGCAGTTCGGCGAGTTCCGCCGCGCGTTTCACGTCCATCTTGAGCGTCGTCTTCACGACGGTGAAATAGGGCGCATCCGGGAGGTCGCCGAGCGACAGGTTGTACTTCTGCGGCTCGATGACGATGTTTTTCACTGCCTGCAGCTTGGGGACGTAGTTCTGCGTCTCCGCCGGCATTCCGGTCAGGCTCGCGTAGTCGGTCGGCAGGCCCTTCGTTTTGTTGCGCGCGACCGCACGCCGGACGTTGCCCTCGCCCCAGTTGTAGGCGGCCAGCGCAAGCTGCCAGTCGTCGAACTCGTCGTGCAGCCGCTGCAGGTAGTCGAGCGCCGACGTCGTGGCCGCCAGGACGTCACGGCGCGAGTCGAACCACCAGTTCTGCTTCAGGCCGAAATGCTGGCCGGTCGACGGCATGAACTGCCACATCCCGGCCGCGCGCGCGACCGACATCGCGTTGGGGTTGAAGGCGCTCTCGACCATCGGCAGGAGCGCGATCTCGGTCGGCATGTTGCGGCCCTCGACCTCCGATACGATGTGATAGAGGTAGCGCCGGCTGCGGCCGACCATCCGCGCGACGTAGTCGGGCCGGTCCGCGTAATACTTCTCCCATTTCTCGACGAGCGGGCCTTCGAGATCCGGAACCGCGTAGCCACGCGCGATCCGGTCCCACAGATCGCCGACGGGTTCGGGCAACGGCTCCAGCTCGGCGAGATCGCTCGGCGCGAACGGCAACGGATGCAGCACGACTCTCGGCGGCGCGTACGCCAGGGGCTGGAGCATCGAGTAGTCGCGCGCAGCAGGTTCAGGCGGCGGCGGCGGCGGTGAAGCGGGCGTCGCACAGCCGGCAAGCGTGACGACGGCGACGGCGGCGAGCGTGAGGGGGTTCAGGCGCAATTCGTATCCGTGGCCCGGGAGGGCCCGTGGATGGTAGGGCCCAACCTCGCGTCCGTCAACGAAAAGTGTTCTTCCATTCGCGCAGTTCTGCAAACGTCGCGACGACTTCGGGCAACGGATGGCCCGCGTGCGCCTCGGCGGCGGCGCGAACCGCCGGTTCGCCGGCCCGCAGGAACGGGTTGGTCGCGCGCTCCTCGGCGATCGTCGTCGGCAGCGTCGGCGCGCCGCGCGCGCGCTTTTGCTGCTCGCGCCCCTCGCGCTCTTCGATTGCGCGGTTGGAGGGCTCGACCGCGCGTGCGAAGCGCAGGTTCGCCACCGTGTACTCATGGCCGCAATACGCGCGCGTCGCCGGCGCGAGCGCGGCGAGCTTCGACAACGACGACCACATCTGCGCCGGCGTCCCTTCGAAGAGCCGGCCGCAGCCGGCCGCGAACAGCGTGTCGCCGCAGAACAGCGTCGGCGTGCCGCCGACGGAACCGACGTAAGCGATGTGACCCGCCGTGTGACCCGGAATGTCGAGCACGTCGAGCGTGACGTCCACGCCGGCCACCTCGACGCGATCGCCTTCGCGAAGCGCGTGCGTGCGACCGGGAATGACTTCCTGCGCGGGACCCAGCACCGGGCACGACCAGCGTTCGAGGAGCGCGCGGTTGCCGCCGACGTGGTCGTTGTGATGGTGCGTCGCGACGATCGCCGTCAGCGCAAGCTTCTCGGCGTCCAGATACGCGATCACGGGTGCCGCGTCGCCAGGGTCGACGACTGCGGCATTGGAACCTTCTCGAATCAACCAGATATAGTTGTCCGTAAACGCGGGGATGGGGATAATCGTCGCCATGGACGCATCTTCGGGATTGCCCGGAAGCATGTCAACCTCGTTGGCCGACTGGTTCGCCACGCCGCTCGGTCATTACCTGGTCGCGCGCGAGCAGGCGTACTTCGACCAGACGGTCGCGGACATCTTCGGCTTCCACGCGCTGCAGGTCGGACTCCCCGCGTGTCCGTTCCTCGCCCAGAGCCGCATCGTGTCGCGCTGGTCCCTCGACGACGCGGCTCCCGCGGACATCGTCGCCGATCCGCACGCACTGCCCTTCGCCGAGAACGAGATCGACCTCATCCTGCTGCCGCACGCGCTCGAGTTCGCGCAGGATCCGCACCGGCTGCTGCGCGAGGCCTATCGCGTCATCCGCCCCGAGGGCCAGATCGTCATCGCGGGCTTCAACCCCTTCTCGCTGTTCGGCGCACGCCGCTACTTCGGTCGCGGCACCATGCCGCCGTGGAACGGCAACTTCATCGCGCTCTACCGCCTCAAGGACTGGCTGTCGCTGCTGGGCTTCGACGTCGTCGGCGGGCGCCTCGACGGCTACGTGCCGCCGTTCGCCAAGGAAAAGTGGCTCCATCGCCTCGCGTGGTTCGAGCAGGCGGGCGACCGCTGGTGGCCGATCGGAGGCGGCGTCTACTATCTGCGCGCCACCAAGAAGGTGCTCGGCATGCGGGTCATCATGCCCGCGCGCGAGTTGCGCGAGCGACGCGAGGAGGCGCTGGCACCCGCCGGTTCCGGCCGCGTGCGCGAGAGCCTCACGACGAATCGCAGCGGGATCCGTTGAGCGCGCCGGGACGTTCGAGCGCGAACCGCCCCGGCGGGGGCAGCGCGCTCGGGGCGGTTGCCCGCGCCGTCATTCACACCGACGGTGCCTGCAAGGGCAACCCCGGTCCTGGCGGCTGGGGTGCACTCGTCGAGCGCGACGGCCACCGTGAAGAACTCTCGGGAGGCGAAGCCGCCACGACCAACAACCGGATGGAGATGACCGCCGTCATCCGCGCGCTCGAATCGCTTGCGCCAGGCACCGACGTCGATCTCTACACCGATTCGCAGTACGTGAAGAACGGCATCGAGACGTGGATCCACGGCTGGAAGAAGAACGGCTGGAAGACCGCCGACAGGAAGCCCGTCAAGAACGCCGACCTATGGCGCACGCTCGACACGCTCGCGGCGAACCAGCGCATCCGCTGGCACTGGGTGCGCGGCCACAACGCTCACCCGGGCAACGAACGCGCCGATGCGCTCGCCAACCACGGCGTGACGCAGATCAAGCGCTAGCGGGCGAACGTCGTCAGCCGAGCCGGCGCGCGAAGACCGACATCTCCTTTTCGGCCTGCTTGTCGCCTTTGCGGCGGGCGACCTCGATGCCCGCGCGGTACGCGGCGAGCGCGTCGTCATTGCGGCCTGCCGCGGCGAGCGCCTTCCCGAGGAGCTTCCACGCCGCCGTATAGCCGGCGTCCTGCGCCACCGCGTGCTGCAGATGCTCGGCGGCGCGTGCGGCATCCCCTGCCTTCAGGTACTCGTTGCCCAGCGAAAAGCGCAACAGCGCGCCATCCCTGCCGGCGGCGAGCATGCGCTCGAAGCTTGCGAGCGCAGCCGCGGGCGGGGGGGTGTCCGCATTCATCGGCGACGATGCTACTTGCGAATCAGCTCGCCGGACTGGCAGTCGACGCGGCGCATGGGAAACGTCGTCGTGCGCGCTTCGCCGTTCAGCTTGCCTTCGATCGACGCGTACAGCCAGCCTTCGCCTCCCCGGTGATAGACGAGTTGCTGGGGGAACGCGTCGGCGACGTTGACGAACGCGAAATGGGTGCCGCGATCGTCGGACACCGCCGTGGCGAGACGGAAATCGGCCGGCGACTTGTCGGAAGGCAGCGCGACGTAATGGATGCCGTCGGCACGCGATTCGAGCCGCAGATATTCGTAGTCCAGCGTCTTGCCCTGCAAAACGTTCTGGCTCGCGCCGATCATCATGCCGCCGCGCAGCGGCAGCCAGTGTTCGCGGAATTCCCGCTGATTGACCGAACCGCGCCAGCAACCTTCGAGCCACGCGAGCGAGGCAAGCGACGACGTATCGACCGGCGTCGCGGCGCCAGGCTCGGCGGACGCAGCCGTCGCGGGGGCAACGGCAGGAGCACCGGCTGCGGGAGGTATGGCGGCCGGAGGAATGGCGGCGGGCGCCGCGGCCGCTGCACTGCCTGCCGCGGGTGCGGGCAGCGGCGCCTGCGCATGCGCGAGTGTCGCCGTGCACGCGACGATAAGCGCGCGGGCGAGCGCGAATGGCCTGCGAGGGGATGTCGTTTTCATGTCTGAGTTCGTCGTCGCGGACCGTTCACGCGATCATTGCAGCCGCGCGAGCGGCAGGTTGAGCAGGAGATTCTGCGGCTTCAGCTTCAACAGGTTGTCGCTGTCCATTGCCATCGCAAGGTAGACCGGCCGACCGGCAATTGCGGGGCGCATCGCCGCGGGGTCGGCGAAGTCGAGCTGGAACAGGCACAGCAAGCGGCTCATTCGCGCATCGTCGACCTCCACCTTGTTGTAGAGGTCGTTCAGGAGCGCGCTTGCCTCGGCATCGAGCCCGACGTGCCAGACCCAGCGCGCGTCGTCGATCTCGCGCTGCGGCGCGATCGTCACGTCGACGCCGAGGAAATGGGCAATCCACCGCCGCAGCACCTCCGTGAGCGCCGCAAGCGCCGCGCGGCCCCGGTTCAGGCTGATCGACGTGTCGAAGCGCTCGTCGCGCTCCCAGTAATCATCCGCAGTCTCGGTATCGAGCACGTCGAGTTCGACCATGCGCAGCGGCGTCCTGTTCCGCGCGAGGAGCTCTCCCAGCGAGCCGAAGCCGCCGCCGGTCGCGTACAGGTCTATCGTCACGGCATCTGCCGCCATCACCGCGCCGTCTTCGAGCACGGCGACCTTCTGGGCGCGGAACAGGAGCTCCGCTGCCCGCGCGCTCATGGCGTCGGCGGCGTCGCCGAGCACGTGGCGCAGGATCACCTGCGTCAGATGCTGGACGAACAGCGGCGGCACGTCCACGCCGTCGCCGCGAAACAGCGCTGCATAGGCTGCCTCCAGCGAGTTCGCGGCGATGAGCCGGTCGCGAAAGCGCAGCCACATGTCGTAGTTTTCGCGCGCGTCGGGATCGGCGATCGCGGCCAGATCCGCCGGCGCAACCGCGCGTCGCGGCACGGTCATCAGCGCGTCGTGCAGCGCGTTCTCGGCGGCGCACGATTCAGGGATCGGGGCCAGCTCGGGACGCGTCAGGTAGGTCCGCAGGAAGTCGTCGGTGACCGTGAGCCGCCCGTC
>JBDSLT010000062.1:0-7479 GCA_039916265.1 Casimicrobiaceae bacterium | reverse complement strand
GCAAGCTTGCGGCGGGGACGCTCGTCGCACGCGGCGCAATGGCCTGCCTCGGCCTGTTTTCGCTGGAAGAATGCCTGCGCGCGCTCGACCACTTCGACGTGCGCACGACGATCGAGCGCACGCTCGGATGACCCACCGTCCTACCAGAACTTCCACCAGGGCCTCGGCGGCGCCGGATTCACGTAGACACTGTCGGGATAGGTCTTCGCCAGGACCGTGCGGGCGTCGTCGGACAGTTCCTTGAGGCCGAGCTTGTCGTAGGACTTCATCAGCACGTCCAGCGCCTCCTCGTTGGAGGTCGTCTGCGGCGTATTGACGATCGCGGCCTGCGCCCGGTTCGCGGCCGCGACGTACGCGCCGCGCTTGTAGTAATAACGCGCGACGTTCACCTCGTACCGGCCGATCGCGTTGCTCAGATAACGCATCCGAAGCTTCGCGTCCTCGGCGTAGCGGCTGTCGGGAAAGCGCGCGATCAGCTCCTTGAAAGCTGCGAAGGATTCGCGCATCTGCTTGGGATCGCGCTCGGCGAGATCGAGCTCGTAGACGTAGCCGAACAGTCCCTGGTCCTCGCGGAAATAGACGAGGCCCTTCAGGAAGTAGGCGTAATCGACGTTCGGATGATTCGGGTACGTGCGGATGAAGCGGTCGCAGGCCGCTGTGGCGGCGGCGGGCTCCTGCGCGCGCCACGAGGAGAAGGCGCCTTCGAGTATCGCCTGCTGCGCGAAGCGGCCGTAGGGGTAGCGCGCTTCGAGCGTCTCGAACAGCTTGACGGCCCGCGTATAATTCCCTTCGAGCATCGCGTCGTGGGCGGTGCTGTAAAGGCGCTCGGCGGACCAGCTCGCCGTTTCTTCCCTGACTTCCGGCAGCAGGTTGCAGCCGCTGGCGAAAAGCGCAACGAGCGCCGCCGCGAGCCACCCGCGCCACGTCGCTTCCCGCCACGATCCCGCGCGCCCCGTCCTTCCGTGTATCCGCACCGTCGACATATGCCGCGAAGCTCCCACGATTTGCCCGTGAACCGAGTCGATTATAGCGGACCGGGACGCGTGCCCGCCGCGGCCCCGCTGGAGCTCACGGTTCCCGCCGGGCTCGCGGGCCTGCGCTTCGACCAGGCGCTGGCGCGGATGGTGCCGCAGCATTCGCGCAGCCGCCTCGCCGGGTGGATCGACGCCGGCAACGTGACGCTCGACGGCGCCGTCGCGGCCGGCAAGCGCCGGCTCGTCGGCGGCGAGCACGTCGTCGTGACGGCGGCGGACGACGCGCCGGCGCTGCGCGACACGCCGCAGGCGATCGCCATCGAGGTCGTGCACGAGGACGCAGCGATCCTGGTCGTGAACAAGGCGGCCGGGCGGGTCGTTCATCCGGGCAGCGGCAACCGCGACGGCACGCTGATGAACGCGTTGCTCCATCACGCTCCTGCGCTCGCGGCGCTGCCGCGTGCGGGCATCGTGCATCGCCTCGACAAGGATACGAGCGGGCTGCTCGTCGTCGCCAAGACGCCGGAGGCGCAGACCGACCTCGTGAGGCAGCTCGCCGCGCGCACGGTGAAGCGCGAATACGTCGCAGTGGTGCGCGGCGACCTCGCGCGCGCAGCGACGATCGACGCGCCGATCGGACGCCACCCGACCGCGCGCACGACGATGGCCGTGGTGACGGCCGGCAAGCCCGCGCGAACGCACGTGACGCCGGTCGAGCGCTTCGGCCCGGCGACGCTCGTGCGCTGCGCGCTCGAAACGGGACGCACGCACCAGATCCGCGTGCACCTCGCCGCCGTCGGGCACGCGCTCGTCGGCGACCCGACGTACGGCAGCCGGCGTGCCGCGCCGGGCCTCCCGCCCTTCCCGCGACAGGCGCTGCACGCGGCACGCCTTGGCCTCGTGCACCCGCAGACGCACCGCGCACGGCAGTTCGAGGCGCCGTTGCCCGACGACCTCGCAGCGCTGATCGCGGCCCTGCGCGAGCGCACGCGATGAGCACCGCCGCGCCGACCGACGCGGCCCTCGCCGACGCGCTGCGCCGGGCCGGACACGACTGGATCGTTCCCGAGTGGCCGGCGCCGCCGCGCGTTGCGGCTTTCGTCACGACGCGCAACGGCGGCGTCAGCGCCGGTCGCTTCGCATCTCTCAATCTGCACGCCGCGCGGCCGCTCGGCGACAGCGCCGCCGCCGTTGCGGAGAACCACGCCCGCGTCCGCGCCTTCCTGCCGGCGGCGCCGGTGTGGCTCGATCAAGTGCACGGCAACGCTGTGCATTTCGCCGGCAAGGCGCGCGGCGCCGGCGAGACGGCGCCCGTGGCCGACGGCGCAGTCGCGCGCGCTGCCGACGTCGTGCTCGCCGTGCAGAGCGCCGACTGCCTGCCGGTGCTGCTCGCCGATCGCGAAGGAGCCGCGGTCGCCATCGCGCATGCCGGATGGCGCGGCCTTGCGGCCGGCGTCGTCGGCAACGCGGTGCGCGCGCTCGCGATCCCGCCGCACCGCGTCGTCGCCTGGCTGGGTCCCGCGATCGGCCCTGACGCGTTCGAAGTCGGCGAGGATGTCCGCGCGGCGTTCGGCGGCGAGGACGGCGCGGGCGCCGCGTTCCGTCCGAAGGCTGCAGGCAAGTGGTACGCCGACCTCTACGCGCTGGCGCGCCGGTGTCTCGCGCAGTGCGGCGTCCACGAGGTCTATGGGGGCGGCGCCTGCACCTACTCCGAGCCGGCACGCTTTTTTTCGTATCGCCGCGACGGCGATACCGGGCGCATGGCGGCACTGCTGTGGTTGCGTTGAGCGCGCGGCGCGCGGCGCCAGGGAGTCTCCAATGAGCGGGCCGGGCACGCTTGGCGCCATCGTCGTCGCAGCGCTGTCGGGCGGCGTCGTCGCGACGCTGGCGGCCGCAGCGACGTTGCGCCTGGGCGCCGCATGGATCTCGCGGCTCGTCTCCTTCGCGGTGGGTGCGCTGCTCGGCGCCGTGTTCCTCGAGTTGCTGCCGCACGCGCTCGAGGAGGGTCGTGCGCCGCAGGTCATGCTGACGGTGCTGATCGGACTGCTCGCGTTCTTCCTGCTCGAGAAGCTCGTACTGTGGCGCCACGCGCACGGCCACGAGGCGCACACCGACGACGTGGAGGAAAGCGAGCACGACCACGCGATGCACGGGCACGCCGATGGCGGGGCCGGACGTCCGGGCCTGATGATCCTGATCGGCAACGCGGTCCACAGCCTGTGCGACGGCATCGTGATCGCTGCGTCGTTCATCGCCGATCACGCGCTCGGCGTCGCGACGACGCTCGCGATCGTCGCGCACGCGGTGCCGCAACAGGTGGGTGATTTCGCGATCCTCCTGCACTCGGGCTTCCCGCGGCGCAAGGCGTTTGCCTACAACATGGTCGCGGGCCTCGCCACGCTGGTCGGCGCACTCGCCGCCTATTTCGCGCTCGGCGGAATGAAGGAGATTCTGCCCACCGTCCTGGCCGTCGCGGCGTCGAGCCTGTTGTATGTCGCCGTTGCCGACCTGATCCCGAGCCTGCACCGGCGCGCCGAGCCGCTCGAAACGGCGAAGCAGTCGCTGGCGATCGGACTCGGACTCGCCGTCATCGCCCTGGCGCACGTCGCGCTCGAGCCCTGAGCGGCGCAGGCTGTCCCGACTTGCTGCGTGGCGACGCATGAGGGCGGCAGGCGCCGCCGGGATTGTCCGCGGCGCGCGCGCACGCTAAGATCGTCGCGAAAAGCGCGGGCGCCTGCGCGCTCGTGCGCCACGCGCTCCCCGCCTCCTCCACGATGGACACTCCCGCCGTACCGCTTTTCGATCCTGGCGCGGTCGTCGCGCTCAACGAGCGCTTCGCGCCCCGCGTGCACGCGCTGTGGTCGTCGCTGATGAGCGACGCGCCCCGCCGCGACACCGCAACGTCCGGGGAGGACCGGCGCTTCGGTGCGCCTGCGTGGCGCAATCTGCCGTACTTCGCGCTGCTGAAGGATGGCTACCTGCTGTACGCCGATTACCTGCGCGAACTCGCCGCCCTGGCGCAGCTTGCGCCGCAGGACCGCCAGCGGCTCCAGTTCGCGACGCGCCAGTACCTCGATGCCATCGCGCCCAGCAACTTCCCCGCGACCAATCCCGAAGTGCTGGAACGCGCGCTCGAGACGGACGGACAGAGCCTCCTGCAGGGCTGGTCCAACCTCGTCGCCGACGCGACGCGGGGCCGCATCACGATGACCGACGAAGCGGCGTTCGAGGTCGGCCGCAATCTGGCCGTCACGCCCGGCAGCGTGGTGTATCGCAACGATCTCATCGAGCTCATCCAGTACGACGCGTCGACTCCGACGGTGCACGCGCGTCCGCTGGTGATCGTCCCGCCGTGCATCAACAAGTACTACATCCTCGATCTCAAGCCGGAGAATTCGTTCGTCGCGCACGCCGTGGCGCAGGGCCACACCGTGTTCGCGATCTCGTGGCGCAACATTCCCCCCGAGCAGGGCGCGCTCGCGTGGGACGACTACATCGAGCGCGGAGTGCTCGCGGCGATCCGCGCCGCCCGCGATATCACCGGCGGCAAGCTCGTCAACGCGCTCGGCTTCTGCGTGGGCGGCACGCTGCTGGCCTGCACGCTGGCCGTGCTCGCGGCGCGGCGGCACGCGTACGTCGCGAGCGCGACCTTCCTGACCACCATGCTCGACTTCGAGTATCCCGGCGAGATCGGCGTCTTTGTCACGCGGGAAGGGCTCGCGGCGCGCGCACCGGCGCTGATGGCCGGACAGCGCGTGCACGGCAGCGAGCTGGCGAACGCGTTCGCCAGCCTTCGCGCGAACGAGCTGGTGTGGAGCTACGTCGTCAACAACTACCTCAAGGGACGCACACCCCCGGCGTTCGACCTGCTCTACTGGAACGGCGACTCGGCCAACCTGCCCGGACCAATGTACGTCTATTACCTGAACGAGATGTACCTCAACAACGCGCTGCGCACGCCGAACGCGCTGACGATGGCCGGCGCACGCGTCGACCTGTCGAAGATCCGCATGCCGGTCTACGTCTACGCATCGCGCGACGATCACATCGTGCCGTGGCGCTCCGCGTACCGGACGACCTCGCTGGTCGGCGGCGAGACGACTTTCACGCTCGGCGCTTCCGGTCACATCGCCGGCGTGGTCAATCCGCCGTCGCCGGTCAAGCGCAACCACTGGGTCAACGCGGCGGTCCCCGCCGACCCGCAGGCGTGGCTCGACGGCGCGACGAGCGTAGCCGGCAGCTGGTGGCCGCACTGGTATCGCTGGCTTTCGCGCCACGCCGGGGCGCGGCGCGCGGCGCCGCCCACCGTCGGCGACTCCGCTCATCCGCCGCTGATGGCCGCGCCGGGAAGCTACGTCACCGAAGACGCCCGCTGACGCGAGCCGGCCCCGCACGCGAGCTTGCGCTACCATGGCGAAAACAGTCGCCGGGCCATCCGATCAACCGGTGCCCCGTTCGATTACCGCGAAGAAATTTCTCCTCGAGGCCGTCCATGACCGACATCGTCATCACGCATGCAGTGCGCACCGCCATCGGCAAGTTCGGCGGCACGCTCGCCAAAACGCCCGCTCCCGAGCTCGGCGCCACCGTCATCCGCGCGCTTCTCGTGCAGTCGGGTGTTGCGCCCGAGCAGATCTCCGAAGTGATCCTGGGGCAGGTGCTCACCGCCGGCAGCGGGCAGAATCCTGCGCGCCAGGCGCTCATCAAGTCCGGGCTGCCCAACACGATTCCGGCGATGACCATCAACAAGGTATGCGGCTCCGGGCTGAAGGCGGTCATGCTGGCCGCGCAGGCGGTGAAATGCGGCGACGCCGACATCGTGATCGCGGGCGGACAGGAGAACATGAGCGCGGCGCCGCACGTGCTGCCCGGCTCGCGCGACGGCTTTCGCATGGGCGATGCGAAGCTCGTCGATTCGATGATCGTCGACGGCCTGTGGGACGTCTACAACCAGTACCACATGGGGACGACCGCGGAGAACGTCGCGAAGAAGCACGACATATCGCGCAGCCAGCAGGACGAGTTCGCGGTCGCGAGCCAGAACAAGGCCGAGGCTGCGCAGAAGTCCGGCAAGTTCAAGGACGAGATCGTCCCGGTGATGATCGCGCAGCGCAAGGGCGATCCCGTCGCCTTCGCCACCGACGAATTCGTGAAGGCGGGAACGACGCTCGAATCTCTTTCCGGCCTGCGGCCTGCGTTCTCGAAGGACGGATCGGTCACCGCTGCGAATGCCTCCGGCCTGAACGACGGTGCCGCCGCGGTGCTCGTGATGTCGGCCGAGCGCGCGGCATCGCTCGGGCTGAAGCCGCTCGCCACGATCAAGGCATTCGCATCGTCCGGCGTCGATCCCGCGATCATGGGAATGGGGCCCGTCCCTGCGTCGCGCCGCGCGCTGGAAAAGGCAGGCTGGAAGGCTTCCGATCTCGACCTGATGGAAATCAACGAAGCCTTCGCGGCGCAGGCCTGTGCGGTGAACAAGGAGATGGGCTGGGACACCTCGAAGATCAACGTCAACGGCGGCGCGATCGCGCTCGGCCACCCGATCGGCGCGTCGGGCTGCCGCGTACTCGTCACGCTGCTGCACGAAATGGGCCGGCGCGACGCGAAGAAGGGCCTGGCCTCGCTATGCATCGGCGGCGGCATGGGTGTGGCGCTCGCCGTCGAACGCGCCTAGCGCCGGGGTCCGCGAGCCCGCGTCGAAGCGTTACGCAGCAAACGCAGCCGGCGCCGTCCGGCGGCGACTTGACGGATACAAGACAACAACAGGAGGAGTGAACATGGCAACGAATCCGCGCGTCGCGCTGGTGACCGGTGGAATGGGGGGCCTCGGCGAGGCGATCTGCATTAAGCTGGCGGCGCTGGGTTATGAGGTCGTGACCACGCATTCGCCGGGCAACTCCAGGGCTGCCGAATGGCTCGATGCGATGAACCGTCAGGGATACGGATTTCGCGCCTACGCCTGCGACGTCGCCGACTGGGATTCGTCCGCGGCCTGCGCGCAGAAAGTCAGCGGCGAGGTCGGCCCGATCGACGTGCTCGTCAACAACGCCGGCATCACGCGCGACATGACGTTCAAGAAGATGGACAAGACGAACTGGGACATGGTCATCAAGACCAATCTCGACTCCTGCTTCAACATGGCGAAGCAGGTGTGCGACGGCATGGTCGATCGCGCGTGGGGACGCATCATCAACATTTCGTCGGTGAACGGGCAGAAAGGCGCGTTCGGCCAGACCAACTACTCCGCCGCGAAAGCAGGCATGCATGGCTTCACCAAGGCGCTGGCGCTGGAGGTTGCGCGCAAGGGTGTCACCGTCAACACGATCTCGCCAGGCTACATCGGCACGAAAATGGTCATGGCGATTCCCAAGGACGTGCTCGACAGCAAGATCATTCCGCAGATCCCGATGGGCCGCCTCGGCAAACCCGAGGAGGTGGCGGGTCTCGTCGCCTATCTCGCCAGCGACGAGGCAGCGTTCCTCACCGGCGCGAACATCGCGATCAA
>JBDSLT010000061.1:0-15763 GCA_039916265.1 Casimicrobiaceae bacterium | reverse complement strand
GCCGTGCGGCGCAAGGCGCTCGGCAGCACGACCGAGGACCTGGTCTACAAGCCTGTCACACCCTGTCGCTTCGTCGACACACGCATCGTCGGTGGGAAGATCTCTCCCACGCGCGCGTTCGACCTCGGCCAGACGGGTGCAGCCTACGGCGGCGACGGCGGCTGCTCTCCGACCGCGCTGGCGGGCGTCCCGGACGACCAGATCGGGGCGGTCGCGTTCAACGTCGCAGTGTTCGACACGACAGGCGGCGGCTCGCCGGGTTTCCTCGGCGTTCGACCGATGGGCTCCACGAACCTCACCTCGATCATGAACTGGGGCGTCACGAGCCCGATCGGACAGGACTCCAACACCACGGTGGTCGCGATGGACCAGTCGGCAGCGATCAACGAATTCGAGATCTTCGACTCGGGACCCGTGCACGTGATCATCGACATCATGGGCGTGTTCACGGCGCCCGGCGCGACCGCGCTCGACTGTACGACGGTCGAAAGCGCCGGTCTCGTCGTCGCGCCGGCCGCCAGCTTCAACCTCGACGCGCCGGCATGCCCTACGACCTACACGGCCGTGTCGCCGCAATTCCGCAACGAGACGCTCGTCAACCTGACGCTGCTGTCGAACTTCAGCATCGTCGGCGGGCTGTTCAAGTGCGAGGGCGCGAACACGGGGGCTGTGCCGGTGACGCTGTACTGCGGCGTGCGTTGCTGCCGCGTGCCAGGACGCTAGCGAACGCCGGCCGCTAGAATGCGTCTCCGACAAGCAAGGGGGACGCAGGATGGACAAGCCTTCGAAGGTCGCGGTGGTGACGGGCGCGGGCACGGGAATCGGTCGCGCCGTCGCGCTGGCGTTTCTGCAGGACGGCTATCGCGTCGCACTCGCGGGCCGGCGCAAGGAGCCGCTCGAGCAGACGGTCGCACTGGCGGGCGCCGCAGGTTCCCAGGCGCTCGCCGTGCCGACCGACGTTGCCGACCCGCAATCGGTCCACGCGCTGTTCGCCAAAGTCCAGGCAACGTTTCGCCGCCTCGACGTGCTGTTCAACAACGCCGGCGTCGGTGCGCCGGCCGTTCCCCTCGAGGACCTCACGTTCGAGCAGTGGCAGAACGTCGTCGACATCAACCTCACCGGGATGTTCCTCTGCACGCAGGAGGCGTTCAGGCTGATGAAAAGCCAGGCGCCGCGCGGTGGACGCATCATCAACAATGGCTCGATCTCGGCGCACGCGCCGCGGCCGAACTCCGCGCCTTATACGGCCACCAAGCACGCGGTGACCGGGCTCACCAAGGCGGCGTCGCTCGACGGGCGCAAGTACGACATCGCCTGCGGCCAGATCGACATCGGCAATGCCCACACCGAGATGGCGGCGCGCATGGCCTCCGGCGTGCCGCAGGCCAACGGCGAAATCGCCGTCGAGCCGCTGATGGATGTCGCGCATGTCGCCAACGCGGTGTTGCACATGGCGAGCCTGCCGGTCGAGGCGAACGTTCAGTTCATGACCGTGATGGCGACCAAGATGCCGTTCGTCGGACGGGGATAGATTCCTGCCAGCGCCCGTGAGGGCGCACACGCGCACCCGCATTCGCTACCATCCTCCGGTACTCGGTCGCGTGACCGATTTGGGGGAATGGATGAAGCCAGGTGTTCGAGCAGGCGCCGCGGCGCTTGCAGCGTTGTCGTTCGCCGCCGTCGCGCAGCCGGTCGCGCGACCCGATCCCTTGCTGACGGTCGAACGCGCGCGCGCCGCGATCGTCGAACGCGTCGTCGCGACGCAGCAGGCAGCGCTGTCGCCCCCCGCCACCGCGGCGCTGCGCGAACGGCTGTGGTCCGCGCGCGCCGACCGCCTCCTCGGCGCGTCGTTCGCCGGGACGATCGACGGCTTCAACGGCAACGCCGCGCGCCACATGGGACCGATGGCGCAGGATTTCTGGGCGGCGTTCGGGCTGGGCGACGGCGACACCACGATCTCGCACGTCGACGTGCAGGGCGTCACGCTCGCGGCCGTCCAGGGATTGCACGCGCAGATCACCGAGCGCGATCGCCGCATCGACGCGTTGGAGCGGCGCATCGATGCGCTGCGCGATGACGCGCGGCAGATCGAGGCGTTGCGTGCAGGCCTCGAGGCACTGCGCGCTGCGTTAACGTCATCGTCAAGCGAAGCGCCGCGCTAGCGCGAAGCGCCGAGCGCCCTATTGTCCCTTGTCTGGGTTGACGACCGCGCCGGGACACTGTGGCACCGTCCCCCAGTAGCCGTTGCAGAAGCGAATGCGGACTTTTTGATCGCAGATCACGCGGTTGAACAGGTTCTCCTTCCGGCACTGCTGTTGTTCGGCCGCCATCTGCGCCCACCGATCCTGGACCGGCGCCACGGGTATCGCGGGCGCAGCGGGCGGTTCGGCAGGCACCCGCGCCGGCGGAGGCGCGACATTGGCGGGCGCCGGGAGGCTGCCGGGCGGCACCGCCGCCGGTGAGATTTTCGGCGGCGCCCTCGCTTCTCCCCTGGCGGGACGTTCGGCTTTGGGCTTTTCGCCGTCTGCGGGCGATGCGGGCGATGCGGGCGATGTGGGCGATGCGGGCGATGCGGGCGGATCGCCCTTCGGCGTCTCGGTCGCCGCGGACCGGGTCGTCTCCTCGGCTCTCGCCGATTCGGGTGCGGGTGGCGCCGGCGACGGCGGGACGGGCGCCGGCGTCTCGCGCGCCACCGGTGGCGTATCGAACCGCGCGAACGAGTCTTTCACGTCGGCGCTGCCGCCGAAGATCTGGTAGCCGATGAAGCCCGCGGCAATCACCAGAGCCGCGACGCCGATGGCCAGGATGATCTTGCCGCCGCCCGCGCCCGGCTCGGCGTCGTAGGCCGGGGCACCCGCGAGCGCCGGGTCGCGCGGCGCCGTCCCCGCGGCAGCCGAAGCTGCAGGCGCAGTTCCCGACGGCGCCGCGGTGACCGGGGCCGCAGCCGCACTCCCGGTCGCCGTCGCCGTCGCCGCCGCCGCCGCAACGGGCGGCGGTGTCGCCGGACGCGCCTGCGTCGCGGAGGTCGGGGGGGTTGCGGCGATGTTCGCGCCGGCGCCGGCGCCGGGCGCGGCGGCCGGACGCGAAGCCGCCAGCGCGGCGCCGCAGTGGACACAGAAGCGCGTTCCCGGCTGATTGTCTTTCCCGCACACGGCGCAGTTCATGTTGCAGGGCTCTCCCGATTCATGCGGACGGCGCACACGCCGAGTTGCCCGTTGCAACCGGATCGCGCCGTGCGTCGCAGCGTTGCGCGGCTGCGCATCCGTCGACGACGCGAGAGCCTGCCGCAAAAAGAAACCGCCCGCAACACTCGAGCCGACGCGCTCGTCGGGCACGTGCCGCGAAAACCGGGTAACATGTATGACATTGTCGTGATCCCGATGTACGCCTTCTCTTCGCTCCTGCGCCGGTTCGGGCGCGCCACCTGCGCGTTCGCCGCAGCCTTCCTCTTCGCCCCTGCCGCCTCCGGCGCGGGCCTCGTCGACGTCATCGAGTTCTACAACGCCGCGCTCGACCACTATTTCGTGACCGCGTCGGCGGACGAGATCGGCAAGCTCGACAACGGATTTTTCGTCGGATGGAAGCGCACCGGGCAGAAATTCAGGGCCTACGAACCCGACACGACGGGAACCTCTGCGAATCCCGTCTGCCGCTTCTACGGCAATCCCGCGTTCGGGCTCGACTCGCATTTCTACTCGGCGTCGCCGACGGAATGCGACGAGGTGAAGCGCAAATTCCCCGAGGCGTGGCTGCTGGAATCCAGTGCCGTGTTCCTCGTGAGCCTGCCGAACACGACCACCGGCGCGTGCCCGGGCGGATCGATCCCGATCTACCGGAGCTGGAATGGCCGGACGGACTCGAACCACCGCTATACGTCGGATCTCGCCACGCAGACCACGATGATCGCCAAAGGCTACGTCGCGGAAGGCTACGGCCCGACCCCGGTGGTGATGTGCTCGCCGCAATCGAATCCCGGCGCGGTGCCCACCTGCCAGATCCTCGCGAGCAGCAGCGCGCCGCAGGCGGGCACCCAGGTCACGCTGTCGGCCACCTGCACCGGCACTCCGACCTCCTATGCCTGGACCAACTGCGCGAGCAACTCGGCGACTTGCACGGTGTCGAGCGCAACAGCGGGTCCGCAGACCTACTCGCTGGTGGCGACCAACGCCACCGGCCCGAGCGTTCCCGCGAGCGTCACGCTCAACTGGACCGCGCCGCCGCCTCCGGAACCTGCGCCGGTATGCGCGCTGTCGGTCACCGCGGGCAGCGAGACGCCGACCGTCAACGGCATCGCCATCCTCGTCGCCACCTGCTCGGGCACGCCGACGTCCTACACGTGGAATGGGGGCTGCATCAGCAGCACCAACGTTTGCTTCGTCCGCGCAGGCGCGCCCGGGGTCATCAACTACGGGGTCACCGCATTCAACGCGAGCGGAAGCGGCAGCGCGACGTTCCCGGTGACCTGGGTCGCGTCGCCGGCACCGCCGTCCGGACAGTGCGGGACGTTTCCCAGCGCGCTCTACTCGGCGATCGGATCCACGGGCCAGAGCGTCTACTCGCAGTTCTACGGCGACCCGGGCGGCTTCGTCTACAACGGCGCGTGGGCGATCAAGTTCACCGTGCCTTCCACCGCAGGCGCCGGCCAGTTCGGATCGCTGACGGTGGCGGAGTTCGGCGGGCCGCCGACGTTCCGCGAAATATCGGTGTCGCGCTTCGCCTGCGATTTTCGCGCGAACGACCTCACCGGAGGCAACGGACCGCTCGGCCGCGCGGGCGGCAACTCGGCGACGCTCGCGTTCCAGGTCGGTGCCAGTTCGGCAAGCCTCGCGGGCCTCGCCGCCGGCCAGACGTACTACCTCAACGTGCGCAATTACGTTCCGCAGAGCGGCAACGTGTCGTGCACGGCGGGGCAGCAGCGCTGCGACGCGCTCGCCACCCTCAACCTCCCGCACTGATCGCTCGAAGTCGCGCCGCGCGCGGCCTGCGTCTACAATGGCGCGCGCCGCCGCCGTCTTGCCATGACCGACTCGACCTCCCTTGCCGCAGCCGCCGTTCCCGAGCCCGCCGGCGCCTCGAACCGCCTCGGCACGGCGGAGTCCCGCGCGCTGCTGCGCGAATGCTTCCTGCAATATCGGACGCGCCTCATCGACATGACGCGCTCCTCGCTCGAGCTCGCCACCGACCTCTTCGAGTACACGAAGATCGCCGACGCCGAGATCGACAACTTCCGCGCGAAGCGCGGCGCGTGGCTCGAGCGCTTCGGCGCCACCATCGACGACATGTACGAAAAGCGGATCGCCGGCCAGCGCCGCAAGGGCCGGCGCCCCGATGCGACCGCGCAGGGTCTGGGCGTCAAGATGCTGACCGACGACGACCACCGGATGCAATCCGGCATCACCGACGCAGCGGTCGAGTTCCAGCGCTTCGTGCGCATCGAGGCAGCGGCGCTCGATCAGCGCTTCAATGCGCTGATGCCCGACCGGACGTCGCACGAAATCGACGACCCGTTCTCGCCGGCCTACGTCCTCGACGCGCTCGGGGTCACGTCGCGCGCCGTGTACCCCGAATCGCTCGTCTGGCGCTCGCTGATGCAGCGGCTCATCGTCGACCTCACCCCGGGGGTCAACAAGATCTACATCGCACTCAACCGCTTTCTCGCCGACCACGGCGTACTGCCGGAAATCAGCGCGGCGATGCGCGTTCGTAGCGAGCATCGGCCGGACGAGGACGCCGAGTTGCTGCCCGTGTTCAAGCGGCTGCTCGCGCATGCCGGCGACGCCCAGCACGCGCCGCAGCCCGCGTTCGAACGCGGCACGCTGCCGCATTCGACGGTGGTCGAGAGCATCGCCGCGCTCGCCCGATCGGCGCGACCCGCGGTGGGCGACAACGCGGCGCCGGGCGCGCGCGTCACGGGCGACGACGACGCGTTTCCCGACCTCGATCCGCTGCTCGCGCTGGGTGGCGCCGCAGGCTCGATCAAGATGCTGTCCGCGCTGCAGCGCCACGACCTCGCACGCGACGTCGTCGACGAGGCGATCCGCGCGTACGGCGCGCCGCCGGACGCCCGCGTGCCGCGCAATCTCGTCATGTCGGTGCGCGACGCGCTCGGCGAGGCGATGGACAATCCCGCCGAGCGTACCGCCGCCGATGTCCTCGCGCTGTTCTTCGACTACGTGTTCCGCGACGCTTCGCTGCCCGAGCGGATGCGCCACGTCATCGGACGCCTGCAGATCCCCATCCTCAAGGCGGCGTTGCTCGATCCTTCGTTCTTCCACGACGCCAGAAATCCGGCGCGCTCGTTCCTCGACGAGCTGGCCGCGGCGTCGGTGGGCGCCACGGGCGACGCGTCCTACGCCGAGGGGCTCGAGATCGTCGCGACCGACGCGATCGACACGCTCGCCGACAACTTCGAGATCGACATTGCCGTCTTCGAGCCCGCACGCGCGCAGATCGCGCGGGTCGTCGAGGGCGAGCGGCGCAAGACGGCGGCGGCGCTCGCGCCCGCGATCGCTGCCGCGGCCGGCGCGGAAAAGGTCGAGGCCGAGCGCGGGCGCGTGCGCGGCACCGTGCGCGACCGTCTCGCGGGCCTTGAAGTGCCGGGCGCCGTGCGCGCCTTCGCCGAGACGATCTGGACCGATCAGCTGACGGCGCTGCTGAAGGAGCATGGCGAGCATGCGGTCGCCACCGCAGAGGCGCTGCGCACGCTCGACGACCTGACGTGGAGCGTTGCGGCCAAGGAGCGCACCGGCCAGAAGCAGCGGCTGGCCAAGATGATCCCGGGGCTGGTGATGGCACTGCGCAAGGGCTGCACGGCGCTCGCGGTGCCGGCCGAGCGCTCGAAGGCGTTCCTCGACGAGCTCTACAACCTGCACATCGCCGCGATCAAGGTGCCGGCGAGCGCAACCCCGGGAACGCCGGCGAGCCTCCCGTCACCTCGCGACGCGCCGGTCGCGCCGGTCGCCGACGCCGGCCTCAAGCCGCGCACCCGGATGGTCCTGTCCGCCGCGCATGACTTCGTCGCCGAGATGGTGGCGGGAACCTGGCTCGAATTCCGCTCCGACGCCGGCCCCATTGCGGCGCGCCTCGCGTGGACGGGCAGCCTGCGCATGCGCTACGTCTTCGCCAGCCGCTCGGGGACGCACACCTTCGTGCGTGCCCCCGAAGAGCTCGTGCACGCGCTGGTCACCGGACCCGTCGCGCTCCTGCTCGAACCGGTGCCCCTGTTCGACCGCGCGGTCAGCGCCGCGCTCAACGCGCTCGCCGCGCGGCACCCCGACGGCCCCGGCGCGGCGGCCCCGGCCTGATGCCGCGCGCGCGCACCGCTGCAACTCCCGCCCGAAGGCAGGGCGTGGACGTCACCCGGCTGCGCGACCTCGTGCGCGAGATGCTGCTCGCGCTCGGCGAGGATCCGGATCGCGAAGGGCTCGTGCGCACGCCGCAGCGCGTCGCCGAGGCGCTGGCTTTCCTCACGTCGGGCAATCGCACCGATCTCGATCAGCTCGTCAACGGAGCGATCTTCACGCAGAAGACCAACAGCATGGTCATCGTGAAGAACATCGAGGTCTACAGCCTGTGCGAGCATCACATGCTGCCCTTCTTCGGGCGTTGCCACATCGGCTACATCCCCACGGGCAAGGTGTTCGGCGTCTCCAAGCTCGCGCGCCTCGCTGACATGTACGCGCGGCGCCTGCAGCTCCAGGAACGCCTCACCGAACAGATCTCGCAGGCCGTCCTCGAAACCGTTGGCGCCTCCGGCGTCGGCGTGATGATCGAGGCGCGCCACCTCTGCATGATGATGCGCGGTGTGGAGAAGCAGAATTCCGTGATGGTCACCTCGTCGGTGCTGGGGACCTTCCGCGAGTCGCAGGCGACGCGCGAGGAATTCCTCGCGCTGATCGGCCAGCGCGCCGTTTGACCTGCAGCGGTCGGCGGCCGCGCATGGCGTCGCTCCTCCGCCTGGTCGAACTGACCGCGCCGCTTTTCGTCCTCGTCGCGGTCGGTTATTTCCTCACGCGCGCAGGCCGCTGGCCGATGGCGGCGGGCGACGCGTTGACGCGCTTCGTGTTCGCGGTCGCGATTCCCGTGCTGCTGTTCCGCCTGATGAGCGATTTCGCGCGCGAGCCGCGCGTCGACGCGCGACTCCTCGTCGCCTACTTCGGCGCATGCCTCGTCGTGTACGGCATCGGGCGCGCCGTCGCTGCTTCGCTTTTCCGCATGGATGGCGCAGCGCAGTCCGTGTTCGCGCTCGGCGGGATCTTCTCCAACAACGTGCTGCTCGGGCTGCCGCTTGCGAAGGTGACGCTCGGCGAGGCGGCATTGCCCGCCGTCTCGCTGGTGCTCGTGTTCAACTCGCTGCTGCTGTGGACGCTCGCCACCGCTTCGGTCGAATGGGCGCGACACGGCGCGTTGTCGTGGCGCGGCCTCACGGATACCGTCGTCGGCGTGGCGCGCAACCCGATCGTCGGCAGCATCCTGCTCGGCACCGCGTTCGGCTTCACCGGGCTCGCGCTGCCGGGCTTCGTCGACCAGACGATGCAGCTTCTCGGCAACGCGGCGATCCCCTTGTCGCTCGTCGCGCTCGGCATGGGGCTCGCGGGCTTCGGCGCCGCTGCGGGTTGGCGCGAAAGCGCGGCGATGGCGCTGATCAAGCTCCTCGTCCATCCGGTTGCCGTCTACGCCGCAGCGAGGCTGCTCGCGCTCCCGCCACTCGAAACGGCGGCGATCGTGATGCTGGCCGCGCTGCCGGTCGGCGCCAACGTCTACCTGATGTCGCGACAGTTCAACGTGCTGGCGGGCCCGGTGGCTTCGGCCATCGTCCTCACCACTGCGCTTGCCGCCGTCACCACGCCGATCGTGCTGACGCTCGCGGGCGCGCGGGGTTGACGTCACCGGCGCAATCGCGAACGATGCGCCCGATGCACGGGCGCGATTAGCGATGGCGCGAACGGGACTGATGCGGTCGCTGCGCGGCCTCGTCGCACGTGCGCAGCGCGCGCGGCGCGATGCACAATCGACACCGGCTGAGCGCGCGGCATGGCGCACCCGCGCGGAGCAGCGGCGCGAGTTCCTCGGCCGCGCGCTGGCACTCGCGGCGTCGGGATCGGTCGCCGGCGTCCCCGCCCGCGCCGCCGCAAGGGTTCCCGTGCTGCGCGAAGGCACGCGCGTCATCGTCGTCGGAGGCGGCCTGGCCGGTCTTGCGGCGCTGCGCGAACTCGCCGATGCCGGCATCGCCGCCACGCTGGTCGAGGCTTCGCCGCGCGTAGGCGGTCGCTGCTGGACCGAGCGTCGGGCGTTCGACGATGGCCAGATCGCCGAGCGCGGCGGCGAACTCGTCGACACGTCGCACGACGTGCTGATCGACCTGTGCGCCACCTCCGGCATTCCGCTCGACGATCTGCTCGCGTCCGAGCCGCGGGGCAGCGCGCCGGCGTGGGTCATCGACGGCGCGCCGTATTCGCAGCACGCTGCCAACGCCGACCTGCTGCGGATGCTGCCGGCGCTCGACCGCGACGCGCGTGCGCTCGCGCCCGACCTGCCGACCTATCGGCGGCACCGTGCAGCGCAGCTGGAGCTTGATCGCATGTCCGCTGCCGGATGGATCGACACGCGCGTCGACGGCGGGCAGCGCTCGCGCTTCGGGCGCCTGCTCGCCAACGCCTACGTCGAGGAACTGGGCGGCGATCTCGCGCAGATCAGCGCGATGACCGTCGTCGCGCTGTTGAACGGCACGCCGCGCGAGCACTACTCGCCTTACGAGGAGTCCGACCAGCGCTATCACGTGCGCGGCGGCAACGATCGCATCGTCGACCTTCTTTCGCGCGAGCTCGAGGCGCGCATCGAGACCGGCGCGCGGCTGACCGCACTCGCGCGCCTTCCCGACGGCCGCTATCGCGTGACGACTGCGCGCGACGCTGCCGTTCGCGACGACGTCGCCGAGCGGGTGGTCCTCGCGCTCCCGTTCACGCTGTTGCGGGAAGTCGACCTCGGGGGCGCCGGACTGCGCCCGCGCAAGCTCGCCGCGATCCGCGAACTCGGAATGGGCCGCAACACCAAGTTGCAACTTCAGTTCCGCGGCCGTCCGTGGTACGTGGCCGGCGGCAACGGAGAGACGCGCATCGAAGGCAGCTACATGACGAGCTGGGACGTGACGCGCGCGCAGCAGGGCGCCGCGGGCATCCTCAACTTCTATTCCGGCGGCACGACGGCCGCACCTGCCGGCGAAGGGTCGCCCGAGGAGCGCGCGCGCGACGTCCTCGCCGACCTCGAACGCGCGTATCCGGGCATCGCAGGCGCGTGGAACGGCAAGGCGATCCGCAACGCGTGGGATCGCCACCCGTGGACGCGCGGGTCGTACGCGCTGCTGATGCCCGGACAGTATGTCGCGTTCCACGGCGCCGAGTGGGAACCCGAGGGCGGGTTGCACTTCGCGGGCGAACACACGTCCGCCGACTACTCGGGCTACATGAACGGCGCGCTCGAATCGGGGCGGCGCGCGGCGCAGGAAGCAGTGCGTGCGCTTGCGCTGCGCCAGCGCCACGTTGCATGATGGCGTGCGGTCGCATCGATCGCATCGAAGGATTGCGACCATGACCAAGGCCAAGAGCGGAACGTCCGGGGGACCGGGCTCCAAAGGCGCGCCACCGGCGCCGGGACCCCAGGGCGTGAAGCGCCCCGCGGCGCCTGGGCCCCAAGGCTTGAAGCGCCCTGCGGCGCCGCCGCCCCGCGTCGCAGTACGCCCGCGCGGCTCAGCCAAGGGCCGCTAGCCCGCTCGCGGCCCTGGCGGTTGCGGCTGCCGCCGCCGGCGAAGTCCGGGGCGGCGGGCGGCGTGCGAGCGCGCCCTCCTCTATTCCGGTCCGCTTGCCGCAGCCCTCCCCGACGCTCTCGCTTCTCGCGCAACCGGATTTCCTGCGCTTCTGGTTCGCGCGCGTCGCGGCGATGGTCGCGCACCAGATGCTCGCGGTCGGTGTCGGCTGGCAGATCTACGCACTCACCGGCAGCGAGCTCGACCTTGGCTTCGTGGGGCTCGCGCAGTTCGTGCCCGCGTTTCTTCTCGTGCTGGTCGCCGGTCACGCGGCCGACCGCTTCGATCGACGCCGCGTGCTCCAGGCTTGCGTGGTCGTGGAGGCACTGGCGGCTGCGGGCCTCGCGCTCGGCAGCTACCAGGGGTGGATCACCGAGGCGTGGATCTTCACGCTGATCTTCACCGTCGGCGCCGCGCGCGCGTTCCAGATGCCCGCGATGGCGGCAATGCTTCCCTCGCTCGTCCCGCGCGAGATCTTCCCGCGCGCGATCGCCAGCAACTCGGTCGCCACGCAGGCCGCGGTGATTGCCGGACCGGCGATCGGCGGGCTTGTCTACGTGGCCGGGCCAGGTGCGGTGTACGGCGCGAGCGTTGCGCTTTTCGTGCTGACGGGCGCGCTCGTCCAGCTCATCCGGCCCGCACGCCGGCCGCCGCGCACCGAGAAAGTCGATCTCGATTCCGTGCTGGCAGGCATTCGATTCATCCGCGGGCGCCCGGTGGTGCTGGGCGCGATATCGCTCGATCTCTTCGCCGTACTTCTGGGCGGCGCGACCGCGCTGTTGCCGATCTATGCGCGCGACGTGCTCGACACAGGCCCGTGGGGCCTCGGCCTCCTGCGCTCCAGCACCGCCGTGGGTGCGCTCGCGATGGCGCTGTATCTGGCGCGGCACCCGCTGCGAGGCGGCGGCGGCAAACGGATGTTCGCGGGCGTGGCGGTGTTCGGACTCGCGACCCTCGTGTTCGGTGTGTCGCGCTGGTTTCCGCTTTCGCTTGCCGCGCTGATGATTCTCGGTGCCGCCGACATGATCAGCGTCGTAGTGCGCCAGTCACTCGTGCAGCTGCAGACCCCCCGATGCAATGCGCGGACGCGTCTCCGCCGTCAACGCGCTTTTCATCGGAACGTCCAATCAACTCGGCGAATTCGAGTCCGGGCTGACCGCTGCGTGGTTCGGCACCGTGCCGTCGGTAATCATCAGGGGCCTCGGCACGCTCGCAGTCGTCGCGCTGTGGATGCGCTGGTTCCCGGCCCTCGTCGCGGTGGACCGGCTCGACACGCCACCGACCTATACGCCCAAGGGCGCGCGAGCGCGCGTCACGCGTCCATCGGGCGGCGCCGCAGCGTTCGATAGAGAATGGCCACGCCGATGCCCCAGGCGCCGTTGACAAGCATCGAAATCGCCATTCGCCCGGCGTCCCCGCCCGCGGCCAGCGGCTGACCTTTCAGGGGCGCGACGACGAACCCTCCGACGAGCGGCAGCGCCACCGCGCCCAATGCAAGGCCCGCAAGCCAATAGCGCATGCCGCGCAGCGCGCGCGGCGCGATCGCTGCGAACACGGAGCCCCAGACGCCACCCCAGAATGCGCTCGAGACGATCTGCGGCACGCCGAAGGGCGGGACCGGACGCACCGAATACAGATTGCCGTGAATGACACCGGTTGCCGTCAGGAGCGCGATCGCACCCTGATGAAAAGTCAGCACGGCGACCGCGCCGGCGAGGAATCCGAGCGCCAGCGCAACGCCGCGCGACCGCGGCTCCCGGGCAGTCATTAGGGGCATGCGCGCATTGAAACACAGCTTCGTGGAGGCGGATCTGCGTAACCAAACGTGTCGAAGCGTTGGCACGCGCATTGCGGGTCTCCAGCTAACGTTGGGCGCGTATAGCGGGGCAACGCGTTATCGCGGCCCGGATTGTAGAAATTGCATGTCGGCCGGAGCGGCACGCGCAGCGTTGTAGGCGTATATCGCACGTGCGTGAACGCATTTGCCCACACCTGGAACGAAGAGAAGGGATACACGATGAATCAACGACTCTCCCCGGTACGCTCGCCGCTTCGTTGGCTTGCCGTCGCCGCCCTGGTGTTGTCGCCCGCATTGGCGCTCGCCGATCCCCCGTCGCGTGTGGCGCGTCTCGCCCTCGTCGAAGGGGCGGTGAGTTTTTCGCCGGCCGGTGTCGATGACTGGTTTCGGGCAAACATCAATCGACCGCTGGTGACGGGCGACCGTCTCTGGGCCGATTCGGACGCGCGCATCGAGATCCAGCTTGCCGGCGCAACAGCGCGCCTGGGGGCACGGACCAATGTCACGATCCTCAATCTCGACGACCGCATCCAGCAGTTCCAGCTCACCGAGGGGACGCTGTACGTGCGCGTCCGCGGGCTTGACCGGGGCGAGGAGATCGAGATCGACACGCCCAGTTTCGCGTTCGTCGCGACACGCCCTGGCATCTACCGCTTCGAGGTCGATCCCGAGCGTGGCGCATCGACGGTCTACGTGCGCCGCGGAGAAGGCGACGTCTACGGCGACGGTGCCGCCTATCGTGTCGAGAGCGGGCAGAGCATCCGCTTCCGCGGGACCGATTTGCGCGACGCCGTCGCGCTCGGTGTCGCGCCGCCGGACACGTTCGAGCGCTGGGCTCAGGGTCGCGACGCACGTTACGAGAGGCTGCCGTCGGCGCGCTACGTCGCGCCCGACGTCATCGGTTACGAGGACCTCGACGCGTACGGAACGTGGCGGGCCGTCGCCAACGTCGGCAACGTATGGATCCCGCGCACGGTGCCTGCGGGATGGGCGCCTTATCGGAATGGCCACTGGACGTGGATCGATCCGTGGGGCTGGACGTGGGTCGACGACGCGCCCTGGGGCTTTGCGCCGTTCCACTACGGACGCTGGACGCAAATCGACGACCGCTGGGGATGGGTGCCGGGGCCGGTCAGGGAGCGACCCGTGTATGCGCCGGCGCTCGTCGCCTTCATCGGCGGCGCGAATTTCTCCGTATCTGCGTCGAGCGGACCGGCGATCGGCTGGTTCCCCCTCGGACCCGGGGAGGTCTATCGCCCTGGCTACGACGTGAGCCGCGACTACTTCACGCGCGTGAACGTCACCAACACAGTCGTCAGCACGTCGTTTGTCACCAACATCTACAACAACCGCGACCGGGTCGCCGACGTGCGATACGAGAATTTCTCGCGGCCCGCCGCGATCACGGCGGTCGCGCCTGCGGTCTTCGTGCAGTCGCAACCTGTTCAACGCGCCGCGTTCGTAGTCGACCGTCGCGTCCTCGACAAGGCCGAAGTGATACCGCTGGCCAAGGTCGCGCCGCAGCGCGAAAGCGTGACGGGTGCCCGACCGGCGGCCCAGGCAGCGCCGCCCGCGGCCATGCAGCAGCCGGCCGTCGCCAAGGCGCCACCACCGCCAGCGCCGCCGTCGCTCGAATCCAGATTGCCGGCATTGCGCTCGGCGCCCGGCAAGCCGTTCGAACGCCCTGCGGGAGACGCGACGCGGACCGGCGCACCGCCGCCCGCGGCCGCGTCGCCTGCGTCACCACCGGCACGTGTGGTGACAGGCGGCGATCCAAAGCCGTTGCCGGCGCAGATGCAACGCGGCAATGCGGATGCGCCGCGCGGCGACAACGCAAAGGGGCCACCCGAACAGGGCCCGCGCGAGAATGCGCGCGGTCAATCGCCCGGGCAGCCCAGCGAGCGTGCGACGAGTCCGCAGACAGCGCCGCCGGTTCAGGGCGACAGGGGTCCGCAGACGCAGCCGCCGGTTCAGGGCGAGAGGAATCCGCAGCCGCAGCCGCCCAATGAGCGTGCGAGGGATGCGCAGACGCAGCCACCCAACGCGCGAGGAAACGCTCCGCAGCCGCCGGCCGCGCCGGTGCAATCGCCAGCAGAGCGCACGCGGCCTCCGCAAGCGCAGCCCCCGAACGATCGCGCTGCGGATCCCCAGCAGCAGGACCGGGTGAAGGGGCCGCCGCCGCGCGACACGCGTGGCCCGCCGTCGCAATCGCCGCAGACGGGCGCGCCCGATTCGCGGCAGACCCCGCCACCGCAGTCGTCGCAGCCGCCGCAGGCACAGCCACAGCCGCAGGCGCAGCCCCGCCCGGCGCCTGGTCAGCAACCGCCGGCGCGCGCAGACGTCGCTCCGCCGCCGACGCCGCAGCAGCCGGCTGCCCCCGCGCCCGCGATGCGCGCAGAAGAACCCCGGGGACGCGGCAACGCCAATGGTCCCCCTTCGCGCGGGGACGAGGCTCGTGGACAGCGCGCGCCCGCACCAAGCGCAGCGCCGCCCGCAGCGCCAACGGTGACGCCGCCGCCGGCGCCGCCTGCAGCGACCCCCGCAGCGCCTCCCGCGCCACCCGCAGCGCCGAGAGCTGCACCGCCAGTCGCGGCGCCCGCTCCCCCTCCCGCTCCCGCGCAGGTTGCACCCAACGCGCCGCCGCAGGCCGATCCCGCGGCGCAGGGCGGCGACGACAAGGGCAAAGGCAAGGGCAAGGGCAAAGGAAAGAACAAGGACGACGACGACGACAAGAAGCCGTAATCGATCCGGCGATGGCCGCGGCGCGGGGAACGATTCCCGCGTCGCACTGGCTCATTGCGTGATCTCTTGCGACAATGGCCGCCCCTTCAACTTCCGCGCAGTCGAAATGCCCGCAGCGATAGCCCGCAAGACCCCCATTTACGTCGTTCGCAACTCTCCCATCCACGGCCGCGGCGTGTTCGCGGGCCGCACGATCCGCAAAGGCACCTGCATCGTCGAGTATCGCGGCGAAAGGATTTCGACGCGCGAAGCCGAGCGGCGTCCGGACAGCGATCCCGACAATCCGTACCACACCTTCCTGTTCGAGCTGAATGACGGCCGGCTCATCGACGCCGCCGTGCGCGGCAGCGCCGCCCGGTGGATCAACCATTCCTGCGATCCGAACTGCGAGCCCTTCGAGGACGAGGAAGGTCGCGTGTTCA
>JBDSLT010000060.1:0-3642 GCA_039916265.1 Casimicrobiaceae bacterium | reverse complement strand
GGCAGCGACAGCGCCAGCGCGACCGAGATGCCCCCGCGCAGTCCGCCCCAGGTCAGGACGCGCCAGGCGTTGTCGGGCAGGCCGAAGCGCTTCCCGAGCACGCGGACCGGCAACCCGACCGAAAGCGCCCGCGCGAGCAGCGTGACGCTGATCGCGAGCGCGCCCGCGGCGAGTAGCGTCGGCGACAGCTCGAGCAGCAGGACCTCCATCCCGATCAGCACGAACAGCACGGCGTTCAGGATCTCGTCCAGAAGTTCCCAGAACATGTCGAGGTAGCGGCGCGTGGTGTCGGACATCGCACGCGCGCGCGCATGGTTCCCCACGACGAGGCCGGTGACGACCATCGCCAGCGGTCCCGACACGTGCAGATGATTGGCGAGCGCGTAGCCGCCGGTCACCGCCGCAAGCGTCAGCAGCACCTCGACCTGGTACTGGTCGATGCTTTTCAGGAGCTGGAACGTGACGTAGCCGAGGACGAGCCCGAAAAGGATGCCGCCCCCCGCCTCCACGGCCAGCAGCGTCGTCGCCGACGCCACCGACGGCACCTCGCCGCTCGCCAGCATCGCCAGGATCAGCGCGAACAGCACTACGCCGACGCCATCGTTGAACAACGACTCTCCGGCAATGAGCAGTTCCAGCTTCTTCGGGGCGCCTGCCGACTTGATGATCCCCATGACCGCGATGGGATCGGTGGGCGAGATCAACGCGCCGAAGAGCAGGCAATGAAAGAGGCCGAGCGGCGCGCCGAGCCAGGGCAACGCAATCCACAGGCCGAAACCCACCAGCAGCGTGGATGCCACCGTGCCGACCAGCGCAAGTCCCGCCACTGTCCAGCGTTGCGCCTTCAGCTCGCCCAAGTCGACATGCAGCGCGGCGGCGAACAGCAGCACCGACAGCATCCCCTGCATCAGCACGTCGGAAAAGTCGATCGAGCGCAGCAGCGACTCTTCGTAGCGCCGCAGCGCCTGGATCAGACCCAGTGCGTCGAGCGCGATGATGCCGAGCGACAGGCCGAGCGAGATGATCATCACGCCGATGGTCGTCGGCAGCCGGACGAAACGATGATTCAGATAGGCGAGGAGCGCCGTGATCACCAGGCAAGTGGCGGCGATGTCGAGCATGGCGTGGAGCGCGGGCTGTCGCGGGCGCGACCGGATCGGGGCAGGCCATCATACAGGCGCGCGCTGCGCGCGCACGGGCGCCGCGGTACGATGCGCGTCGAACGGCCACTGCCGGGCGCGCGAGGATGGAATGAGGACGATTCGATGGGGGATGATCGGCTGCGGTGACGTCGCGGAGGTCAAGAGCGGTCCCGGGTTCTACAAGGCGGAGCACTCGACGCTCGTTGCGGTGATGCGGCGAAACGGTGCGCTCGCCGCCGACTTCGCGCGCCGCCACGGCGTGGCGCGCTCATCCGATGACGCCGAAGCGATCATCCGCGCGCCCGACATCGACGCCGTCTACATCGCGACGCTGACCGACAGCCACTGCGACTACACGTTGCGCTGCGCGGCAGCCGGCAAGCCGGTCTACGTGGAAAAGCCGATGGCGATGGACCACGGCCAATGCACGACGATGGTCGAGGCGTGCCGCGCCGCGAACGTGCCACTGTGGGTCGGCTATTACCGGCGCGCGCTGCCGCGTTTTGCCGCGGTGCGCGATCTCATCGACGGCGGGGCGATCGGGCCCGTGCGGATGGTCGTCACGCGACAGTTCCAGCGGCCGCCCGCCGCCGACCCGTTCGCCGGCGGCCACGTGCCCTGGCGCGTCGATCCGGCGCTCTCCGGGGGCGGCTTCTTCTTCGAGGGCGCGTGCCATACGCTCGATTTCCTCGACTATCTGTTCGGACCGGTCGAGACGGTGCGCGCATTTGCCGCCAACCAGGGCGGAGCGTACAAGCCGGAGGACGCAATCGTCGCGAGCCTGCGCTTCGCGTCGGGCGTCTACGGCAGCGGCGCATGGTGCTTCGCCGCCGACGTCGACGAGGAGTACAACGAGGTCGTCGGTGCAAGCGGCCGCATCCGCTTCTCGACCTTCAGGCCGGTGCCGATCCGCGTCTGTCATGGCGACTCCGTCGAGGAGATCGCGGTCGGCGATCCGCCGCACGTCCATCAGCCGATGATCCAGAGCATCGTCGACGAATTGAACGGCCGCGGAAAAGCGTCCAGCACCGGCGACTCGGCGGCGCGCACGGCGTGGGTGATGGACGAGATACTGAAGGCGTTCCGCGCGCTTCCGACCGCGGCCGCCGCGCCGCGCGCGCACGCCGGCGTCCGTCGGTGAGCAGGCTCCGCATCGCCGTCGCCGGCGCGGGCTACATCGGCCTCGCGCACATGGCGGTCGCGCAGGCGAGCCCGACGTGCCGGCTGTCTGCGATCGTCGATCCGGCGCCCGCCGCGGCGGAGACGGCGCGCAAGACCGGCGTGCCGCTCCACCGCACGCTCGCGGCGCTGATCGAGACGGATCGGCCCGACGGCGTCGTTCTCGCGACGCCCAACGCGCTGCACGTCGAGCATGCCTCGGTCTGCATCGACGCCGGCCTGCCGATCCTGCTGGAGAAGCCGATCGCGCCCACTGTCGCTGAGGGCGAGCGGCTGGTGGCGAAAATCGAAAGCGCCGGCGCCAAGGTGCTGATCGGCCATCATCGCGCGCACAGTCCGATCATGGCGAAGGCGAAGGAAGTGGTGGATCGCGGGACGCTCGGCAGGCTCGTCGCCGTGATGGGCAGCGCCGTCTTCTTCAAGCCCGACCGATATTTCGCCGACGCACCGTGGCGCAGCGAGATCGGCGGCGGGCCCATCCTGCTCAACATGATCCACGAGGTGCATAACCTGCGCATGCTGTGCGGCGACGTGCTCGCCGTGCAGGCGATCGCCTCGCATGCGGTGCGCGGGTTTCCGGTCGAGGACACGGTGACGATCAGTCTGCGCTTCGCCAACGGTGCACTGGGCTCGTTCCTGCTGTCGGATACCGCCGCGTCGGCGCGAAGCTGGGAGCAGACGTCGCAGGAAAACAAGGCGTACTCGAGCTATGCGGACGAAGACTGTTACGTCGTCATGGGCACGCTCGGCTCGCTGTCGGTGCCGACGATGCGCCTGAAGACCTACCCGGCCGCGGAAGAGCGGTCGTGGTGGAAGCCCTTCGAGCAAGGGGTGGTCGACCTGGTGCGCGACGATCCGCTGAAGCGCCAGCTCGAGCATTTCGGAGCGGTCATCCGCGGGGCCGCCGCGCCGCTCGTGTCTGCCCGCGACGGTTTCGAGAACCTGCGCGTCACCGAAGCGATCGCCCTGGCCGCAGAAACCGGCACGACGATCGAATTGCCCGTCCGGGCGCAAGGACAACCGCGATGAAAATACTCATGCTTCACGGCGTCAACCTCAACATGTTCGGCAAGCGCGATCCGAAGCAGTACGGGACGATCACGCTCGCCGAGATCGACGCGTCGCTCGCATCGCTCGGCAAGGAGCTGGGCGCGGAAGTGACGAGCTTCCAGACGAACTTCGAAGGGGCGATGTGCGAGCGCATCCACGCCGCGCACGTCGAGAAGCTGGACGCCGTGCTGATCAACGCCGGCGCGTGGACGCACTACAGCTACGGCATCCGCGATGCGCTCGCGATCCTCACGGTGCCGATCGTCGAGAT
>JBDSLT010000059.1:0-3413 GCA_039916265.1 Casimicrobiaceae bacterium | reverse complement strand
CAGACCGTCGCCTGGAATGCGTGGGCCGGCGATGAGAAAACCAACGCGTTCATCGCGTGGGTCGGCGCCGAAGTCGACCGGCGCTACGGCGTCAAGCTCAATCACGTCAAGCTGAAGGACACGGCGGAGGCGGTCACGCGCGTCGTCGCCGAAAAGGCCGCGGGCCGCGACGCCGGCGGCACCGTGGACCTCATCTGGATCAACGGCCCGAACTTTCTCGCGTTGAAGGAACAGGGCCTCCTCTACGGACCTTTCGCAACGAAACTTCCGGGCTACCGCTACGTCGACACGACGAATGTCCGCTCGAACGTGGTCGATTTCACGATTCCCGTCGACGGCATGGAGTCGCCGTGGCGCCGCGCGCAGATCGTGTTCGTTTACGACGGCAAGCGCGTCGCGGAGCCGCCGCGCTCCTCGACCGCGCTGCTCGACTGGGCGAAGCGCCATCCAGGACGCACGACGCACCCGGGCGTGCGCAACTTCCTCGGCTCGACGTTCCTGAAGCAGGCGCTCTACGAGCTCACACCCGATCCGTCGGTGCTGCAACGCCCCGCGACAGACGCCAATTTCGCCGAGGTGACGGCGCCGCTGTGGACCTGGTACGACGCGCTGCGCCCGGCACTGTGGCGGCGCGGCGAGCAGTTCCCCGACAACGGCCCCGCGCAGCGGCAGTTGCTGAACGACGGCGAGATCGACATGATGGTGTCGTTCAATCCCGCGGAGGCCGCCGTCGCGCAGAGCGCGGGCCAGCTGCCGGACTCGGTGCGCACCGTCGTGTTCGAGCGCGGCACGATCGGCAACACCAGCTTTCTCGCCATTCCGTACAACGCGGCCCACAAGGAAGGCGCCATGGTCGTCGCCGATTTTCTCCTCGAACCCGCTACGCAGGCGCGCGCGCAGGAGTATCACCAGATGGGCAACTTCACGGTCCTGGATCTCGCGAAGCTTCCGGCCGCGGACCGCAAGCGCTTCGACGATCTGCCGCGGCACCCCGCGCTGCCGACCAATGCGGACCTGAAGACGTCGCTGCTCGAGCCCCATCCGACGTGGATGACGCGCATCGCCGCCGAATGGGAGCGGCGCTATACGAAGTGAACGGCGGCTGATGGCGCGCCGCGGCGCGCTGCGCGTCGTTCCTGCGATCGCGGTCGCATTGTTCCTGTTGCCGATCGCCGCGGGACTGCTCGGGACGCTGCTGCCTGCCTTCGGTTATCTGCCCGCGATCGGCGGCCGGACCTTGTCGCTCGACCCGTGGCGGGCGTTGCTCGCCTATCCCGGCTTCAACTCATCGCTCACGACGACGCTCGTGACCGGCGTGACGGCGACGCTGCTCTCGGTGGCGCTCGCCGTCGGCTTTTGCGCGGTCGCGCACGGCGGAACGATGGCGCGGCGCGCGACGGCCTGGGTCGCACCCGTGCTGTCCACGCCGCACGCCGCGATCGCGATCGGCGTGGCGTTCCTGATCGCGCCGTCGGGATGGATCGCGCGGGCGCTGTCGCCGTGGCTCACCGGGTGGGACCTGCCGCCGGACTTCGCTACCACCGGCCACCCGTCCGGCTGGCCGCTGATCGCCTGTCTCGTGCTGAAGGAAGTCCCGTATCTGGTGCTGATGATCGCCGGCGCGCTGCACCAGGTTCCCGCCGCGGCGCAGCTCGCGCTCGCGCGATCGCTCGGCTATGGCCGCGTCGAGGGCTGGATCAAGATCGTGCTGCCGCAGGTGTACCCGCAGATCCGGCTGCCGATCTTCGCGGTGCTCGCCTTCTCGCTGTCGGTCGTCGACGTCGCGCTGATCCTCGGCCCGGGCAACCCGCCGACGCTGGCGGTGCTCGCGGTGCGCTGGTTTGGCGACGCCGACATCGCCTCGTACTTTCCGGCAGCGGCGGCGGCATGTCTTTCGCTCGCGATCGTCATCGCGGCGATCGCCGCCTGGCGTCTCGCCGAGATTGCGGTGGCGAAGGTCGGGCGCCGCTGGCTCGCGCGAGGCGGCCGCGCAGGCATTGCGACGCTCGCTTCGCGCGCTGCCTACTTCACGACGCTCGCCGCCTTCGCAGCAAGCGCGCTCGCGGTGACCGGGATGCTGCTGTGGTCGTTCGCCGCGCAGTGGCGCTTTCCGTCGGCGCTGCCGGATGCGTGGACGCTCGCGAACTGGACGCGCCTGGTCGCCGAGGTCGCGACGCCCTTTGTCACCACCCTCGTGCTCGGCACGCTCGCGGCGGCGATTGCGGTCGTGCTGGCCGCCGGCTGCCTCGAAAACGAGGCGCTGTCGCGCCACCGCGCGGGTACGCGGTCGCTGCGCATCCTCTATCTGCCGCTGCTGGTGCCGCAGATCGCTTTTCTTTTCGGCGCGCAGGTTCTGCTGATCCGCGCGGAGCTCGATGGAACGCTGTCGGCGACGCTCTGGGCGCACCTGGTTTTCGTGTTGCCCTACGTTTTCCTTTCGCTCGCCGATCCGTGGCGTGCACTGGACCCGCGCTACGCGCGTACGGCGGCGAGCCTCGGTGCATCGCCGTGGCGCGTGCTCCTGCGCATCAAGTTGCCGCTGCTGGCCGGCCCGCTGATGATCGCCGCCGCCGTCGGCTTCGCGATCAGCGTCGGCCAGTATCTACCGACGCTGTTCGCCGGCAACGGCCGCGTGGCCACGCTCACCACGGACGCGGTGACGCTCGCCGCCGGTGCCGACCGTCGCGTGATCGGCGTTTACGCTGTCCTGCAGGCGCTGCTGCCGTGCGTCGTCTATCTCGCGGCGGTGCTGATTCCGCGTCGGCTCGGCGCGAGCGCCCGCGCGGCGGGTGGCGTTCCCGCGGGCGTTCCCCGGTGAGCGCGGCAGGACTCGAACTCGACGGCGTCAGCCTGGCGATCGCCGGGCGGACGTTGCTCGGCCCGCTCGACGTGACCGTTCCGCCCGGCGGCCAGGTCACGATCATGGGACCGAGCGGCTGCGGCAAGTCGTCGCTGCTCGCGTTCGTCGCCGGCACGCTCGACGCGGCGTTCGCGACGCGCGGCGACGTTCGCGTCGGCGGGGCGAGCGTCCTCGCGCTGCCGCCGGAGCGACGGCGCGTCGGGATTCTCTTCCAGGACGACCTCCTGTTTCCGCACCTCTCGGTGGGCGACAACCTCGCCTTTGCGCTGCCGGCGGCGCTGCGCGACCGCGGCGCACGCCGAGACGCCGTGGCGCAGGCGCTGGCCGAAGCCGATCTGGCGGGTTTTGCGGCGCGCGACCCCGCGACACTCTCCGGCGGCCAGCGCGCGCGCGTCGCGGTGATGCGAACGCTGCTCGCCGCGCCGCGTGCGCTGCTTCTCGACGAGCCCTTCAACAAGCTCGACGCGCAACTGCGCCAGGACTTTCGGCGCTTCGTGTTCGATCACGCGCGCGAGCGCTCGCTTCCGGTGCTGCTCGTGACGCACGACGCCGC
>JBDSLT010000058.1:0-12360 GCA_039916265.1 Casimicrobiaceae bacterium | reverse complement strand
CCGGACAGCGCGCACGGCAGGTTCGTGCAGATCGTCAGCTTGTGCCGGCCGCCGGGCTTCAGGTTGTACATCGTGTAGAAGGTCGCGACCTCGTAGACGGCGACCGGCGGCATGCCAAGATGCAGCGCGACCGCGTCCATCACGTCGGTCGACAGCCAGCCGTGCTCGTCCTGGGCAATGGCGAGCGCCGACATCACCGCCGACTGCTTCTGGTCGGCCGGGTACTTGGCGACCTCGCGGTCGATGCGACGGCGCGCGTCTTCGGAAAGGACGGCCGCGGGCGCGTTCATCGATCGATCGACCCGAACACGACGTCCTGCGTGCCGATGATCGCGACGACGTCGGCGATCATGTGGCCCCGCGACATCTCGTCGAGCGCCGAGAGGTGCACGTAGTCGGGCGGTCGCAGCTTGATGCGGAACGGCTTGTTCGCGCCGTCCGAGATCGCGTAGACGCCGAACTCGCCTTTCGGGTGCTCGATCGCCGCGTAGACCTCGCCGGGCGGCACGTGGATGCCTTCGGTGAAGAGCTTGAAGTGATGGATCAGCTCTTCCATGTTCGTCTTCATCGCCTCGCGCGACGGCGGCGCCACCTTGTGGTTCCCGGTGATGACGGGGCCCGGGTTGGCGCGCAGCCATTCGATGCACTGCTTCACGATCCGGTTGGATTGGCGCATTTCCTCCACGCGCACCAGATAGCGGTCGTAGCAGTCGCCGCTCACGCCGACCGGAATGTCGAAATCCATTCGATCGTAGACCGCGTAGGGCTGCTTCTTGCGCAGGTCCCACGGTACGCCCGAGCCGCGCAGCATGGGCCCGGTGAATCCCAGCGCGATCGCGCGCTCGGCGCTCACGACGCCGATGTTCACGGTGCGCTGCTTCCAGATGCGGTTTTCGGTCAGCAGCGTCTCGTAATCGTCGACGTAGCCCGGGAAGCGGCGCGTGAAGTCGTCGATGAAGTCGAGGAGCGAGCCCTGCCGGTTCTCGTTGAGGCGCGCGATGTCCCTGGCGCTGCGCCGGTGCATGGCCGAATACTGCGGCATCCGCTCCGGCAGGTCGCGATACACGCCGCCGGGGCGGTAATAGGCAGCGTGCATGCGCGCACCCGACACCGCCTCGTAGACGTCGAACAGGTCCTCGCGCTCGCGGAAGCAGTAGAGGAACGTCGTCATCGCGCCCACGTCGAGCGAATGCGCGCCGAGCCACATCAGGTGGTTGAGGATGCGCGTGATCTCGTCGAACATCACGCGGATGTACTGCGCGCGGATCGGCACTTCGATGTCGAGCAGGCGCTCGATCGCCAGACAGTACGCGTGTTCGTTGGCCATCATCGAGACGTAGTCGAGCCGGTCCATGTACGGCAGCGACTGGATCCACGTGCGCGTCTCGGCGAGCTTCTCGGTGGCGCGATGGAGCAGCCCGATGTGCGGGTCCGCCCGCTCGATGACCTCGCCGTCGAGCTCGAGCACCAGCCGCAGCACGCCGTGCGCAGCGGGATGCTGCGGCCCGAAGTTCATCGTGTAGTTGCGGATTTCGGCCACGCGCGGGTCAGCCTTTCCGGAATCCCGGTTCGTCGGCGTAGTTTTCCTCGCGGACGACGCGCGGCGTGATCTCGCGCGGCTCGATCGTCACCGGCTGATAGATGACGCGTGCCTGCTCGGGGTCGTAGCGCATTTCGACGTACCCGGAGATCGGGAAGTCCTTGCGGAACGGGTGGCCGACGAAACCGTAGTCGGTCAGCAGACGGCGCAAGTCCGGATGGCCGGCGAACACGATGCCGTAGAGGTCGAAGGCCTCGCGCTCAAACCAGTTGGCGCTCGGCCAGAGGTTCACCACCGACGACAGCACCGGAAAATCGTCGTCGGCCGCGAAGACGCGCACGCGCAGCCGCCGGTTGTGCGCGAGCGACAGGAGATGATAGACCGCGGCAAAGCGGGGACCGTCGGCGAGACCGTCGCCGAAGCCGCGATAGTCGACGCCGCAGACGTCGATCAGCATGTCGTAGCGAAACTCGGGCCGGTCGCGCAACTCGCGCAGCACCTCGATCATCCGGTCGGCGGCGACGACGGCGGTGACCTCGTCGCGCTCGACCCTCACGCTCGCGAGCCGATCGTCGAAGGTGGCGGACAGCGCCGCGGACAGCGTGTCGGCGGCGACAGTCATCGCGCGATGGTGTTGGTGCGCCAGATCTTGTTCTGGAGCTGCAGGAGGCCGTAGAGCAGCGCCTCGGACGTGGGCGGGCACCCTGGCACGTAGACATCGACGGGGACGATGCGGTCGCAGCCGCGCACGACCGAGTACGAGTAGTGATAGTAGCCGCCGCCGTTCGCGCACGAGCCCATCGACACGACCCAGCGCGGCTCGGCCATCTGGTCGTACACCTTGCGCAGGGCCGGCGCCATCTTGTTGCACAGCGTGCCGGCGACGATCATCACGTCCGATTGCCGCGGGCTCGGCCGGAAAACGATGCCGAACCGATCGAGGTCGTAGCGCGCGGCACCCGCGTGCATCATCTCGACCGCGCAGCAGGCGAGACCGAAGGTCATCGGCCACATCGAGCCGGTGCGGGCCCAGTTGATGACGCTGTCCATCGTCGTGGTGACGAAGCCCTTTTCGAGTACGCCTTCGATGGCCATCAGTCCTCCGTCACTCCCATTCGAGCGCGCCCTTCTTCCATTCGTAGACGAAGCCGATCACCAGGATCAGCAGGAAGACCATCATCGACGCGAAGCCGAAGAAGCCGATTTCCGGCAGCACCACCGCCCACGGAAAGAGGAAGGCGATCTCGAGGTCGAACAGGATGAAGAGGATCGCCACGAGGTAGTAGCGCACGTCGAACTTCATCCGCGCGTCCTCGAACGCCTCGAAACCGCATTCGTACGGCGATAGCTTCTGCGGGTCCGGCCGGTTCGGCGAGACGAACGAGCCGACGCCGAGCATCAACAGCCCGAGGCCAAGCCCGAAGCCGATGAAGAGGAGGATGGGAAAATATTGCTCGAGCATGGTGGGTGGACGATGGCGCACACGTCACGCCCGTCCCGTCGATTTCGCCGCTTCGTCTACCTGGTCCCGCCCCTGCGTTGTCCTGCGATGCCCGCGTTTGCAAATCCCTGGTGCCGACGGGGAGACTCGAACTCCCACGGCTTTCGCCACTGCCCCCTCAAGACAGCGTGTCTACCAATTTCACCACGTCGGCCGATCTGACTACTGGCCCCTGCCGGGTACTTCACCCTTCTTCTCTGCACGGCCCGTGGTCCCGGACGCCGGCGCTACGTCGACGGCCGGGGCGGCAGGGGCGGCCTGCGCGGGCGCGCCTTGCGCCGCCTGCGGGACCGACCCTGCCGGCGCCGTCCCCGACGGCTTCGGCACGTCGGCGGGCTTCGGCACGTCGGGCGCGCTGGCCGGTGCCGGCACAATCTTTTCCATCACGCCCTGATCCATCACTCCCTGCGGCTTGCCCTTCATGCTGCCAAAGAACGTGAGCCCGATGCTCGTCAGGAAAAAGACGGTCGCGAGGACGGCCGTCGTGCGCGACAGAAAGTTGGCGGAGCCCGACGCGCCGAACAGGCTGCCGGACGAGCCGCTGCCGAACGCAGCGCCCATGTCGGCGCCTTTGCCGTGCTGCATCAGCACGAAGCCGCAGACGACCGCGGCGACGATCAGATGCACGACGAGCAGCAGTGTTTCCATGTAATTCATCGATTCACCCGAAACGTGTCCATGTGCCCGGCTGCGCGTGATTCATCCGGCTAGGGACTCAGGCACGCGCAATCGCCAAAAATTCCGCCGCGTCCAGCGACGCCCCGCCGACGAGACCACCGTCGACGTCCGGCATCGCAAAAAGCGCCTTCGCATTCGCGGCCTTGACGCTGCCGCCGTACAGTACGCGGACGTCCGCCGCGCGCGCCCGGCCCAGCGCCTGGCGCAGCAACGCGTGCACCTCCTGCGCCTGCGCCGGCGAGGCGGTCCTCCCGGTACCGATCGCCCACAGCGGCTCGTACGCGAGGACGATGCGCGGCAGATCGTCGCAAAGTGCGCTCGCCACCGCAGCCAACTGGCGCGTCACGACCGCGACCGTCGCGTTCGCTTCGCGTTCCGCCAGCGTCTCGCCGACGCACACGACCGGCGTCATCCCGGCGTCGAGCGTAGCGCGCGCCTTCGCGGCGACGATCGCGTCGCCTTCCGCGTGCATCTGGCGCCGCTCGGAATGCCCGACCAGCACGTAGCGGCAGCCGAATTCGAGCAACATTGCCGCCGCGACATCGCCGGTGTACGCACCGGAGGCGTTCGCGCTCACGTCCTGCGCGCCCCAGGCGATGCGCGAGCCCGCCAGCGCCGCCTGCGCCTGACCCAGATACGGGAACGGCACGCAAACCGCGAGATCGCCTGAGGACCCCGGCGCCGCTTCGTCGGCGGGCTGTGATGGCCAGCCCGCGAGAAGTGCATCGAGCAACCGCGAATTGGCGGCCAGCCCGCCGTTCATTTTCCAGTTTCCGACGACGAGCCCGGTGCGCATCCGCAGATCATCCGCGACCGTCGAAACCGCGCGAAACCGCGCCGATCGACGTCGACTGCCCTAAACCTGCGGATTTTACCGCGCCGCACCACAGGGGGTCAACGCGGGCTTACGGTGCGGTGGCAGCAGCGGACTTCAGACGCCGGCGAGTCGCCGTAGCCGCCGGATGACGGGCGGCAGAAACCACGCGGCAAGCGTCAGCGCGCCGAGCGCCGCCGCGAGCGGGCGGCTGAAGAAGGCGAGCAGGTCGCCATCCGACTTGATCATCGACGTGACGAAATTCTCCTCCAGCATCCTGCCCAGCACCACGCCGAGGATCGCCGGCGCCACCGGGAAGCCGTTCTCCTCCAGAACGTAAGCGACGATCCCGGCCACCAGCACGACGCCGATGTCGAACACCGTATTGTTGATCGCGAACGCGCCGACGATGCAAAACAGGAGGATCACCGGCATCAGGATGTTCCGCGGCACCCGCAGGATGCGCTTCGACGCCTTGATGCACGCCCAGCCCAGCGGAATCATGATGAGGTTGGCCATGATGAAAAGCAGGTACACCGCGTAGATGTTCTGCGGGTTCTGCGTGAACAGCGTAGGTCCGGGGTTCATGTTCTTCATGTAGAGCACGCCGATCACGATCGCCGTGATCGAGTCGCCCGGAATGCCGAATACCAGCGCAGGGATCCATGCGCCGGCCAGCGCGCTGTTGTTCGCCGACCCGGACTCGACGATGCCCTCGACATGGCCGGTACCGAACTTCTCCGGCTCCTTCGAGAACTTCTTGCTCATCGCGTAAGCCATCCACGCCGCGATGTCGGCGCCCGCGCCGGGAAGCGCGCCGACCAGCGTCCCCAGCGTGCTGCCGCGCAGGACCTGCACCGGGTATTTCCGCGCCAGCGCCCACATCCCCTTGAACACGTTGTGGATCGGCTGGTCGACGATCCTGAGCGGCGGATCGAGATCGACAGCGAAACGCAGGATCTCCGAGACGGCGAACATGCCGATCATCAGCGGGATGAGCCCGACACCGCCCAGGAGCTCGGTGCTGCCGAACGTGAAGCGCGGGAATCCCGCGGGATTCCCCAGTCCGATGCAGCCGATCAGGAGGCCGAGCAGCAGCGACACCGTACCCTTGAGCGGCCGCTCCGCGGTGATCACGATCGAGCACGACAGGCCGAGCAGGACGAGCCAGAAATATTCGAACGAACTGAACTTGAGCGCGAATTCCGCGAGCGTCGGCGCCGACAGGATGAGCACGGCGGTGCCGAACAGCCCCCCGATCGCCGAGAACACGAGCCCTGCGCCAAGCGCCGTCTCGGCCTGCCCCTTGCGGGTCATCGCGTAGGCCTCGTCGGTATACGCCGCCGACGCCGGCGTGCCCGGCATCCGCAGCAGGCAGCCCGGAATGTCGCCCGAGAAGATCGCCATCGCGGTGGCCGTGACGATCGCCGCAATCGCCATCACAGGCGGCATGAAGAACGTCACGGGGACGAGCAGTGCCGTCGCCATCGTCGCCGTGAGGCCCGGCACCGCGCCGACGAACAGCCCGAACACCGCCGAGCCCAGCATGACGAGCAGCGTCTTCGGCTCGAAGACCATCTGGAACGCGATCAGCAGCGCATCCATCGCTCAGAACAGCGGCCGGATCACGCCCCACGGCAACGGGACGCGCAGCAGCTTGTAGAACGCGAAATGCATGACCAGCGTGACGACGATCGCGGTGACGATCGCGACATTGACCCGAACGCCGTAGGACACGAACAGCGCGAAGAGGAGGATCGGCGCGACGATGAGAAAGCCCACCTTCTCCGCCAGGAGCACGTAGGCAACCGTGCCCACCACGGTGACGACGAGCGCGACGACGTGCCGCCGCGAGCGCGTCCACGTTCCCGCAGCGAACCAGGGGTCGGTGGCGCGGCGGCGCAGCCCGCTGACGATCAGCAGCACCGCACAGACGACCAGCGCGGCGGCGACGACGCCCGGAAAGATCCCGGGCCCGTACTTCTGCCCCGGGATCGAGGGGAACGACGGCACCTGCACGAGCACCGCAAGGCCGAGCACCAGGAGCACGGCGCCGAAGACGGCGTCGTTGAACTTCATCTGCAGGTCACCGGATCATCGGCGTCGCGAAAGGCGTCGATCGGGCGCCGGGACAATCCCGTCTGTTGCGTCGCCCGCAACGACGCAACAGCTCACTTCGCCATGCCGAGGGTCTTCATCACTGCGCCCATGTCGGCATCGCTTTTCGCCATGTACTTGGCGAAGTCTTCCTGCGGCGCCCACTGTGCGCCGAAGCCTCGCGACGCCAGGAAGTCCTGATAGTCCTTGCTGTCGTACGCCTTCTTGATGGTCGCCACGAGCCGCGTCTCGACGTCCTTCGGCAGGCCCTTAGGCCCCGCCATGCCGCGCCATGCGGCGGTCGTCCAGTTGCTGCCGGTCGCCTGCTTGATCGTCGGCAGGTTGGGGTAGAGCGCCGGCGCCTTCGCGTCGAAGATCGCCAGCGAGCGCACCTTGCCGGCGTCGATCAGTGAGCGCGCCTCGGGGATCGAGCAGGGTACGATATCGACGCCACCCGCGACGAGGTCCTGCAACCCGGGCGCCGCGCCGTTGGAGGGCACCCACGGGACGCTCTTCGGGTCGATCTTGAGGTCGTTCAACAGGCCGGCGATCGCGAGCTGCCAGATGCCGCCCTGCCCCGTGCCCGACGCCTTCAGCTTGCCCGGATTGGCCTTGATCGCGTCGAGCACCTCCTGCACCGTCTTGTACTTCGAGTCGGCGGCAACCTGGAAGCCGGCGGGATCGGCGTTGACGAGCGCCAAAGGCGTGTACGAGGCCGGGCCGAGCTCGGTCAATCCCTGCCAGTGCATCATCGTGATTTCCACGGTGATGAGGCCGAGCGTGTAGCCATCGGGTGCCGCCTGCGCGATCGCGCTGTGGCCGACGACGCCGCTGCCGCCGGTGCGATTGACGACGTTCACCGGCTGCCCCAGCTCCTTTTCGAGGTACGTGCCGAAGAATCGCGCGACGGCGTCGGTGCCTCCGCCCGCGCCCCACGGCACGATGAGCGTGATGGGCCGGTCGGGATAAGCGGCGCCGGCGGTTCCGGCGATCCATGCGAACACGAGCGCAACGAGCGCGCGCAGGTAGCGTGACATGCAGTCCTCCTTCGAGACGGTCGACGAAACGCCGGCGCGGGGGTGCGACTCGATCCCGTTGCGCCGAGTCGCGGGACGTTAGCAGCGCGCCGCCAACCGGTCAAGTGGTCTGACCAGTTGCCGTTCGCGGCGCATCGTTCAGGTGGCAGGCCGACGCGTGCCGCGCCGAAATCTGGACGAGGGCCGGCGCCTTCTCGCGGCAGATCGGCATCGCGTGCGGGCAGCGCGGATGAAAATGGCAGCCCGGCGGCGGATCGAGCGGCGACGGGATCTCGCCGGCGATCGGCACGAACACGCGCTTCCTGGGCTCGACCTTTCCCACTTCGGCGAGCAGCGCCTGCGTGTAGGGATGGTTCGGCTGGTTGAAGAGCTTGGCCGCCGGCGCACTCTCGACGACGCGGCCGAGATACATCACGACCACGCGATCGGCCAGATACTGGATGACGCCGAGGTCGTGGCTGATGAACAGGTAGGTGAGATTCAGCGACGACTGAAGGTCGACGAAGAGATTGAGCACCTGCGCCTGGATGGACACGTCGAGCGCGGCGACCGACTCGTCGCAGACGAGAAACTCCGGCTTGACCGCGAGCGCGCGCGCGATGCCGATGCGCGCACGCTGGCCGCCGGAGAACTGATGAGGATAGCGGCGCATCAGCGTCGGATCGAGGCCGACCTTGTTCAGCATCAGTCCGACGTACTCGACCTGCTGGCGTTTCGAGACGATGCGGTGGACCACCGGCGCCTCACCGACGATGTCGACGACGCGCAGCCGCGGATTCAGCGACGCGTAGGGATCCTGGAAGATCATCTGCGTGCGCAGCTGCTGGCGGCGCGCCTTCGACGGTGACAGGCCCGACAGCGGCTGGCCCTTCCAGAGGCGCTCGCCCGCCGAGGGTGCCAGCAACCCCGCCGCGAGGCGGCCGAGCGTCGACTTGCCGCAGCCCGATTCGCCGACCAGCCCGACGATCTCGCCGGACTCTATGCGGAGATTCACGCTGTCGACCGCGTGAACGACCTCCTCGCGGACGTTCGCGCCGAGGCGATTGCCGATCCTCGCCGCCAGGTCGAGCGCTTTCACGAAACGCTTCGAGATGCCGGCGAGCTCGATCAGCGCAACGCCGCCCTCCGCCGGCGCGCGCGACGCGCGACCTAGAGTGGATGGTGGCATCGGACGGCCTGGCCGGTCGTCGAGATCGCGCGCATCGCCGGCGCGATGGCGCAATCGGGCTGCGCGCGGCTGCAGCGCTCGCGAAACGCGCAGCCGGGCGGCAGGTCCAGCAGCGAGGGCGTCATGCCGGGAATCTGCTTCAAGCGCGCGCCGCGCACGCTGTTCGACGGCACCGAGTCGAGGAGGCCCCGCGTATACGGATGGCGCGGCGTCGACAGCACCTCCTCCACCGTGCCTTGCTCGACGATGCGCCCCGCGTACATCACGCTGACGCGATCGGCCAGGCCCGCGATCACCGAAAGATCGTGGGTGATCCAGATCAGCGCCGTGCCCGTCTCGCGCGTGAGCCGCTGCATCTCGAACAGGATCTGGCCTTGGATCGTCACGTCCAGTGCGGTCGTCGGCTCGTCCGCGATGATGACATCGGGTCGATTGAGCAGCGCGATCGCAATGGCCACGCGCTGGCGCATGCCGCCGGAGAACTGGTGCGGATACGCGTCGAGCCGCTCGTCGGGCGATGGAATGCCCACCTTCACCAGCGCTTCGCGCGCGCGGGCGCGGGCCGACGCCCCGCTCACCTTCTCGTGCGCCGTAATGGCCTCGATCATCTGCGTATCGATCCGCAGCACCGGGTTCAGCGTCATCATCGGGTCCTGGAAGATCATCGCGATGCGGCTGCCGCGAATCCGCCGCATCGCTTCCGCCCCGAGCCTGGTCAGCTCCACGCCGCCGAGCACGATGCTGCCGGCGACGATCCGGCCGGGCGGATCGATCAGGCCCATCAGCGAGTAGCCGGTCATCGACTTGCCGGAACCCGATTCGCCGACGAGGCCGAGCACCTGGCCGCGCTCGACGGCAAAGGAGACGTCGTCGACCGCCTTCACCACGCCCGCCCTGGTGAAGAAATGCGTGCGCAAGCCGTCGACGGACAGGACCGGGTCGCTGGCCGGACGTGCGCGGGCGTCGCTGCCCGCCGCCTCGTCCGGCGAACGGGCGCCTTCGGGCGGCCCGGCAGCGATCATCGCTGCAGCCGGGGATTCAGCACGTCGCGAAGCTGGTCGGCGACGAGATTGATGCTGACGATCGTGAGCAGCAGCGCGATGCCGGGGAAAAAACTGATCCAGTACTTGCCGGACAGCAGGTACTGGTAGCCATTGGCGATCAGGAGACCGAGCGACGGCTCGGTGATCGGCAGGCCGAGGCCGAGGAAGGACAGCGTCGCTTCGAGCGCGATCGCCGCGGCCACCTGCACCGTCGCGACGACGATCATCGGCGGCAGGCAATTGGGCAGCAGGTGACGGAACACGATGTGCGAAGGCGGCAGCGCGAGGCAGCGCGCCGCCTCCATGTATTCCTTGCGCGTCTCCACGAGCGCGGCGCTGCGCACCGTGCGCGCGTAATAGGCCCATTGCACGGTGATGAGCGCGGCGATCACCTTGCCCGTGCCCTGTCCGAGCACCGCGATCAGGATCAGCGCGATCAGGATCGCCGGAAACGAGAGCTGGATGTCGACGATGCGCATGATCACCGACTCGATGCGTCCGCCGAAGTACGCGGCGGTCAGGCCCGTGGCGAGACCGACGATCAGCGCGATCACCGTCGCGATCGTCCCGACGGCGAGCGAGATGCGCAGGCCATAGAAAATCGCCGACAGCATGTCGCGCCCCTGGTCGTCGGTACCGAGCCAGAACGTCGCGCCGGCGGCGTCCTGGCCGCCGGGCGGCAGCTTGCTGTCCATCACGTCGATCTGCGCGAGGTCGTAGGGGTTTTGCGGCGAAATCAGCGGCGCGAAGATCGCGGCGAGCACGATGAGGGCGAGCAGCAGCAGCCCGAACACCGCGACCGGATTCGCGAGGAAATCTGTCGCAATGCGCGCGAACGGCGTCTGCACCTTGCGCGACCCGGCGCCCTCGACCGCGGCCGCTTCGGCAGCATCGATCATCCCTTGCTTTCGGTCAGCCGAACGCGCGGGTCGAGCGACGAGTAGAGGATGTCCACCGCGAGGTTGATCACGATGAAGAAGGTGACGATGACGAGCAGGTACGCGACGATCACCGGACGGTCCAGCAGGTTCAGGGAGTCGATGAGCAGCTTGCCCATGCCGGGCCACGCGAACACGCTTTCGGTGACGATCGCGAACGCGATGAGCGCGCCGAACTGCAGCCCGATCACCGTGACGATGGGAATGAGAATGTTGCGCAGCACGTGCACGCCGATCACGCGGCGGTTGGTCAGCCCCTTCGCGCGCGCGAACTTGACGTAGTCCTGCAGGAGCGCCTCGTGCGCGCCGGCGCGCGTCAGGCGGATCAGCAGCGCGACGTTGAACAACGCGAGGTTGGTCGCCGGTAGCACCAGGTGGCGCAGCCCGTCGACGGTGAGGAACGATACGGGAACGCCGAGCACGTCGACCGTCTCGCCACGCCCGTTCGACGGCAGCCAGCCCAGCATCACTGCGAACACCATGATGAGCATCAGGCCGACCCAGAACGTCGGCAGCGAAAAGCCCAGGATCGACCCCGCCATGATCGTGCGGCCGGCGACGCCGTTGGGCTTCAGCCCCGCCCACAGCCCGAGCGGGATGCCAAGCACGATGGCCATCAGCATCGCAGCGAACGCGAGCTCTAGCGTCGCCGGCATCCGCTCGAGAATGAGCCCGAGCGCGGACGTCGCGTGCACGAACGAGCGGCCGAGATCGCCGTGCAGCGCGCCCGACAGGAAGCTCAGGTACTGCTCGACGAGGCTCTTGTCGAGCCCCAGCGCCGCGATCGCGCGCTCGCGATCCTGCTGGTCCGCCTGCGGGTTGATCAGGATGTCGATCGGATTGCCGACCGCATACACACCGACGAACACGAGCACCGACATCGCAAGCAGCACGATGACGCTCTGCAGGCTGCGCCGTATTACATAGACCAGCACGCGAACACAGTGAGCGTGGGGGTCGTCATGCCTTCCGCCGGGCCGTCCCAAGGAAGGCTTGCTCCCCCTCCGGGGGCAGCGAACCCAGTGAGCGTGGGGGTCCTCAACCTAGCCTTTGACCGGCCTGAACTGGAACGCGAGCGTGTACTCGTCGGTGCGCGGCGTGTACTGGACTTTCTTGGTCGTCGCCCAGATCGTGAACTGGAAGTGGATCGGCATGATGCCGAGGTCTTCCATGGCGAGCTTGGTGGCGTTCTGGAGCATCGTGCGGCGGTTCTCGTCGTCCACCTGCTGCAGCGCCTGCTCGATCAGGTAGTCGACCTTGACATTGCTGTAGCGGCCCCAGTTGACCGCGCCAAGCCCCTTGTCGCGGTTGAACGTCGCCAGCAGCGAGCGCAGCGGCGACGACGCCTCGCCGGTCGAAGCGCCCCAGCCCACCATGTGGAAGCTGAACTCCTGCTTGGACGCGCGCCCCGAATACGGCCCCATCGGCGCGGTCTCGACCTTCGACACGAGGCCGACGCGCGACAGCATTTGCGCCACCGCCTGCACGATCTTCTCGTCGTTGACGTAGCGGCCCGCGGGACCGTGAATCGTCAGGTTGAAGCC
>JBDSLT010000057.1:0-5656 GCA_039916265.1 Casimicrobiaceae bacterium | reverse complement strand
CGGCGGCCGCACCGCTGGCCACGCTCGCCTCCGGCCGCGCCGCAGCACCCGCAGTGGGCGCGACGGTGCGCTCGAACTCTGCCGTGCCGATCGCGACGTGGCTGTTCATCTGCTGCGCGCTCGTCTTCGCGATGGTCGTCGTCGGCGGCGTCACGCGGCTGACGCATTCCGGATTGTCGATCACCGAATGGCAGCCGATCGTCGGCACGCTGCCGCCGCTGGAGGACGCGCAGTGGCAGCAGGCATTCGCAAAGTACCAGGCCACGCCCGAGTTCCGGCAGGTCAACCACGCGATGACGCTCGCCGAGTTCAAGGGCATCTTCTGGTGGGAGTATTTCCACCGGTTGCTCGGACGCCTGATCGGCGTCGCGTTCCTGCTGCCTTACGTCTGGTTTCTCGCTCGCCGGCGCATCCCGGACGGCTACGCGCTGCCGCTCGCGGGGATTTTCGTGCTCGGCGGGTTGCAGGGCGCGATGGGCTGGTACATGGTGCAAAGCGGCCTCGTCGACGATCCGCGCGTGTCGCATCTGCGGCTCACCGCGCACCTCGGGCTGGCGCTGATGATTTTCGGCGCGATGCTGTGGGTCGCGATGACGCTGATCGCGCCGGGGCGTCCTTGGCCTGCCGCGTCGTCCGCGCACTCCGCCGCGCGCCGCGTGCGCCGGCTCGCCTTCGTCGTGGCGGCGCTCGTGTTCGTGCAGGCGCTGTCCGGCGGACTCGTCGCCGGACTGCGCGCGGGATTTGCCTACAACACCTTTCCGTTGATGAACGGCCGAATCGTGCCGCCCGAGATCCTGATGCTCGAGCCCGCGTGGAAGAACTTCGTCTGGAACCTGGCGACCGTGCAGTTCGATCATCGCGCGCTCGCATGGCTGCTGGCGCTGGCCGTGCCGTGGCTCGCGTGGCGTGTGCGCGCGGCATCATCCGGCCTTCCGCGGCGCGCCGTCCACGCCGCGGGAGTGCTCGTCGCGGTGCTCGTCGTGCAACTTGCGCTCGGCATCGCCACGCTGGTGCTGGCGGTGCCCCTGTCGCTCGCGGCGCTGCACCAGGCCGGCGCCGTGCTGTTGTTCGCGGCGGCGCTCAATCTCGCGCACGCGCTGTCTCGATCCGTCCCGGCCGGCTGACGGGGGCCGTCGCGCGGCGCTGACGGGGTACAATCGACATCCCCCGCCGCGGGGCCCCGTGCCCGCGCCTTCACGAGATTCCCCCATGGCTGAACTGCGCGCGCTCGACGAACCTCTTTCCGATGCCGAACTCGACGGACTCGAGGGCTTCCTCGCCTCCGACGCCGTGCCGCAGGACTGCATGGATCTCGAGATGCTGGACGGCTTCCTGACGGCGATCGTCAGCGGTCCGGAGATGATCCAGCCGTCCGAGTGGCTGCCGCAGGTATGGAGCGACGGCGGCCGCACGACCAATCCCGCGTTCGCCGACAGCGAGCAGGCGCAGAAGATCATGGCGCTGATGCTGCGGCACATGGTCGGCATCCAGCGGACGCTGTCCGAATCGCCGACGCGCTTCAAGCCGCTGCTCTACATGCCCGAGGAGACGGCGCGCAACGACAAGACGCCGCCGGAAGCCTCCGCGTGGTGCGAAGGCTACATGGCCGGCGTGAAGCTGCGCGAGGACGAATGGCAGCCCCTGTACGACGCCGAAGACGCGCGCGACTGGATCTTTCCGATCGAGGCGCTGGCGTTCGGCGACCAGGACCCCGAATTCGCCGAGTGGATCGACGATCGCGAAAAGCGCGAGAGCCTGGTCGAGGAGCTAGCCGTCGCGGCCGTGCTGATCTACCGTTTCTGGCAGGAGAAGCGCCGGGCCACCGAGTCGCGCGGCAGCGGCGCGCGGCGAGACCTGCAGGACACGTCGGTGCGCAAGTCACGGCAGCGTCTTCATTGATTCTTCAGCGCCGGTAGTTCGATACGTCGATCAGGTTTCCGTCGGGAGCAGGAGCGCAGCTGCGCGCGGCGCCCGCCCCCGGACTTCACTTCACGTGCCGGGATAGCGCCGCTTCCAATACGCTGCTTCGTGGCTGTCGGGCATGAATTCGCCGATGGGCCAGTCCGGAAACGTCGCGAGGTCGTCGGCGATTTCGAGCACCACGCGGCGCAACTCGAGACCGAGCAGCCAGCGCTTCGGAATCGCCTCGACGCCGTGCAGCGCGCCGAGAAGGTTGCCGGCGATAGCGGCGGTCGTGTCGCTGTCGCCGTCGTGGTTGACGGCGAGACGAACGCCGGCCTCGAGGTCGGGCGCGCCCAGCGCGCTCGCCAGTGCAATGGCCAGTGCCTCGTCGGCGGTCCATCCTTCGCCGAGCTCGATCAGCGCCTCCGCCCGCAGGATGCCGCCGGCGGCCACGGCCTCCGCACGCTCGATCGCGCGCAGCGTCTCGGAATGGCCCGGGTGGCGCGGGAGCAGCGCTTTCACAGTGGCGACCGCCTGCGGCAACGGCGTTTCGCGCACCAGAAGCGCGACCAGCGCCGCGAACGCACCGGCGGCGAGGCGTCCCGTCGGGTGGCCATGCGTCAGCCCCGCGAGCTCGCTGCCGAGTTCGAGCGCACGCCGGGCGACCCGCTCGGCGGACAGTCCTTCGTCGAGCCGCGCGCACCACAACCCCACCGGAGCGCTGCGCATCACGCCGCCGCATCCCTTGCTGTCGTTGCGCGCCCGCTCGCCGAGACGCGTGCTCTCTTCGAGCGCAGACAGGCAGCTCGCGCCCGGGACGCGCTGCTCGAACAGCTCGTTGATCGCGAACAGCCAGCCGTCGCGGTCGAAGTCCGCGACGCCGGGTGTGCGGTCCTGTGTGGCGAGCCAGCGCGCGTAGGCGTTCGCGACGAACGGCGCAACGGCCGCGAGGTTGCCGCGCGCCGCGCCGGCCGCGTACGCGCGCAACAATCCCTCCGCCGTGAACAGCGTCATCTGCGTGTCGTCGGTGATGGCGCCCTTGCGGTTGAACGCCGTCGTGTATTCGGTGATGCCGCTGCGGCCGAAGGTTTCGCGGATCTCGGCGAGCGACATGAACTCGACCGGCGCACCCAGCGCGTCGCCGACGGCGCCGCCCAGCAGGCAGCCGCGATACCGGCGCTTCAGCGGTGGCGACGGATCGCGGCGAGAGTTCGACGGTTCATCCATCCCGAGCGAAACGTCAGGACCCTTCATCCGAGACGGGGAGGGGCAAGCTTACCGCAAACGTCGCATTGCCTTGCCATGATCGGCCGCGCGCCATACTGCGCGTTTCCCGCCAACGCGAGGGCCGCCGGTGACGCTGGACCCCATCCCCTGGGCGACGCTCTATTGGGCGAGCGAGTGGATCGTGCGCGTCGCCGCGCTCGCGCTGGTACCGCGCCGCCGCAGCGCGGAGTCCGCGCGCGCGTGGCTGTTGCTGATCCTGTTCCTGCCCTGGCCGGGCGCGATCGCCTACCTGCTGATCGGTCGCGCGTATCTGCCGCGACGCCGGCTGGCGCTGGAAACGCAGATGCGCGCGACGATCGCGCGCGTGGCGCCGCCGATGCCTGCGGGCGTTGCGCGCGCCTGGTCGCGCGGCGCGGGCGACGACGCGCCGGCGCTCGTGCTGGCGCAACGCCTGTCCGAGTTCCAGCCGAGTTCCGGCAACGCGTTCGAGCTCCTGCCCGATTACTTGCCCGCGCTGCAACGGCTTGCGCAGGACATCGATGCCGCGACGCGCGTCGTTCATCTGCTCTACTACATCTTCGCAGCCGATGCGGCCGGCCGCGTGATCGCCGAGGCGCTCGTCCGCGCGGCACGTCGCGGTGTCGCCGTGCGCGTCCTGATGGACGCGATCGGCTCGCGCGACGGCCTGCGCCGGCTCGGCCCCGATTTGCGCGCAGCGGGAGTCGAGGTCGTGCCCGTGATGCCGCTGCGCCTGTGGGGTCACAACGCTATGCGCCTGGACCTGCGCAATCATCGCAAGATCGCCGTTATCGACGGCGCAGTCGCCTACTTCGGGTCGCAGAACGTCGTCGCGCCGGACGCGAATCGCGGTCTCACCAACGAGGAGCTCGCGGTGCGCGCGACCGGTCCGATCGTCCGCCATCTCGATGCGCTGCTGCTGGCCGACCGCTTTCTCGAGACGAGGACGCTGCCGCCCGAGGCGGACCTCGCCACGCCGTGGACCGACACCGGTGCGCCCGGCGTGCCGGGCGCGCTCGCTCAGGTGCTCCCGAGCGGCCCCGGCTACGCCGAAGGCACCGCAGAGGCCGTGATGATCGCGCTGATGTACGGCGCGTCGACGCGCGTTGTGCTGACCGCCCCCTACGTCGTGCCGAACAGCGCGTTTCTCGCGGCGATGTGCACGGCCGCGCGTCGCGGGGTGGAGGTGCGGCTGATCGTCGACAAGGCGTCCAACAAGCCGATCGTGCAGCTCGCGCAGGCTTCCTACTACGACGAGATGCTGGCGGCCGGGGTGACCATCCTCCAGCACCGCGGCAGCTTCCTGCACGCCAAGCACATGAGCGTGGACGACGACACGGTGTTGATAGGATCGTCGAATCTCGACATCCGGTCGTTTGCGCTCAACGCGGAAGTGAGCGTGCTCATCCGCGACGCTGCGGTCGCCAGGCAGCTCCGCGAGGTGCAGGCGCGCGATACGCTGGATGCGGAGCCGGTGACCGCGGATGCCCGCGCCGCAGTCTCGCCAATGCGCCGCGCGTTGGAGAACCTCGCCCGGCTCACCGACGCTGTCCTGTAGCGCTACAGCGTCATGCCCGCCGGCAACAGGTCCTGCGTGTCGGGATGCCGTTGCATGTACGACCGGACGTACGAGCACGCGGGCTCCACGCGCAACTTCTGCTCGCGTGCGTAGGCGAGCGCGGCTCGCACGAGCGCACTCGCCACGCCTTTGCCTTCGTGCGCGGACGGCACTTCCGTGTGAACCATGCGCAGGACGTCGGCGACACGCCGGTAATCCGCCCGCGCCAGTTCGCCGTCGACGCGCGCCTCGAACCGCTGCGCCGCGACGTTGTGAACGACGTCCGGCGCCGGAGTTGCGGGAGTGGCGACCATCCGACGCAGATTACGCTGCCTACGTCATTGCTGACGGACGTAGCAGCAGACGCAGCGCCGATTCGTACTCGTGGATGAGCGACGCCAGCTCCTCGAAGCGCCACCCTACCGGCGTGTCGGCTTCGAGCTCGCTCAACTGCTGCAGTTCGTCCAGCGCGAGGCAGTAGTCGCGCTCGCTGGCGAGGTGCTTCGGGTCGAGGATGTGTGCCATGCGCCCTCCATCAGGTGGAAAAGACGAATCGTCGGCCAAGAGTCGCTCGCGCGACCCTCATCCTTTCAGCTGAAGTGTCATCTGCAATCGACGTCTCTTACCCGGGCGACCGCGACCGTTAACCGGCGTTCGGGTGAACGGCAGTCACGCCCAGCAGATCGCCGGGGGAGTTTCGCGGACGACCCACTCCCAAGCGTCCACTCAACGCGTTCCAGCGCGCGGGCCGCTGCGTGCGCAGTCCCCAGGCGCAGATCGCGAGTCCCAGCAGCGCCTGAACGAACGCGATTGCGGCGATCATTCGAAGCTGCGGCAGCGCCACCCAGCCCGCCAGGATCAGCGCGATCATCGCGCCGGCGGCGAAGAACCTCAGCCCGAGTTCGAACCAGCCGCCGCGGGCCGGCGAAGCGTTTGCCGCGACGTCGCGCA
>JBDSLT010000056.1:0-4203 GCA_039916265.1 Casimicrobiaceae bacterium | reverse complement strand
CTTCAGCGATGGTGAGCTTCGCGCTGCACGGCGTCGGCGTTTCCGGCGGCATCGCCATCGGGCGGGCGCAACTCGTCTCGCATGCCACGCTCGAAGTCGCGCACTACACGATCACCGCGCGGCAGGTGCCGGCCGAGATCGAGCGCTTCACGATGGCGGTGCAGGAGGTCCAGCGCGAGCTCAAGGGGCTGCACGACGCGCTCACCGCGGGCGACGCGCCCGGCGAGTTCGGCGCGTTCCTCGACGTCCACTGGATGATCCTGAACGACGCGACGCTGTCGGAGGTTCCCAAGCGGATCATCGGCGAGCAACACTGCAATGCGGAGTGGGCGCTCACCCAGCAGATGGGCGTGCTGGTCGAGCAGTTCGAGCAGATCGACGACGCCTACCTGCGCGAGCGCAAGGCCGACGTCGTGCAGGTCGGCGAGCGCGTTTTGAAGCGCCTGATGGGCCGGCCCGGCACGCTGCCCGCTGCGAAAGCCGAGGAGCAGACGATCCTGGTGGCGCACGACCTGTCGCCGGCCGACGTCATCCAGTTCAAGAGCCATCACTACGGCGCGTTCCTGACCGATCTCGGCGGCGTGACGTCGCATACGGCGATCGTCGCGCGAGGCCTCAACGTGCCGGCGGTGGTGGCCACGCACAACGCGCGCGCGATGATCCGCGACGGCGAGTTGCTGATCGTCGACGGCACGAACCACGTCGTGATCGTCAACCCGGACCGCGCCGTGCTGGCCGAATACCGGCTGAAGCAGGGCGAGAACGACCTCGCGAAGCAAAAGCTCAAGCGGCTGCGGACCAAGCCCGCGGAGACGCTCGACGGCGTCCGCGTCGAGCTCCTCGCGAATATCGAACTGCCCGAAGACCTCGAGCAGGCGGTCGAGAATGGCGCCGCGGGCATCGGCCTGTTCCGTTCCGAGTTCCTGTACCTCAACCGCGATGCGCTCCCCACCGAAGACGAGCAGTTCGAAGCGTATCGCGCCGTCGCCGAAGGCATGGGCGACAAGCCGGTCATCATCCGCACCTTCGACCTCGGCGCCGACAAGCAGGCACAGAGTCTCGAAGGGCTCTCGCGCGTGGCGCCCAACCCGGCGCTCGGCCTGCGCGCGGTGCGCTTCTGCCTGGCTGAGCCGCGGCTGTTCCTCACGCAGCTGCGGGCGATCCTGCGGGCGTCGCACTACGGCAACGTGCAGATCCTCGTGCCGATGCTGGCGTCGTCGGGCGAGATCGACCAGACGCTCGCGATGATCGCGCGCGCGAAGGAATCGCTGCGCGAGCAGGGCGTCGCGTTCAATGCGACGGTGCCGGTCGGCGGCATGATCGAGATTCCGGCTGCGGTGCTGGCGATGGACGCATTCCTGAAGAAGCTCGACTTCCTGTCGATCGGCACCAACGACCTCATCCAGTACACGCTCGCCGTCGATCGCGCCGACGAGGCGGTGTCGCATTTGTACGATCCGCTGCACCCGGCGATCATCCGCCTGCTGGCGCTCGCCATCGGCCAGGCGAGCAAGGCGCGGATTCCGATCGCGGTGTGCGGCGAAATGGCCGGCGAGGTCGAAATGACGCGGCTTCTGCTGGGAATGGGGCTCAAGCATTTCTCGATGCACCCGGCGCAACTCCTGACGGTCAAGCAGCGCGTGCTGCAAAGCGACTACGCGACGGCCAGGGCGTACGCGGAACGGATCCGCCGCGCCGACGAGCCGCAGCGGCTGCACGCGCTGCTCGACCGGATGAACGCCTGATCGCATGTCGTCACCGGATCGCAACGCCGGCCGGAATGGCGCCGGCGGTGGAGCTGTTTCCGTGCTGATGCGTCGATGGCTGCCCGCGCTGTGCGCCGTTTTGCTGGCGGTTCCACCGCTGGCGCGGGCGGTGGCTGAGGGCGACGCCGCGCCGGCGTTCGCGCTGCCGAGCGCGACCGGCGACACCGTGAGTCTCGAAGGGCTGCGCGGCAAGGTGGTGTACGTCGATTTCTGGGCGTCGTGGTGCGGACCGTGTCGCCGCTCGTTCCCGTGGATGAACGCCATGCACCGCAAGTACGGCGACCAGGGCTTGTCGATCGTCGCCGTCAACGTCGACAGGAAGCGCGCCGATGCCGAGCGCTTTCTCGTGCAGGTTCCCGCCGACTTCCCCATCGTCTACGACGCGCCGGGTGCCACGCCGGCGGCGTACGGCGTCAAGGGCATGCCGAGCGCGTATCTGATCGACGCGACCGGCCGGATCGTCGCCGTCGAGCAGGGGTTTCGCGATGAGCGCGCGGTGGAGCTTGAAGCGCAGGTGCGCGCGTTGATCGGCGCGAAATGAGGTCGCGGCGTTTTTGCCCGCGCCGCGCGGCGAAGTCGCTGGCGTTGCCGCTCGCTCTCGCCACACTCGCCGGCTGCGCGACGCTCGACCCGCCGAAGCCGTGGGAGAAAGGCCAGCTCGCCCGGCCCGAGATGCAGTTCGACGCCGACCCGCTCGAAGCGCGGATGAACCAGCACGTCTACACCAGCAAGGAAGGCGCCGCCGGCGGCTACGGCGTCGGCGGCGGCGGCTGTGGCTGCAACTGAACAAGTAGGGTCAGAGACGACTTATTGCGCTACGGACGAGCCGGAGCGGCCTATGCCGGGAAAAAAGTCGTCTGCGACCCTACTTGTCGCGCGTGGGGCGAATAAGTCGTCTCTGACCCCACTTATTTCGGCGGCGCTGGCGCTGCCGGGTATGTTGCCTGCAGCGGCGCTGGCGCAGTCGGCGCCGGATCATGGCGTGCTGGCGTTTCGATACTTCGATTACCGCGACTGGCAGCCGGGCGCGGACCGGATGACCGTGCGCAGCCCGTCGATCTACGTGTTAAAGCCGCTGTCCGAGACGCTCGCGCTCGAAAGCACGGTGGTCTACGACGCGATGTCCGGCGCGTCCCCGCTCGCGTTCAACACGCTGTCGGGCGCGTCGGGCCTGGGGGTCACCGACTACCGTACCGCCGGCGACGCCAAGGTCACGAAGTACTTCGACCGCTACGCGATCGGCGTCGGCGGCGCCTACTCGCACGAGCGCGACTACATCTCGCGTGCCGGCGCGCTCGAATTGCGCACATGGAGCGAGGATCGCAACCGCACCTTCGCCTTCGGCGCGGGATTCGCAAGCGACTACATCCACCCGACCGGTGGACGGACGGTGGACGACGGACGCAGGGACACCCTCGAGCTGATGGTCGGCGTCACGCAGGTGCTCGATGCCGGGGCGATTCTCCAGTCGAACCTGACCTACGCAACCGGGCACGGCTACTACAGCGATCCGTACAAGCTCGGCGACATGCGCCCCGATCACCGGCGTACGCTCGCGTGGCTCACGCGGCTCAATCGCTACGTCCCCGCGGCCGACGGCACGCTCAAGCTCGCGTATCGCTACATCGACGATTCCTTCGGCGCCGACTCGCACATGCTCGAAGCGGCGTGGTTCCAGCCGCTGCCCGCGCAATTCGCCGTCACTCCGCTGCTGCGCTATTACACGCAGCGTGCCGCGGATTTCTACTACGGTCCGCCGCTCGGCAAGGGTTTCGTTCCCGGGGCGCCTTACACGTCGGACAACCGTCTCGCGGCGTACGGCGCGTTCACCCTTGCAGTGAAGATCGAGCGTCAGTTCGCCGACGGCGTCACGGCGGATCTCTCGCTGTCGTTCTACGAGCAGCGTGCGGGCTGGCGCAGCCTCGGCGCCGGCAGCGAGGGACTCCTGCCGCTGTCGGCGCGCTGGATCGCGGTCGGCGTCAGCAAGGCCTTCTGATCAGAGCGGCTGCAGCGATGGGTCTCTGCGCCGGCGCTACATCGGCGAGCACATGACGACTCCGAGCGGGCCATTGCCCTCCGGGACCCATCCCTGCGCAATCATCTGCGTGCGCACGGCCGCGTCGGTCGTGTAGCGGTGATTGGGGGCGGCGCCCTGGCCGTTGTTGTAGAGGCGATAGACCGGCAGAGTGGCAGGCGGGCAGATCCCGCCGAGGCTTGCCGGCGGGACGTCGAAGACCTCGCCTTCGAAGGACCAGTCGGTGTTGGCCTTGACGAGCGTGCATTCGGGCGCCGACGGGGTGTAGAAGTGCGAGCTCTTCGGGGCGAACGCGGTGCTGAAGAATCGGCAGACGCTCGCGGTGCCGGCCGGCGCGCCGGCGGACGGATAGACCTTGAACGAGGGACCGGTCGGCGTCCATCCCGCCAACGTGCCGTCGGC
>JBDSLT010000055.1:0-3616 GCA_039916265.1 Casimicrobiaceae bacterium | reverse complement strand
AGGCCCCCGGACAGCTCGGAGGCAAGATCGGAGAGGATGTCGGCGTAGAAGTTGGTCGTGCAGATCACGTCGAAGCGGCCCGGATCGCGTACCAGCCACGCCGCGCACGCGTCGACGATCAGCTCGTCGAGAACAACGTCGGGAAACTCCGCCGCGACTGCGCGCACGCGTTCCAGGAACAGGCCGTCGGTCAGGATGAAGTTGTTCGCCTTGTGGACCGCGGTCACGCGCTTGCGGCGGGTGCGCGCGAGCTCGAAGGCGCGCCGGGCGATGCGCTCGCAGGCGAACGCGGTGATCTTGCGCACCGAGAGCGCGACGTCGGGGGTCGGCATGAACTCGCCGACGCCGCGAAACATGTTGCGGTCCGGATAGAAGCCCTCGGTGCATTCGCGCATGATGACCAGATCGAAGGGGTCGCGGCTGCGCGCAAGCCCCTCGCGCGTGCGCGCGGGGCGGACGTTGGCGTAGAGATCCAGCTTGACGCGGAAGGCCGCCGAGACATTGACGCCGCCTGCGTCGCGCGCGGGATAGTCGAGATGCGAAATGGGGCCGAGCAGGATCGCGTCGCATTCGCGCGCGCGCTCCAGCACCGCGTCAGGCAGCGTCGTGCCTTCCTTGTCCAGCGCGGCGAAGCCGATGTCCATAGACTCGAACTCGAAGCCGAGCGCGAGGCGCGTGTCGACGGCGCGCAGCACGTCGAGCGTCGCGGCGGTGATTTCGGGGCCGATGCCGTCACCCGGCAATACCAGCATGCGTACGCTAGCCAACGGCGGCTCCGCCAGCAGGTGGCCGCGCGCGCATGATCATCGCGACGCGCCGGCCGCAGCGCGCGCCGACGCTGCGAGAAATTCGCCCGCGTGCTGGTGCAGCAGCGCCGGATTCTCGATGAAGAAAAACGTCCCGTGCCCGCCGATGGTGGCCAGTTGCGCCGCGGGCAGCCGCGCGACGAGCGCTTCGGCCATCCCCACCGTCGGCCCCGCATGCCAGCTGTCGAGTTCCGTCGCGAGCACCAGCGTCGGAATGTCCATCACGGCGAGCTCGCTGGCGGTCAGCCAGTTGCTGCGCAGCGCGCGCACCCATCTCAGCCATCGCTGCGGATCGAGCGACACGAACTTGTCGGCGGCGATCCTCGCTTCGACGAGGCGGTCGACGACGTCGAAGCGCGTTTCGAGGAAGCGCGGCGAGAATCCGGCCATCACCCAGTAGTAGGCGTACAGCGTGCGGTCATCGCTCTCGAACAGCCGCCGCTTGAATGCGACGGCTTTTTCAAGCTTGCGCGGATCGGGAAGTTCGAAAAAGGGATCGAGCAGCAGCGCCGAGCGGACACGGTCGCGATGCGCATGCATGCAGGCGAGCGCGACGTGCGCGCCGCCGTACCAGCCGAATACGTGGAACGAGTCGAAGCCCAGCGCGGTGGCGACTTCCACGTTGCGATCGGCCAGCCGCAGGAAGCGCTGTCGCGGCGACAACTCGGTGGACAACTGCGCGGCGCCGACCAGGTCGAAATTGGCGACCGTGTAGTCGCGGGCAAGGTCGTTCCAGATCGAATCCCAGATGCCCATGCCGCCCGAGGCCATGCGAATCAGGAGCAGCAGCGGCTTGCCCTCCGCGCGCGTGATTCGTACGTCGACGCCCGCGACGTGCTCGACGCTGCGACCGGCAACGCTCATCATTTGCGCAACGCGGCGATGCGCCGCGCGCCGAACAGGGGGTCGATGTTCTGCGGTTTCACCATGCCATCGTACCCGGACGCGACGAGCATGGACAATTCGGGCGACCTCGGGGAGAATCCGCGGGCTGCGCCTAATCGCGGCCGCAATCGTCGTGATGCTGCCGGTGCTCGCCGCTGCGCACGACGCGAAGCCGTTCAACAAGGAGCAGCTCGACCAGATGACCGCGCAGGTCGCCCTCTATCCGGATTCGCTGCTGGCTCAGTTGCTGATGGTCACGACGTACCCGGACGAGTTCGCGCAGGCTTACCAGTGGTCGAAGGCGCACCCCGACGCGCGCTGGACGAAGGCGGCACCCTAGCGTCCACATGGACGAAGCGCGCGCGAGAGAGGAGATCTGCCGGGTCGGACGCAGCCTGTTCGAGCGACGGTACGTTCACGCTACGGCGGGCAACATCAGCGTCCGCCTGGACGACGCGGACGGCGGCGGCTACCTGGTCACGCCGACCGACGCGTGCCTGGGCTTCCTCGACCCCGCTCGCCTGGCCCGCCTGGACGCCGGCGCGCGTCAAACCGGCGGCGACGCAGCCAGCAAGTCCATCCGCCTGCATGTCGAGGTGTACGCGGCGGCGCGGCGGTACGACACCGCAACGCGTTGCGTGATTCACACGCACAGCAGGCATTGCGTGGCGCGTGCCTTGCACGCCCCCGGCGAGGAACTGCTTCCGGCTCTGACGCCTTATTTCGTGATGAAGGTCGGGCACGTCCCGCTCATCCCCTACCGGCGCCCCGGCGCCGAGGATGCGGCCGTGCTGGTTGGCGACGCGATTCGCCGCTACGGCGAAGCCGGGATGCCGATTCGCGCGGTGATGATGGACCGTCTCGGTCCCAACGTCTGGCACGACTCTCCTGCGGCGGCGATGGCGGCGCTCGAGGAGCTGGAGGAAACGGCTCGGCTCGCCAACGTCGTGCCGGCGGCGCGTCCGCTGGACGACGCGCAGATCGACGAGCTGCGCAGGATCTTCGGCGCGCGCTGGTAGCTCGCTGTGGAATTTACGGCGGTCAGGCGGAAGAGACGGCGGGTCGAAGTCGGTCTACGGCGGCGCGCACATCCCGACCGCCAGCGGTCCGTAACCCTCGGGAATCCAGCCTGCGGCGATCATGGCGGCGCGGATCGGCAGGCTGGTGGTGTAGCGGTGATTCGGCGCGGCGCCCATGCCGTCGTTGTAGAGGCGGTACACCGGCTGCGTTCCAGCGGCGCAGTTGCCGTTCGCATCGGGAACGGCGATGTTGAAGACCAGTCCCTCGAATTGCCAATCGGCGTTGCGCTTGACCGTCGCGCACTCGGTCGAATCGGGCGTGTAGAAATGCGAGCTCTTGGGCGCGAACGACGTGCTGAAGAATCGGCAGACCGGCTTGGTGCCGATTTGATCCGCGCCGTAGACGTTGAACACGCTTCCGGTGCGGGCCCACCCGGCGAACGTGCCGTTGTCGAGCTTGGCGATCTCGTCCGCGATGGCGGTGATGAAGTAATGATCGAACACGGCGTGGTGGTATTCGATTGCAGCGATCTTCGGTGCCGGCACCGGATCGAGGCGGAACGCCTGCGGGCAGACGAGTGTCGCCGTGCAGCTCATGGCGACGATCTGGCCAGCGTCGTTGATCGCCGTCGCCGTCGTCAGGACGGCACCGTTCAGCCCGGAAGTGACGGTGTTGAGGTCGATCATCGCACCGGCGGCGTGCACGAACGCTCGCGACGAGCCTTGCGCATTGGCCGACTCGCCGACGATCTCGTCGCCGGCATTGATCGCGAGCGCGGTGCTGGTGGCGCCGCCGAGCGTGCCGAGGTCGTGCATCGCCGCGCCGTCGTGCAGGAAGGCGTGCGGTCCTGCGCCGCCGGGGAGAAAGGAGAAGCCGACGACCTCGCCGCTCGGGGCGATCGCGTA
>JBDSLT010000054.1:0-10257 GCA_039916265.1 Casimicrobiaceae bacterium | reverse complement strand
CGCCTTCCGGGACCTTACGCATGGCGGCGCGGACGCCCTGTTAGAATCCGCCGGCGGCGTCTGGTTCCGCGCATTCGGGGGTTCGACATGGGCGTCATGAGCATCATCTGGATGGTCATCGTTGGGTTCCTCGTCGGGCTGCTCGCGCGCTTTTTCTATCCCGGCGCCATCACGATGGGCTTCTGGATGACCGCACTCCTCGGCATCGGCGGCTCGCTCGTGGGCGGAGTGATCAGCAGCCTGATCTTCCGCTCCGCCGACGGCAAGTTCCATCCGGCCGGATGGATCATGTCGATCCTCGGCGCGCTCATCCTGCTCTACGCCTACCTCAACTTCGCCCGCTAGTCACGGGTCGAGCGTCGTCGCACAGGTGAGCGTGAACGGCGCGACCGCAGTCGCGATGCCGCCATCGCGCGCACGAGCGCGAAAGGGCGCGCCCCCGCTGCGCGGGCTCAGTCGAAATCGGCTGCGGGGCCGAGGATCTGCTCGCGCAGCTCGCGATACCGCGGAAGCTGCGGCGGGTAGACGCACAGGTACTTGACCTGCGCTGCCTGCAGGCAGCGCTGCTTGATGATCTCAAGCTTCTGGTCGCGGGGGTTGACGAGCTGGTCGGGCTCGCGCGAATCGACGATCGCGGCGATCGTCATGTCGCGGTCGCAGATGACGAAGCCGACGTGCTGGTTGGCGATCTTGCGAAACGCGCGCAGGCGTTCCATCCCCTGCGGCCCGATCTTCACCTGCAGGACGTCGGCGAGTCGGATGCGCGCGAAGATCTCGTGGCGCGGAAACGCGGCACGCAACAGCAGGAAGACCATCGTCTCCGACTTGGAGAGAAAGCGCGGCCGCAGCAGGTACAGGCCCGGCACTTCGGCGGAGGACAGCAGGCGCGTCGTCTCGCCCTCGGTCCACTGCGCGACCGAGATCGGCGAATCGCCGCCCAGCGCGAGGCTGCCGCCCGACGCGCGGTTGCGGCGCATGAGGCCGATGCCGATCACCACCGCGAGTACGACGATAGCAAGACCGAACAGCACGCCGGACGTCATCTGCATTGCATTTCCTGCGCCATCTCACGGTGGGTCACACTCGCGTGACGGCAAACAATCATCATGTAATCTGAGGGGTTACCGCGCAATCTTCACTAGTTTAATGCATAACGCGCTGTAGACCGCAACCTGCGTGGCGTCCCGTTGGGAACTTCGCGGCGAAATCGGGCAGGAATGAGACGAATGTAGCCTACGACGCGCGCGGAGGCGTCCTCGGGTCGACGGTCGAGGCGGACACAAAAGCAAAGGCCCGGTCGCCCGGGCCTTTTGCCGACTGCCTGATGCGGATGACGACTACATGTCCATGTCGCCCATGCCGCCCATGCCGCCCATGCCGCCGCCGCCACCACCGCCCATGCCCTTGTCGTCCTTGGGCATCTCGGCGATCATCGCTTCCGTCGTGAGCAGGAGCGAGGCGACCGACGCCGCGTTCTGCAGCGCGAAACGCGTCACCTTGGTCGGATCGACCACACCCATTTCCACCAGGTCGCCGTACTGACCCGTCTGGGCATTGAAGCCGTAGTTGCCCTTGCCCTCGGCGATCTTGTTGACGACCACCGACGGCTCGTCGCCGGCGTTGGCGACGATCTGGCGCAGCGGCTCTTCGAGGGCGCGCAGCACGATCTTGATGCCGGCGTCCTGGTCCGAGTTGTCGCCCTTCAGCGTCTTCAGGTTGGCGCGGGCACGAATATAAGCCACGCCGCCGCCGGCGACGATGCCTTCCTCGACGGCCGCACGGGTCGCGTGCAGCGCGTCTTCGACGCGCGCCTTCTTTTCCTTCATTTCCATTTCCGTCGCCGCGCCGACCTTGATCAGCGCCACGCCGCCGGCCAGCTTGGCCACGCGTTCCTGGAGCTTTTCCTTGTCGTAGTCGGACGTCGCATCCTCGACCTGCTTGCGGATGTTCTTGACGCGCGCTTCGATGGCGGCCTTCTCACCGGCACCGTCGATGAGCGTCGTGTCTTCCTTGCCCACTTCGATGCGCTTCGCCTTGCCGAGGTCCTTCAGCGTCGCGTTCTCGAGCTTGAGCCCGAGTTCTTCCGCGATGACCGTGCCGCCGGTCAGGATGGCGATGTCTTCGAGCATGGCCTTGCGGCGGTCGCCGAAGCCCGGCGCCTTGACGGCGGTGGTCTTCAGGATGCCGCGGATGTTGTTGACGACCAGCGTGGCAAGCGCCTCGCCGTCGACGTCTTCGGCGATGATGAGCAGCGGCTTGCCCGACTTGGCCACCTGTTCCAGCAGCGGCAGGAGGTCGCGGATGTTGCTGACCTTTTTGTCGTGCAGGAGGATGTAAGGGTCGTCGAGCATCGCGACCTGCTTGTCCGGGTTGTTGATGAAGTACGGCGAGATGTAGCCGCGGTCGAACTGCATGCCTTCGACCAACTCGAGCTCGTTTTCGAGGCCCTTGCCGTCTTCGACGGTGATGACGCCTTCCTTGCCGACCTTGTCCATCGCTTCGGCGATCGTCTTGCCGATCGACTCGTCGGCGTTGGCGGAGATCGCGCCGACCTGGGCGATTTCCTTGCTGGTCGTGCACGGCTTGCTGATCTTCTTCAGCTCTTCGACGACGGCGGCCACTGCCTTGTCGATGCCGCGCTTCAGATCCATCGGGTTCATGCCGGCGGCAACGTACTTGAAGCCTTCGTTGCAGATCGACTGTGCAAGCACGGTCGCGGTCGTAGTGCCGTCACCGGCCACGTCCGACGTCTTGGACGCGACTTCCTTCACCATCTGCGCGCCCATGTTCTCGAACTTGTCCTTCAGTTCGATTTCCTTCGCGACCGACACGCCGTCCTTGGTGATCGTCGGTGCGCCGAAGCTGCGCTCGAGCACGACGTTGCGGCCCTTGGGACCGAGCGTGATCTTGACCGCATTGGCCAGGACATTCACGCCGATCATCATCTTGTTTCTCGAACTTTCGCCGAAGCGGACGTCTTTAGCTGCCATGGTTCATTTCTCCTAATGCGAAATTCGGGGGCGCCTAGCCGACGATGCCGATGACATCGTCTTCGCGCATGTGCAGAAGATCCTGGCTCTCGAGCTTGAATTCCTGGCCGGAGTACTTGCCGAAAAGGATCTTGTCACCGGTCTTGACGCCCATCGGGACAAGCTTGCCGGTGTCGTCGGTCTTGCCGGGGCCGGCGGAAATGACTTCACCCATCGAGGGTTTTTCCGCGGCGGTATCCGGGATCACGATCCCGCCTGCCGTTTTGCGTTCCTCTTCGAGGCGCTTGACGATGATGCGATCGTGCAGGGGACGAAGCTTCATTTTGTGCTCACTCCTAGATTAAATCGTTTTAAAACAGCGAGTTACTCGGTTTTTTCGCTGCGCTGACCGAGGGGTCAACAGCCCATTGGACCAGGCTGTTAGCACTCAATGCTTGCGAGTGCTGATAATATCGCGCGGCTGGGGGCTAATTCAAGCCCTGTCGACGCGAAATATCAGTGTTTGTCCGACACGGCCGGATGCGGCGTCAAGGACAATGTCATAATAGTGATCGCAGTTGCCTGCATTCCCGCCCTGCCTTGATCAACCCGGGACCGTGCCCATGATCGCCCCCGCCCACGCCGGCCACCTCGCAACGTTACGTGCGCTGATCCGCGAGGGGGCGGCAGAAGGCAGCTTCGACCGGCAGCTCGCCTGCGACTCCGTCGAGACCAAGCTGTTCTTCGCCAACCTGCGACAAGCGCTCCTCACCGGCTATTTCGTCGTCGAGGATGCTCGTGGCGTGCTTTCCCGGTGCGCCGTCCCGGGATACGTGTACTGGCCGGAGGACCGCGACGACCTGGCTCAGCCGGTCGGGTTCGGCCTCTTTCGGGCGTTCGGCGACCTGGGCTACGAGCTATGGCTGACCGGCGTCGCCTCGGCGTGGCGCCACAATGGGCACGGGCGGTCGATGCTGGCGGCGCTGCTCGCCACTCCCGCCGGCCGGTTGGCCTGGGTCGTGCGCGTCCAGCATCGCAGCGGCAGCAGTTCCACGATGGAGCGCCTGCTCGCCGAGCACGACTATTCGGCCGCGCGCGAAACCGAAACCACGCGCTGGTACCTGCGCGGCGATGCGCCCGATGCGTTGCGGGTGCGCGTCACCGACGCGCCGATCGTGACGCGCGCGCTGCATTAGCCGCACGAAGCAACGTCGTCTCGTCGAGGTCCGGACGGCGCCTCGCGAATCCGGAGACGTCGATCAGTTCGCAGCGCCTGCCAGCGGCGCTTCGGTAGACCGCCATCCGCCGCCCAGCGCCTTGATCAGCGCGATCGTCGCGGAGAAACGGCGACCCGCCAGCTCGACGCTGTTGCGCTCGGCCTGCAGCGCCACTGCCTGCACGGTGACGACGTTGAGGAAGCCGACGAGCCCCGCCTTGTACTGGTTGGTCGTCAACGCCACCGATTCGCGCGCGAAGCGCAGCGCTTCGGCCTGCACGCGCGCCTCGTCCTCGAGTATGCGGATCGCGGCGAGCTGGTCCTCGACATCGCGAAACGCGTCGAGCACCGTCTGGCGGTATTGCGCGACGGCGGCGTCGTAGGCGGCGAGGGTCTGATCCCGCTGCGCCGTGCGCAGCCCGCCGTCGAACACCGTGCCCGCCAGCGACGCGCCGAGCGACCAGAACCGGTTGGGCAGCGAGATCCAGTCGGCGAGGCTCGAGCCGACGAAGCCGCCACCCGCCGACAGCGTCAGCGACGGATAGATCGCTGCCGTGGCGACGCCGATCTGCGCGTTGGCCGCGGCGACGCGCCGCTCGGCGGCCGCGACGTCGGGACGCCGCTCCAGCAGCTCCGACGGCACGCCGACCGGCACCGTGGGAACGTCCGGTACCGCCTGTTGCTCGGCGATCGACAGCTCGGCGGGCGCCTTGCCTACGAGCGCAGCGATCGCGTGCTCGAACTGCGCGCGGGTGTTCGCGATGTCGATCAGGTTCGCCTGCGCCGACAGCAGCTGCGTCTGCGCCTGCACGACGTCGGCGCGCGCGACGACACCGGCGTTGTAGCGATTCTGCGTCAGCGTCATCGACCGCTCGTAAGCCTCGACGGTATCCTGCAGCACGCGCTTGACCGCGTCGGCGACGCGCAGCTGCAGGTAATTCTGCGCAAGCTCCGATTGCAGCGAAAGCTCGGTGCTGGCGAGCGTGGCGGCGGATGACTGCGCGCTGCTTTCGCTCGCCTCGACGCCACGACGGATGCCGCCCCAAAGATCGACCTCCCAAGTGACGTCCCCCGCGGCGGTGAGCGCGCTCGCCGTGCCGCCGCCGCGCGAATTTGCCGCGCGCGCGCGCGTTCCGCCGATACTCACGCCCACACCCGGAAAGAGCTCCGCGCGCGACGCGCGGACCGCGGCGCGCGCCTGGCGGTAGTTCGCCTCGGCGACGCGCAGCGTCTGGTTGGCCGCGATCACCTCCTGCTGCAGCGTATCGAGCTGCGGATCGCCGTACGCTTTCCACCACGCGCCGCGCGGCACGGTGTCGGCGGGTTGCGCAGGCTTGTTCGCCGGCAACTCCTTGTAGGCGGCAGGCGCAGGTGCCGCGGGTCGCACGTAGTCCGGGCCGACCGTGCAGCCTGCGAGCGAAAAGGCGGCGGCCGCCATCAGTACACGTCGCAGGTTCGTGCTCATCCTGCCACCGCGCTCGCTGCGCGATTGCCCGTGAGGTCCGTCCCCCTGAACCGCGCCAGGCACCAGAGCCGGAAGCGATCGAGATAGAGGTACACCACCGGCGTCGTGTAAAGCGTCAGGAGCTGGCTCAGGATGAGCCCGCCGACGATCGAGATGCCGAGCGGCCGGCGCAGCTCGGCGCCGTCGCCTGCGCCGAGCGCCAGCGGGAGCGCGCCGAGGATCGCCGCCATCGTCGTCATCATGATCGGGCGAAAGCGCAACGCACATGCCCGGCGGATTGCCTCGTCGGGGGCGAGCCGCTCGCGGCGCTCGAGGTCGAGCGCGACGTCGATCATCATGATCGCGTTCTTTTTCACGATGCCGATCAGCAGGATCACGCCGATCAGCGCGATCAGGCTGAACTCGGTCTTGAACAGCAGCAGCGCGAGCAGGGCGCCCACGCCGGCCGATGGCAGCGTCGAGAGGATGGTGATCGGGTGCACGTAGCTTTCGTAGAGCATGCCGAGCACGATGTAGATGGTGACGATCGCGGCGAGGATCAAAAGCGGGTTCGCCGCCGCACCCTGCTGGAATGCGCGCGCCGCGCCGGCGAAGGTGCCGTGCACCGACGTGGGAACGCCAAGGCGCGCCATCATCGTGTCGATGGCCGCCGTCGCGGCGGACAGCGACGTGCCGACGGGCAGGTTGAACGAGATCGTCGAAGCGGCGAACTGGCCCTGGTGATTGACCGCGAGAGGTGTGCTGGTCGGGCCGTAGGTCGCGAATGCCGACAGCGGGACCTGCGTGCCGTCGGCGGTCTTCACGTACACATCCTTGAGCGACTCGGGGCTCTGCCAGTATCGCGGCGCCACCTCCATCACGACACGGTACTGGTTGAGCGGGTTGTAGATCGTCGAGACCTGCCGCTGGCCGAACGCATCGTTGAGCGTCGTGTCGATCAACCGCGCGGTGACACCCAGCCGCGCGGCCGCGTCGCGGTCGATCACGAGCGTCGTCTGCTCCCCCTTGTCTTCCTGATCGGTATTGACGTCGACCAGTTCGGGCAGCGAAGCCACCGCGCTACGGATCTTCGGCTCCCAGGCGCGCAGCTCCGCCAGGTCGTCGGCCTGCAGCGTGTACTGGTACTGCGCATTCGATTGCCGGCCGCCGATGCGGATGTCCTGGACGGGGACCAGGAAGAGGTTCGCACCCGGCTCGTGCGCCAGCTTGCCGCGCAGCCGCGCGATCACCTGGTCAGCCGTCATGCCCCGCTCGGCGCGCGGTTTCAGGCCGACGAACATCGAGCCCGAGTTGCGCCGGCCGCCGCCCGTGAAAGCGACGACGCTCTCGACGGCCGGATCGGCGCGCACGATCCCGACAAAACCCGCGAGCTTCTCGCGCATCGCCTGGAACGAGATTCCCTGGTCGGCCTGGATGAAGCCGATCAGGCGCCCCGTGTCCTGCTGGGGAAAGAAGCCCTTCGGCACGATGACGTACAGGTAGACGTTGAGGCACACGGTCGCGAGCAGCACGAGCATCACGAGCGGACCATGGCGCAGCGCGAGCGCCAGCGAGCGCTCGTAGCCAAGCGCGGCGCGCTCGAAGATGCGCTCGGACGCACGATGGAAGCGTCCCCGCCCACCCGGCGGCGACGGCCGCAGGAGGCGCGAGCACATCATCGGCGTGGTGGTGAGCGACACGACGAGCGACACCAGGATCGCCGCCGACAGCGTGATGGCGAACTCGCGGAACAGGCGCCCCACGACGCCGCCCATGAGGAGGATCGGAATGAACACCGCGATGAGCGACAGGCTCATCGACAGCACGGTGAAGCCGACTTCGCGCGCGCCCCGGCGGGCCGCAGCGACGGGTGTCTCGCCACGCTCGATGTGGCGCGACACGTTCTCCAGCACGACGATCGCATCGTCGACCACGAATCCCGTCGCCACCGTCAGCGCCATCAGCGAAAGGTTGTCGAGCGAGAAGCCGCAGAGGTACATGACGCCGAAGGTGCCGACCAGCGAAACAGGCACCGCTACGGCGGGTATCACCGCAGCGCGCAGGTTGCGGAGGAACAGGAACACCACCATGATCACGAGCCCGAAGGCGATCGCCAGCGCGCGGCCGACTTCCTGCAGCGACGCGCGAATCGTCGGCGTGCGGTCCATGACCACGCGCATGTCGATCGCCGCGGGAATCGACGCCCGCAGGAGGGGCAGCAGCGCGCGCACGCGATTGACGGTCTCGATGATGTTCGCGCCCGGCTGGCGGTTGATGATCAGCAGCACCGACGGCTTGCCGTCGGCGGAGCCGGCGTTGCGCAGGTCCTGGACCGAATCGACGACTTCGCCGAGGTCGGACAGGCGCACCGGGGCGCCGTTGCGGTAGGCGACGACGATCGGCATGTACTCGTGGGCCTTGTATGCCTGGTCGTTCGCGCCGATCTGCCAGCGACGGTCGCCGTCCTCGACGGCGCCCTTCGGCCGGTTGGCGTTGGCGCCGGCGATCGCCGTGCGCACCTCCTCGAAGCCGACGCCGAGCTTGTTCAGCACGGTGGGGTTGAGCTCGACGCGGACGGCCGGCAGCGAGCTGCCGCCGACGCTCACCTGCCCGACGCCCTCCACCTGCGCGAGCTTCTGCGCGAGGATCGTCGACGCGGCGTCGTACATCTGTCCCTGCGTCATCGTGTCCGACGTGAGCGCGATGATGAGCACCGGCGCATCCGCGGGGTTCACCTTGCGATACGTTGGATTGCTCGGCAGCCCCGTCGGCAATGTGCTGCGTGCCGCGTTGATCGCCGCCTGCACGTCGCGCGCGGCGCCGTTGATGTCGCGGTCGAGATCGAACTGCAGCACGACGCGCGACGAGCCGAGCGAGGAGCTCGACGTCATCTCGGTGACGCCGGCGATGCGCCCGAGCGCGCGTTCGAGCGGCGTGGCTACGGTGGCGGCCATCGTCTCGGGACTGGCGCCGGGCAGCGAGGCCTGCACGGAGATCGTCGGATAATCGACCTGCGGCAACGGCGCGACCGGCAGCCTGAAGAACGCGACGACGCCCGCGAGCACGACGCCGAGCGTCAGCAGCACGGTGGCTACCGGGCGCGCGATGAAGGGTGCGGACACGTTCATCGCCCGCCTGCCCCGCCACCCTGCGCCCGCGCGTCATGCAGGTCCGGCGCGGCGCTCTTCGCCCCCGGTTCGCCGACCGCGGTGGTCACCCGCCGTGCGATGCGATCGAAGGCGAGATAAATGACGGGGGTCGTGAACAGCGTCAGCAGCTGCGACAGGATGAGGCCGCCGACCATCGTGATCCCGAGTGGATGGCGCAGCTCCGAGCCGACGCCGGTGCCAAGCATCAGCGGCAGCGCGCCCAGGAGCGCCGACATCGTCGTCATCAGGATTGGCCGGAAGCGCAACAGGCATGCCTGCCGGATCGCGGCCTCGGGCGCCATGCCCTCGACGCGCTCGGCGTCGAGCGCAAAGTCGATCATCATGATCGCGTTCTTCTTGACGATGCCGATCAGCAGGATGATGCCGATGATCGCGATGATCCCCAGATCGTTGCCGGAGATCATCAGCGCGAGCAGCGCGCCGACGGCGGCGGACGGCAGCGTCGACAGGATCGTGATCGGGTGGATGAAGCTCTCGTAGAGCACGCCGAGCACGATGTACATCGTGACGATCGCCGCGACGATCAGCAGGACCGTGTTGGTGAGCGACGCCTGGAACGCGAGCGCGGCGCCCTGAAAATTGGTCGCGATCGACGCCGGCAGGCCCATGTCGGCAAGCGCAGCCTTGATCGCGGCGACGGCCTGGCCGAGCGACGCGCCCGGCGCGAGGTTGAACGACACCGTCGCCGCCGGGAACTGGCCGACGTGATTGATCGCGAGCGCGGTCGCGCGCTCGGAAACGCGGGCGATGGAATCGAGGGGAACCTGCTTGCCGCCCGTCGCGGCGACGTAGATCTGCGCCAGCGCGTCGGGGCCGAGCTGGAATTCGGGCTTGACCTCGAGGACGACGCGGTACTGGTTGGCCTGGGTGAAAATCGTCGACACCAGGCGCTGGCCGAACGCGTTGTAGAGCGCGGTATCCACCGCGGCCGGCGTGACGCCGAGGCGCCCGGCCGTCTCGCGGTCGATGTCGACGAAGGCCTGCAGGCCGCGATCCTGCAGATCGCTGGCGACTTCGACGAGCTCCTTCGCCTGCGAGAGCCGCTCGACAATTCGCGGAGTCCATTCGGACAGCGCGCGGGGATCCGCCGATTCGAGCGTGAACTGAAACTGCGTGCGAGAGACGCGGTCCTCGACCGTCAGATCCTGCACCGGCTGCAGATAGAGACGAATTCCTTCCACGTCCGCAGCGCGGCGCGCCAGGTCCCGCGTTACGGCGTCGAGATCGGCGCGCTCCCCCTTCGCCTTGAGGTTGATCAGCATGCGTCCGGTGTTCAGCGTGGTGTTGACGCCGTCGACGCCGATGAACGACGAGATGCTCGCGACCGCGGAATCCTGCAGCAGCGCCTGGCCGAGCGCCTGCTGTCGCTCGGCCATCGCCGCATACGAGACCGACTGCGGCGCGTCGGTGATCCCCTGGATCGCGCCGGTGTCCTGCGCGGGAAAGAAGCCCTTCGGA
>JBDSLT010000053.1:0-3157 GCA_039916265.1 Casimicrobiaceae bacterium | reverse complement strand
GACCGGATTTGGCCGCTTCGACGGCGTCCATCGCGAGCGCGCGGATCGCGTTGGCGAGTTCGCGATCGGACGCGCGCCCGGCGATTGCGGAAGCGGAGGAAGTCGTTGTCGCGCTGTCGGACATGGTGAAGGTTGCGATCAGAAAGAGGAAAACGGCGCGCGGTCGGGAAGACGCACAACGGCGCGAAGGAGTTGAAAATTATCGCGAAAGCACAACATTTGTGCAATAATCGCATGTTTATCCGGGCGCATCTTGTTCGCGCTGCCGGAAGCCGGAAGTGAAAGAATCGGCGGCGATAGATCAGGCGTGACAATTCGGCGGGAGATCGGCGCGACAGTCGTCGCAACGATCGGCTGCGGTGACGATGCGGTTGCTCTAGCGGGCGGCCGAAAGGGGGTTGGCCAGGGACTGGTCCCATCGGCCGACGTGTGTGGTGGATCCGCAATCTCCGCTCTTGGCGCTCGCTTCGCTGGCGCCGAGAATCGGCATCGGATCGCTGACGGGGGACGACTAATGGACGGAATCCATCTGTTAGGCGAATGGTACGGCTGCCCTGCCGACACGCCGGAGTTCACGCGCGCGGAAGCATTGCGCGAAGCCTGCCGCAGCGCGGTGATGGCTGCCGGTCTCACGATCGTCGGCGACAATTTTTTCCAGTTCGAGCCGCAGGGCGTCACCGGGACGGTGCTGCTCGCCGAATCGCACCTGGCGGTCCACACGTGGCCCGAGGCGGGCTTCGTCACCGTCGACGTCTACGTCTGCAACTACACGACCGACAACACGGCGAAGGCCGAGCGCGTCTTCCGCGAGCTCGAGAAAGTGCTGAAGCCCGAGCGGGCGCGCTTCCAGGCGATTCACCGGGGCGGCAAGAATGACTGAGCCCTCGGGCGATCTCGCCCCGGGCGCAATGACGGAGTACATGACCGACGACTGGGGCTTTTTCATCCGGTCGTCGGCGTCGCTCGAGCGGTTCCGCTCGGCGTTCCAGGACATCGAAGTCCACGACAGCGCTTCCTTCGGCAGGCTGTTCCGTCTCGACGGTCACTTCATGACGTCCGAGAAGGACGAGTTCTTCTATCACGAGAATCTCGTCCACATGGCGGCGCTGTCGCATCCGGCGCCGTCGCGCGCGCTGGTGGTCGGCGGCGGCGACGGCGGCTCGGTGGAGGAACTGCTCAAGCATCCGACGATCGGCGAGGTCACGCTGGCGGAGATCGACGGCGCCGTCGTCGACATCGCGCGCCGGCATCTCGCGAGCGTTCATCGCGGAAGCCTCGACGATCCGCGGCTCAAGCTGCGCATCGAGGACGGCTTCGCATATGTGCGCAGCGCCAGCGAGCGCTACGACCTGATCGTGCTCGACCTCACCGATCCGGGCGGGCCGTCGCTGCCGCTGTACACCGAAGACTTCTACCGTGCGTGCGCCGCGCGGCTCGCGCCGGGTGGTGCGATGACGCTGCATCTCGCCAGTCCCGTCGCGCATCCGGAACGGATTCGACGCGGGATCGCCGCGCTGCGGGGCGCGTGCACGCGCGTGACTCCCTACCTGACGTCGATTCCGCTGTACGGCGGCCTCTGGATGATGGCCTGCTGCTCCGACACGCTCGATCCGCACTCGCTGTCGGCCGCGGAAGTCGACGCTCGCATCGTTGCGCGCGGGCTCGGCGCCCTGCAGTACTACAACGGCGACATGCACCGCGCTGGCCTCGCGCTGCCGAACTTCGTCCGCGCGCTCGCCGCCTGACCTGCTGCGGCTCGCGGCACCGCAGGCGAGACGCCTCGGAACGGTCGTCTTGATACCCGCGCCGTACGGCCCCAGATTCGATTTGTGGAAAACCGCAGCCGCACCGCAGACGCGGCCATGAGCCGCCTCGCCGACGCGATGGCCGATGCCGATTTCGTCCTCATAGACGACGAGGTTTTCGAAGCCGACTACCTGCGCGCCCCGGACGAGTGCACGGTCGCCGACGACGTCGTCATCGAGGGCTCGCGGGGCGACGCCGAGATCGCGCTAACACGCGCCGACGTCGAGGGCGCGCTTGACCTGGGTGAAGGTGTCTTTCGCCTGAGAAGTGGCGCCGAGCTGCGCTTCCTCACGTCGGCCACCGTCCATTAGCGTCATCGGCGCCTCGATCGCCGTCAGGGCGGGTTGACTGGCCTACATGTATACGTATATGCTCATAATCATGAAATGCCGCGAAGCGCGATGAACTCCCGCGTCGGACGCCGCATCGGAACGCGCCGTCGCGCGGTGGGCGCCGCGCCCGGCGGCGACGAGCTCGACCAGGTGTTCGACGCCGTCGCCCGCTACTTCGGGCTGCTGTCCGAGCGTACGCGGCTCAAGATCCTGCATGCAATATGCAACGCCGAGCGATCGGTGTCGGCCATCGTTGCGGCCACCGGGGCTACGCAGACCAACGTGTCGCGGCATCTCGCGTTGATGCACCAGGCAGGCGTGGTCAGCCGCCGGCGCGACGGCAACGCGGTCTACTACCGGGTCACCGATCCCGAGTTCGTCGAAATCTGCCGCGCCGTATGCGTGCGCATCGCCGGCCGCATCGAAGCGGGCGAGCCGCTGAAACGCGACTTGCTGGAATTCGCCGCGCAGCACTGATCAGCACCGCGCCGGCAGCTGTCGCCGGCCGCGCGAGAAGGAGGAGCACCGATGCCCGATTCACCCGCGCCCGCCGGGCGCGTGCGCCAGGCGCCGGAAGCTGCGCTGTCGCGACGCGGATTCATGCGCCGCACCGCGGCACTGGGGGGCGGGGTCGTTGCGGGGCTTGCGGGCACGCGCGCCTCGGGAGCCTCCGTAGCGGCCACCGACGACGGCGTACCGCCCAACGTCGCGCCGTGGAGCCGGTCGCTCGGCGCGCCCATTCTTTCCTCCCCCTATGGCGTGCCGTCGCAGTTCGAGGCCAACGTGCAGCGCCGACAGAGCCCCGGTCTCACCCGGACTCCCCAGTCGGCGGTGGCGTTCACGCCGCTGCAAAACCTGTTCGGGATCATCACGCCGTCCGGACTCCATTTCGAGCGCCATCACGCCGGCGTGCCGGAGATCGACCCGCACCAGCACCGACTGATGATTCACGGCCTCGTGCGCGCGCCGCGCGTGCTGACGATGGAGGACATCACGCGCTATCCGTCGGTGTCGCGGAT
>JBDSLT010000052.1:0-20734 GCA_039916265.1 Casimicrobiaceae bacterium | reverse complement strand
GCCGCTTCGACCCGTCGCCGTATCCGGGCGTCGAAAGCCTTCCGGACCAGAAGATCACGAGCGTCTATGGGTCGGGCCGCTTCCAGCTCAACCCGGACTGGCAGCTCTACGCCAACGGCTTCTATTCCAGGGCCGAGACGCGCTTCATCATCCAGCCGACGCCGATCTCCGACCAGTTCTTCTACGGTCCGAACGGCGATATCCCGGCGAACATCTCGCTGCCCCCGACAAGCCCGTTCTACCCCACGGCACAGGCGATCGCCGCCGGCGTCAACGGGCAGCCGCTCAATGTGCGCTACCGCTGCGTCGAGTGCGGCAACCGCGACACGACCGATACCAACGACGGCTGGCAGGGTGTGGCCGGCGTCAAGGGCGCGTGGAAGAACTGGGACATCGACTTCAACGGCTTCTACGGTGAAGGAACGACGACCGACCACGTCAACAACGGCTTCGTTCAATACTCGCGCATCCTGCCGCTTTTGAGCAGCGGCGTCGTGAACGTGTTCGGGCCGAACACGCCGGCGGTCTCGGCATTGGTAGACGCTGCGCAGTTCCGCGAAGACACCTTCAAGGGGACGTCGAAGAATTACGGCGTGCAGGGCAAGGCGTCGTCGGACATCTACAACCTTCCGGCCGGCCCGCTGGGCTTCGCGGTGGGCTTCGAGCTGCGCAAGGAAGAGCTGACGCAGGACCCGAATCCCGCGCTCGCCTTGGGCGACGTCACCGGTTTCGGCGGCAACTTCCTGCCGGTGAGCGCATCGCGTCGCGATGAGGCGGCGTTCGTCGAGTTCAACGTCCCGATCGTCAGGAACCTCGAGGCGACTGCGGCGGTCCGCTACGACCACTACAGCGACTTCGGCAGCACGACCAACCCCAAGTTCTCGCTGCGCTGGAATCCCGTCCAGTCGCTGCTGTTGCGCGGATCGTGGGGTACGGGCTTCGTCGCACCGAGCCTGACGCAGCTCTTCGGCCTGCAGACCAGCGGCGTCAGTTCGCCGGGCCTGACCGACCCGGTCCGCTGCCCGGTCACCGGCGACTCGAACGACTGCGACACGCAGTTCGGCGTGGTCTTCGGCGGCAACCCGGCACTGCAACCGCAGAAGTCCAACCAGTGGCAGGTGGGCGCGTTGTGGGAGCCGACCGCGGGCTTTTCGGCCGGCGCCGACTACTTCAACATCGAGCTGAGCAACCTGTTCTCCAACGGCGTCACGCCGGGCACGATCCTCGACGACCTTGCCCAGTTCGGCTATCTCGTCACCCGCGCGCCGCCGGATTCGACGAATCCCAACCTGCCGGGTCGCATTCTCACCATCGACCAGCGCTTCCTCAACCTCGGCAAGGTGAAGATCCAGGGCATCGACGTCGACCTGCGCGCCAAGCTTCCGCCGACGGCGGTAGGGCGGTTCAGCTCGCAGTTGAGCGGCACGTACTACGTGAAGTACGACGTCCAGCAGATCGACGGCAGCTTCGCGGGTTTCGTGTCCAACGCCTACCAGGCAACGGTGACCGGCATCACGCCGCGCTGGAAGCACTACCTGGCGTTCAACTGGGATTACGGCCCGTGGACGGCGACGCTCGGCAACACGTATCAGTCGGGCTACATCGACGTGAACACCAACCTCAACGACGATCTGCGTCGCGTGAGCTCGCTGAGCCTGTGGGACCTGCAGGGCTCGTACACGGGCTTCAAGGGGTTGAAGCTCTCTCTGGGCGTCAAGAACGTGCTCGACACGAACCCGCCGTTCTCCAACCAGAACAACACGTTCCAGTCCGGCTACGATCCGTCGTACTACGATCCGCGCGCCCGCTTCGTCTACGGCCGCGTCGAGTACGCCTTCGGGAAGTAACCGAAAGCGCGTCGACCATCAGTTGCCTGTCTCTCCTACGGGGGGTCTTCGGACCCTCCGTTTTTTTCGCGCGTCTTCAATGCGTATCAACGATCAGCCTTGATCGCCGCGCTTGACAGGCGTCTCGCGCTCGCGCGCCGAAAGGACCTTCGGCGTTCGCTGCGCGACGACATAGACCGGCTCGATGTAGCGAATCTGCGCGGGCGTCGCAATCGCCGGTCCTGCCTGCGTGCGCGCCGCAGCACTGGCGATCTGCAGCGTGCGTGCACTCGGCCCCGTGTGCGCGGGCACGACAGCGAACAGCCCGATCGAGAGCGCCGTCAGTATGACGGCCGCGATGACGAACAGGGCGCGCGGTGGCGGATTTTCATAGTGCTTCATGGCATTCTCCGTGTGGTGTGTCGAAAGGCTGCTCGTCGATTGGATGCGCTCAGCCGTTCGGTCGGATTCGCGCTTGTCGCTTCGACGCGGACGTTCCTTTGGTCCGTGTTGGATGAAGCGTAGGTGCGCGCGATGACAGCAGCAAGACGCATGCGACGAAGCCGCGGATTGGCGGAGCGAAAGCACTGCAGGCGTGATCGGCCGCACGGAAGGACAGACGTACGCCGGGCGCGACCAGACGAGCGCGCAGTTTGTTGCAATGCGGCATACCCCGGGGCACTTCCCGGGGCGCTTTGGCCAATTTCGGAGTGGATTTTTCGGTGCGTTTGTGTAGAATCCCGCGGCCTTCCGTTGCTGGCCGCATTTAAGAATTGCCCGTGCGGACCCCGTTCATGCCGAGGGATTGCGCTAACCCGTTGGTCAGAAATTCCTCATGAGCCCCCCCTTGTCTGGAGACACCATGCTGAAAATGTCCCGTTTGGCCATGCTGGCGGCGGTCCTGCTGGTCGCGGTCCCCGCGTCCTTCGTCGCCCCGGCCTCGCTGGCCCAAACGCCTGCGCCGTCGGCGGCGCCCGCCGGCACCCCTTCCGCCACGCCGGCCGCGCCCGCCGAGACCGCGCCCGCGCCCGTCGCAGCGCCTGCAACGGTCGCCAAAGCCGGCCCGGCGCCGGAAATCGTCGACAATCCCTACGGCCTCGAAGCGCTGTGGAAAGGCGGCGACTGGGTCGCCAAGACGACGCTGCTGATCCTCGTGATCATGTCGATGGGGAGCTGGTACATCATCATCACGAAGGTCTACGAGCAGTCGCGGATGAATCGCCAGGCGAAGGCCGCCGAGAAGAAGTTCTGGGCGGCGCCGTCGGTTCGCCAGGGCGCGGAATCGCTCAAGAGCGGCAGCCCGTTCCGCTTCATCGCCGAGTCCGGGCTGGAGGCCACCCAGAAGCACGACGGCCTGCTCGGCGCCGTCGACCTCAACACCTGGATCAGCATGTCGATCCAGCGCGCGATCGACAACGTCAACAGCCGCACGCAGGACGGCCTCGCCTTCCTCGCCACCGTCGGGTCCACGGCGCCGTTCGTGGGGCTGTTCGGCACCGTGTGGGGGATCTACCACGCGCTGACGGCCATCGGCATCGCCGGCCAGGCATCGATCGACAAGGTCGCGGGTCCCGTCGGCGAAGCGCTGATCATGACGGCGATCGGCCTCGCCGTCGCCGTGCCGGCGGTGCTCGGCTACAACTGGCTCATCCGGCGCAACAAGAGAGTCATGGAAACGGTCCGCGGCTTCGGCGCCGAGCTTCACGCCGTGCTGCTGTCGTCCCCCCATCCCGCTGCCGCGAAGGCCTGAGTCATGGCGATGAACGTCGGCGCGGGGAGCCCTGAGGACGAGCCGGAGACCTTGTCGGCGATCAACACGACACCGCTGGTGGACGTGATGCTCGTGCTGCTCATCATCTTCCTGATCACGGTGCCGGTCGTCCGCAACAGCATTCCCGTCCAGCTTCCCAAGGAGCGCAACGAGGTCCGCGAGACCAAGCCGGAGAACATCGTCATCTCCGTCGACGCGAACGCGCGCATCTACTGGAACGACCTGGAGATGAGGTCGACGCAGTCGCTGATCGACCGCCTGAAGAAGATCGCGGTGCTGAATCCGCAGCCGGAAGTGCAGATCCGCGGCGACGGCGCGGCGAACTACGAGGGCGTCGGGCGCGTGATCTACGCCGCGCAGCGCGCCGGCATCGCCAAAGTGGGCTTCATCACCGAGCCTCCGCCGCGGAGCGGCGGCTGACGCCGTCGCCCCCGCGGGAGCACACCAAGGAATCGCAATGTCAATGAACGTGGGTTCGAGCGGATCGGGCGACCCGGACGTCATGATGGACATCAACACGACGCCGCTGATCGACGTCATGCTGGTGCTCCTCGTGATGCTGATCATCACGATCCCCATCCAGCTGCATTCGGTCAACCTCAACATGCCGGTCGGCAATCCGCCGCCGCCGCTGGTGCTGCCGCAGGTGGTGAAGATCGACGTCGATCCGCAAAGCCGCGTCTACTGGAACGGCGAGTGGCTGGCGACGCGCGCCGAGCTCGAGGAGCGGCTCAAGACCGCGTCGCAGACCCAGCCGCAGCCCGAGTTGCACCTGCGGCCGGACAAGTCCGCCAAGTACGAGGTCGTGGCCGGCGTGATGGCGTCGTCGCAGCGGCTGGGTCTCACCAAGATCGGGATCGTCGGCAGCGAGCAGTTCATCGAGTAGCGCGTCGCGCGCGCTTGCCTTGCCGCGCGGCGATCCCGCGCGGCATCGGAGTCGAAACGCATATGAATTTCGCAAAACGACAGAGAGACCCCGCGCGGCACGTGATCGGGATCGGCTTCGTGGTCCTCGTGCACGCGCTGGTGATCTGGCTGCTTCTCACCGGGCTCGCCAACAAGGCGATCCAGGTGATCAAGAAGCCGCTCAACGCCACGATCATCGAGGAAATCAAGCTCCCCCCGCCGCCGCCGCCGCCGCCGCCGCCGCCCAAGCGGATCGAGCCGCCAAAGGTCCAGGTTCCGGTGCAGCCTTACGTGCCGCCGCCGGATATTCCGCCGCCGGTCGCGCCCGCCGAGCCGGTGATCTCCGCGCCGACGATCGTCGCGCCGACGGAGCCCGTGGTGATCGCGCCGCCGCCGCCGGTCGTCGCTGCGCCGCCCGCGCCGCCCGCGCCACCGGCTAAGCCGGCGGTGCGCCAGGGCGTGTCCTGCCCGGTCGCCGAGAAGCCGTCGTTCCCGCGCGAGGCGGTTCGCGCGCGCATCGAGCGCGGCAAGGTCGACGCGATCCTCAGCATCGACGAGAAGGGCAACGTCACCGACGTTCGCATCGTCAACTCCGAGCCGCGCAACGTGTTCGACCGCGTCGTGAAGGACACGCTGACCTCGTGGAAGTGCTCTGCGGACGGCACGAAGTATCAGGCGTCGGTGGAGATCAACTTCGCGCTGAAGGACGAATAGCGCGCGCCGGACTTAAACCCGCTTCCAGGCGTAGTAGGCGCTGCTCCAGGTCCCGAGTCCGGCGACCGCGAGGACGGCGGCGACCTCGGACAGCGAGAACGGCTTGGCGGAAAAGAGCTTGAACGCTTCGCGGGCGACGTCGACCGCCGCCCCGGGAAGCGCGAACGCGAGCCCGACGATCGCGACACCCCAGAGCGCCGTCACCGCCGGCCTGCGCCACGCGGGGACCTCGGCGGGCGTGGGCAGCGCAGCCATGATGCGCGCGCTGAAGCCGTCGTCTGCGAGGTAATCGCCGGCGTGCTCGCGCGCGTCGTCCGCGAGCAGGCTGTCGAGCCAGTCCGCCGTCGCGACCGTGCCGTCGCCGGCAGCGACCCTGCCGCTGCGAATTGCGTCGCGCTCGTCGCTCACGCCGTGCCTTCCCGAGGATTCCACGCAGCCATCGCCTGCTTGAGCTTCTGCTTGGCGCGCAGAACGTGGGTCTTCACCGTGCCCACGGGAATGCCGAGGACGTACGCAGCCTCCTCGTGGGACAGGTCATTATGGTAGCACTGGACGATTGCTGCACGCTCCGGCGCGGACAGCACGCGCATCGCGCGCTCGAGGTCTACCTTGAGCGAGGCGGCATGCGCGTGGTCAAGCGTGGTTTCGGTCAGATGCGGCATGTCGTCGTCGTCGGCGATCGCGTCGGCGCGGTCACCCAGCAGCTCTTCCTTGCGCTTGCGCGCGTGCATCAGCCAGCAGTTCGTCGCTATCCGGTAGAGCCAGGTCGAGAACCGGGCTTCCTGGCGGAACGACTTCAGGTTTCGCCAGGCCAGCACGAAGGCTTCCTGAGAGAGGTCGTCGGACAGCGCGGCATCGCCTGCCGTCAGCCTGCGCAAACACCCGCGCACGGCCGACTGATGGCGCCTGACCAGCTCGGCGAATGCGTGGCGATCGTCTCCGACGAGGCAGCGGGCGATCAGTTGCGCGTCGGTTACCGCCGGTGCGGACATCCGCGTTCAACCGTCAGGCTCCACCCGGTGGTGGCGGCAGCGAGCCGCCTGCGCGTGGCCCCGAGCTGCGGTCCTCGACGAACCACAGCACGCAATAGCCGATCCCGACGAACAGCAGGACCATTCCGACCGAGTTGGCCGAGCCGTCTTCGAGGATCGACCAGAGCGACAGCGCGAGTCCCGCCGCCAGCATGATCACGCCCTTGCGCAGATCGGACGCCACCGCGCGCTGTCGGATCTGCTTCGCCTGCTCGTACAGCGGCGCGGTCGTCGGCCCGCTGGGCACGCCGCTGGCATCGAGTGCCGCCATCGCCTCGGCCGGCGGAACGACGCCTTTTTCGGCCAGCTTAAGCATCGTCTCGTTTTGCATGCGGTTCTTGCGCAGCTTGTACCAGATGAGCAGCACGATGATGAGCAAGGGCACGAGGAACACCATCAGGACCACGAGGAAGACGAGGCCGGCGAGCCAGGGCGCATCCTGGACGAAGCTCTCGAAGGAGTCGTACTCGCGGTCGCCGCCGAAGCCCTGCACGGTGACGTGCTTGCGGCCCTTGTCGACGCGGATGCCGTGGCGGTCGATCGTGACGTCGGTTCCCGTGCGGTCGCCGCTGCGCGCTTCGGCGTCGGCATCCGGCGCGTGCTCGGGGGCCTTGGCCGCATCGGGGGACGCCGCATCGGCGGCGCCGGCCATGCCGTCGGCCGCCTGGACGAGCATCGGCGCTTGCGGAGGTGCCGCACCGACCAGCGTCGAATGCGGAAACAGCCCGGCTGCCAGCGCGGCAACGAAGGCCGTGCCCAGCACGACTTTGCGGGTGGCGGCGGAAAGGCGGCGATTCATGGGGACTCCCACTGGGTTCATGCCCCTTGGATGCGCCGCGAACGAGGTTTGGATTCGGGCGCTGGCGCCGCCGCAACACCGGCGCGCGGCCGGAGGGCACGCCCGGCGGTCTCGCGCCGACCCCATGCTATCATCGACCGCGACTTTTTCGACCCGCGGTACCGAGCATTCGCGCCCTTCTGGAGATCGCCGTCGTCCGCGCAGATCCGCCTCCCGCCTCCCGGTATCGACCTGTCTCCGCCGGGACCCCCATGGGACCCGTTTCCCGCCTCCGCTGCCTGGCCGTCCGGCTCGCCTTCGCCGTCGTGGCCGCCACCGCGCTGGTCCGCCCGGTGCTGGCGCAGGACGCCGACACGGTAACGCTCAACTTCGTCAACGCGGACATCGAAGCGGTCGTGAAGGCCGTGTCCGAGATCACCGGTCGCAACTTCGTCCTCGACCCCAAAGTGAAAGGCACGATCAACATCGTGTCGGCGCGGCCGGTGCCCAAGAGCCTCGTCTATCCGACGCTTCTCTCCGCGCTGCGGCTGCAGGGATTCACGGCGATCGAGGGCGACGGCCTCGTCAAGATCGTTCCCGAGGCCGACGCCAAGCTGCAGGGCGGACCGGTTGGTCGCGGTTCCGCCGCGGGCGGCGGCGATCGCCTGGTGACGCAGGTCATCACGCTGCGCAACGAGTCGGCGGCACAGCTCGTCACGGTGCTGCGCCCGCTCATCTCGCCCAACAACACGATTGCCGCGTTTCCCGCGAGCAACGCGCTCGTCATCACCGACTACGTCGACAATCTGCGGCGCATCGAGCGGATCATCGCGTCGCTCGACAACGCGCCGCCCGCCGCCGAGCCGCTGCTCGTAACGCTGAAGAACGCGTCGGCGCTCGACGTCGTGGCGCTCGTCAACCGCTCGTTCAGTGATGCGCCGACGGGCCCCGCGGGCGCGCCGGACACCTCGCAGCGCGTGACGCTGGTCGCCGATCCGCGCTCCAACAGCGTGCTCATCCGTTCCGACAATCCGGTGCGCGCGGCGCGCGCCCGCTCGCTGATCGTGCAGCTCGACACGCCGCAGCGCGCGGGTGGCAACCTGTTCATCGTGTATCTGCGCAACGCCGACGCGTCGCGCGTCGCGGAGACGCTGCGCGGCTTGTACGGCGGCGGCAGCAGCGGCGAGCGCGCGCCCGCCGCAGTCGCGCCGATCATCACGGCGGCTTCGACCGGCGCCGCATCGGCGGCGTCGCCGGCCGCCACGACGCCGCTGTCGACGACGGCCTCTCCGGCGTCCTCGTCCGCCGTGCAGGCGGGTGGTGCGACCATCCAGGCCGACGTCGGCAACAACGCGCTCATCATCATGGCGCCCGAGCCCGTCTACAACAACCTGCGCGCGATCATCGAGAAGCTCGACGTGCGCCGCGCGCAGGTGTACGTCGAGGCGCTGATCGTCGAGGTAACGGCCGACCGCGCCGCCGAGTTCGGCGTGCAGTGGCAGATCCTCACCGGCGCCGACCCCCGGCGCACCGGAATCCAGGGGATCGGCGGCACGAACTTCGGCGTGCGCGGCGGCGGCAACAACATCATCGACGCATCGGTCAACCTCGGCAGCCTCGGGCAGGGCCTCAACCTCGGGATCATCAACGGCTCGATCACGATTCCGGGCCTCGGCATCATCAGCAACCTCGGCCTGTTGATCCGCGCGCTCTCCAGCGACGCCAAGGCGAACATCCTGTCGACGCCCACGCTCCTCACGCTCGACAACGAGGAGGCGCGCATCGTGGTCGGGCAGAACGTCCCGCTGGTTACCGGCCAGTACTCGACGACGGGCTCGTCGTCGACCGTGCAGCCGTTCCAGACGATCGAGCGCCGCGACGTCGGCATCCTGCTGCGCGTCAAGCCGCAGATCACCGAGGGCGGGACGGTGCGGATGTCGCTCTACCAGGAAGTCTCCCGTGTGCAGGACACCGTCGCGACCGGCAGCAGCGGCAGCGGCACCAACTCGCTCGGACCCACGCTGTCGAAGCGCTCGCTCGAATCGTCGGTCGTCGTCGACGATCAGCAGATCATCGTGCTGGGCGGGCTCATCCAGGACACGTTCACCGACACGACCGACAAGGTGCCGGGGCTCGGCGACGTGCAGGGCATCGGACAGCTCTTCCGCTACGACACGCGCACGCGCTCGAAGACCAACCTCCTCGTGTTCCTCAAGCCGACGGTGATCCGCACGTCGGCGACAGGGCGCGAGATCACCTCCGAGCGCTACGACTACCTGCGCGGCGAGCAGGAGCGCGACCGGCCGCAGCCGCGGCTGTTCTGGGACGATCCGACTTTCCCGGAAGTGCCGCGCACGCCGTCGATGCCGGGCTCGCAGGGCGCCGTTCCCGTGCCGCCCCCCGCACCCGCCGCGCCGCCCGCGCGCTAGCGCGAACGCTTCGCGTTCGTCATCCCTTCCCGATGACTGCCGCCGTTTCCGCCGCCGTGCTCGATCCCGCCATCGCGGCGCGCATCCCCTACGGCTTTGCGCAGGCACACGGGGTGCTCGCCTATGCGCGCGACGGCGACGCGATCGTCGTGCTGCTGCGGCCCGATGCGACGGTCGACGGCATCGCCGAAGCGAGACGCGTGCTCGAATGTCCGCTGGTCACGCGCGCCGTCGCGGCGGATGCTTTCGCCGCCGAGCTGGCGCGCGCGTACAACCAGGGCAACGCCGGCGCGATCGTCTGGAACGGCGACGGCGCGCGCAGCGACGACCTGGCGCGCCTGCTGCAGGAGCTGCCGCAGGCGGAGGATCTGCTCGACTCGGGCACGCAGGCGCCGGTGATCCGCATGATCAACGCGCTCCTGCTGCAGGCGCTGCGCGAGCGCGCGTCGGACCTGCATTTCGAGCCCTACGAAGCGCGCTCGGTCGTGCGCTTTCGGGTCGACGGCGTGCTGCGCGACGTGATCGAGCCGCCCCGCGCGTTGCATGCGGCGATCGTGTCGCGCCTGAAGATCATGGCGAGCCTCGACATCGCGGAGAAGCGCATGCCGCAGGACGGGCGCATCGCGCTCAAGCTCGGCGACAAGCAGGTCGACGTGCGCGTGTCCACGCTGCCGACCGGCGCGGGCGAGCGCGTCGTGCTGCGGCTGCTCGACAAGGATTCGGCGCGCCTCGACCTCGCCACGCTGGGCATGGGCGCCGACACGCTCGTCGCGATCGACCGCCTGATCCGCGAGCCGCACGGCATCGTGCTCGTCACGGGGCCGACGGGCTCGGGCAAGACGACGACGCTTTACGCCGCGCTGTCGCGCCTGCCGCGCGGCACGACCAACATGATGACCGTCGAGGACCCGATCGAGTACGCGCTCGACGGCGTTGCGCAGACGCAGGTGAATCCGCGCATCGACCTCGACTTTTCGCGGGCGCTTCGCGCGATCCTGCGGCAGGATCCCGACGTGATCATGATCGGCGAGATCCGTGACCTCGAGACGGCGCAGATCGCCGTGCAGGCGTCGCTCACCGGCCACCTCGTGCTCGCCACGCTGCACACCAACGACGCGGCGAGTGCGGTCACCCGACTCGCCGACATGGGTGTCGAGCCGTACCTGCTGGCGTCGAGCCTGCTCGGCGTTCTCGCGCAGCGTCTGGTGCGCACGCTGTGTCCCGCGTGCCGTGCTGCGGCGCCGCCCAGCGCCGGCGAGTCGAAGATCGTGGCCGGCATGGGCTTGCCAGCGGCCATGGCGCTCTGGACGGCACCCGGCTGCGTCCAGTGCAACGACAGCGGCTACCGCGGCCGCACCGGCATCTACGAGCTCCTGATCGTCGACGACGCGATGCGCCGCATGATCCACGACGGCGCCAGCGAGCCCGCGCTTCGCGACGCGGCGCTGCACGCCGGCATGCGCTCGCTGCGCGTCGACGGCGGTCGCTGGATCGAGCAGGGGACGACGGCGCTCGCCGAATTGATGCGGGTCACCCGCGATCAATGAGCGACGCGGGACCCCGCGAGGGCGCGCGCGTTCCGGAAGGAGGGGCGGGCGGGCCGCAAGGCGTGCATCGGCGGGATCGTGCAAGCTATCGCTGGGAAGCGGTCGACGCGCAAGGCAGGGTGCGGCGCGGCCAATTGGATGCCGCGTCGGCACGCGCGGCGCGCGATCGGCTGCGCGCCGACGGCCTGACGCCGACCGCCGTCGAAGCGGCGCCCGATCGCGGCGATCCGCTCGCGCATCTGCGACTTCCGCCCGAGCAGGTCGCGCTCCTGACGCGCCAGCTCGCGACGCTGGCCCAATCGGGCATGCCGCTCGACCAGGCGCTCGCTGCGGTCGCCGAGCAGGCGGACGACGCGCGCGCGGAGCGGATCGTCTCCGCGCTGGGCAACCATATCGCGACCGGCGAATCGCTCCCCGCGGCTATGGCGCGTTTCCCGCGGACGTTCGTGCCGCTCTATCGCGGTCTCGTGGCCGCCGGCAGCGAATCGGGTCGGCTGCCCGACGTGCTCGCGCGCCTCGCCGATTATCTCGAGGCGCGCGCGGTGCTGCGCCAGAAGTTCAGCACCGCGCTCATCTACCCGATGCTTGTCACGCTGATCGCGCTTTGCGTCATCGTCGTGCTGCTCACCTACGTCGTGCCGCAGGTCGTCGCCGTCTACCAGCAAAGCCGCCAGACGCTGCCGTGGCTGACGCGTGCGCTGATCGCGACTTCCGAATTCTTTCGCGCGACCGGAGGGTTCTGGCTGGCGGCGCTGGCGGCAGGCGTGGTGGCCTTCGGCGTCGCCGATCGCCGTCCGGCGTTTCGCGCGCGCTGGCACGCCTGGGCGTTGCGGCTACCGGGCGTCGGACGCTTGCTGCGCAGCCTCGATACCGCGCGCTTCGCGAGCACGCTGGCGATCCTCGTCGGCAGCGGCGCGCCGCTCCTGCGCTCGCTGGAGGCCGCGCACGATGTCGTGCGCATGTTGCCGCTGGCCCGGGCGGCCCGCGCGGCAGGCGCGCTGGTGCGCGAGGGCGTGACGCTATCGCGGGCGCTGAAGGAACAGAAGGTCTTCCCGCCGGTCCTGATCCACCTCGTCGCCAACGGCGAGCAGAGCGGCTCGCTGGCGCCGATGCTGGAGCGCGCCGCCGGCGAGCTGGAGCGCGAAGCCGAGCGGCGTCTCGTGTGGGTCACGGCGCTGATCCAGCCGGTGCTGATCGTGCTGATGGGCGCGATCGTGCTCGTGCTGGTGCTGGCGGTGATGCTGCCGATCGTGTCGATGAATCAGCTCGTTCGCTGAACGATCGGCGCGCTGACTTGCGGCGCCTCGAGCCGTCACGTCGGCGGCGCGCGTCCCCGATGACGGTCCAGCGCCCACGCGACGTGCTCGCGCACGAGCGGCGAAGGGTCGTCGGCGCGCGCTTCGAGCGCAGCGACGATCGCCGGGTCGCGCGGCGCGTTGCCGAGGCCGACGGCGAGGTTGCGCAGCCAGCGCTCGTAGCCGATGCGCCGGATCGCGCTGCCGCGCATCCGCTCGTCGAACTGCGCGGCCGTCCATGCAAACAGCTCGACCAGGCTGGCGTCGTCGAGTCCGTTGCGGACGGCGTCGAAATCGGCCGCGGTCGCCGGCTGCGCGAAGCGGTTCCACGGGCAGGCGATCTGGCAATCGTCGCAGCCGTACACGCGATTGCCGATCAGCGGTCGCAGCGGCACCGGGATGCTGCCGGCGAGCTCGATGGTCAGGTAGGAGATGCAGCGGCGCGCATCGAGCTCGTAGGGGGCGACGATAGCGCCTGTCGGGCACGCCGCGATGCAGCGGTTGCACGTGCCGCAATGATCGACGGCGGCAGGCGTGGGCGGCAGCGGCAGGTCGGTGTAGATCTCGCCCAGGAAGAAGTACGAGCCGGTCTCGCGCGTGAGCAGCAGCGTGTGCTTGCCACGCCAGCCGAGTCCCGCGCGCGCGGCGAGCGCCACTTCGAGCACCGGCGCGCTGTCGGTGAAGACGCGGTAGCCGAACGCGCCTGTGGATTCGCCGATGCGCGCTGCCAGCTTCGCAAGCCGCCCACGCATCACCTTATGGTAATCGCGGCCGAGCGCGTAGCGGGCGATGTAGGCGCGGCGCGGATCCGCGAGTGTGTCGGCGGCGTCGCGCGCGTTGCCGGGCAGGTAATCCATTCGCGCGCTGATGACGCGCACGGTACCCGGCACGAGGTCGGCGGGCCGCGCGCGGGTCGTGCCGTGGCGCGCCATATAATCCATCTCGCCATGACGTCCCGCGGCCAGCCAGTTCATCAGGCGCACTTCCTCGTCCGCGAGATCGACGCCGGCGATGCCGATCGCGTCGAAGCCGATCTCGCGGCCCCAGGCAACGATGTCGCGCGCGAGCGCCGGCCAGTCACGTGCCGGTGCTGCCGTGTCGTCCTGCGGTAGTGCGTTCATGCGCGGTAGCGTAGCGCAGTCGAGCGACGCGAACGCGCCGCGCGCGGCGATCGTCGAGTTGCGCGACGCGAGCGCGACGGCGCGGGCGGGCGCGGCGCTTGCCGCGACGCTCCAGGGCGGCATGGTGGTGACCTTGTCGGGCGACCTCGGCGCCGGCAAGACGACGCTGGTGCGGGGCGTGTTGCGCGCGCGCGGTGTCGAGGGCGCGATCAAGAGTCCCACCTATGCTTTGGTTGAACATTATCGTGCGTCGAGCTTATACTTCTATCACATTGATTTTTATCGCTTCGCAAATCTCGACGAATGGGACACCGCAGGGCTGGCCGAATGCTTCCGCGACGACGCCGTCTGCCTGATCGAGTGGCCGGCGCGTGTCGCCGAGCGGCTCCCGCCCGCGGACCTTGCGCTCGCGCTGGTCATCGCAGAGCACGCGTGGGGTCGCGTGCTGACTGCGCAGGCATGCACCGAGCGCGGTAGACGATGCGTCGAAGCGATCGCGCTCGCCTTTCCAGCGCCGCCGGAGTGACTGGCGTTTCGCTTCCGCGTCGCCGCGCGCTGTCGTGGCTCGTCGTCCCTGCGATGCCGCTGTCCGCGGGGATCGCGCAGGGCGCCGTTCTGCAGATCGCCTCCGCGCGGCTTTGGCCCGCGCAGGAATACACGCGGCTGATACTCGAATCCCCGGCGCCGATCGAGTATCAGCTCGTGCTCCTGAAGCAACCCGACCGCGTCGTGCTCGACCTCGCGCGGGTCGATGCGATGCAGGAACTCGGCCGGCTCGCCGAGCGCGTGCAGCGCAGCGACCCGTATATCGCATCGATTCGCATCGGGCCGCCGTCGGGCGGCTTCCAGCGCGTCGTCCTCGACGTCAAAAGCGAGGTCAATCCGCAGGTGTTCACGTTGAAGCCGGTGGCCGAGTTCGGGTACCGGCTCGTCGTCGACCTGTATCCGCAGGTGCCGCTAGATCCGCTGATGGCGCTCCTCGAAAGCGAATCGCGCCGAGCGGCGCCGCCGGTGAGTCCGCCCGCCGCGAATCAGGCGACACCGGCGCTGCCGGCAGCAGCGCCGCCAACAGCGCTGGCAAAGGCACCGGTAGCGTCAACAGCGCCGTCGGCAGCAGCGCAGGCATCACCGAGCCGCGCGCCGGCTGAGCGCAAGCCGGCCGTCGCCCTGGAACCCAAAGCTTCGCCTCCGGCAGCGCCCGGGCCGGCGCCTGTTGCGCAAGCGGCACCGCTGACGAATGTCGCGAAAAGGAACGCACCTCCTGCGCCCGCGCGGCGCATCACCATCGCCATCGATCCCGGTCACGGCGGCGAGGATCCCGGCGCCATCGGCCGCCGCGGAACGTACGAGAAGCACGTCACGCTTGCCATCGCCCGCAAGCTGAAGGCGATCTTCGACGCCGAGCCCGGCATGCGCGCGATGCTGACGCGCGACGACGATTATTTCGTGCCGCTTCGCGCGCGTGTCCAGAAGGCGCGCCGAGTGCAGGCGGACCTGTTCATTTCCATCCACGCCGATGCGTTCCGCGAGCCGAACGCGCGCGGCTCGTCGGTGTTCGCGCTCTCCGAGCACGGCGCCACGAGTGCCGCCGCGCGCTGGCTCGCGCAAAAGGAGAACGAGTCGGACCTGATCGGCGGCGTCAACCTCGACCCCAGGGACCCGGTGCTGGCGCGTACGCTCCTCGATCTCTCGCAGACGGCGCAGATCAACGACAGCCTCAAGGTGGGCCGGCAGGTGCTGGAAGGCATCGCGACGCAGAACACGCTGCACAAGGCGTCGGTCGAGCAGGCGGGATTCGCCGTGCTGAAGGCGCCCGACATCCCGTCGATTCTCATCGAGACGGCGTTCATCTCGAATCCCGACGAGGAGCGGATGCTGCGCAGCGACCGTTACCAGCAGCGCTTCGCGGAGGCGATCGCGGCGGGCGTCCGGCGCTACTTCGCGCGCAACCCTCCGTTGTCGCGCGCTTGACGCGGTCGACCGACCGGTCCGCGGAACCATCGGAATGATTCGCTTTTTCGTCGTCTTCCTGGTCCTGCTCGCGCTGCTCTTCGGGCTCGAGCTGACGCCGTGGGTGCAGCGCTGGGCGGTCGAGCCGTGGACGATGGCGCTTGCGCGAATCTCGGCGTGGCTGGTCACGCTGTTCGATTCGGGCGTGACCGCCACAGGGAAGGTGATCGCGTCGACGGCCAACGGCTTTGCCGTGTCGATCGAGGCGGGCTGCAACGGCGTCGAGGCGACGATCGTCCTCGTTGCGGCGATGCTCGCCTTTCCTGCGCCGTGGAAGCACAAGCTCGTCGGGCTCGCCGCAGGCTTCGTCGCGGTGCAGGCGTTGAACGTCGTGCGCGTGATCAGCCTGTTCTACCTCGGCCAGTGGAATCGCGACGCGTTCGAGTGGGCGCACCTCTACGTCTGGCAGGCGCTGATCATGCTCGACGTGCTGATCGTCTGGCTCGTCTGGGTGCGCACGCTGCCGCCGGGCCGCGGCGACACCGGGGCCGGGCCGCCGCCGACGAGCGCGCCTGCCGCGGCGTGAAGCGTCTCGCCGGGCTCTCGCCGCTCGCGCGCTTCGTGCTCGCGGTGCTGGCGTGGCTGCCGGTGACGTTCGTCGTCTGGTATTTCGCAGCGCCGATCATCCTGTGGCCCGCAACGCTGCTGTCGGAACTGGTCACACGTGTGGGTTTCGGTGATCTCGTGCGCGCGGTGGATCAGCATGCCGCCGTCGTGGCCTTCACGACCTCGCTGAAGCCCGGCCAGGCAATCGCAGGCGCTGTGGTCACCGTCGAGGTCAACGCGCTGCTGTACTCGTTCGGTCTGCCGATGTTCGCCGCGCTCACGCTCGCGGCGCGCGAGCCGCACTGGCCGCGCGCGCTGGCGATCGGCTACGTGGCGTTGCTGCCGGCGATCGCATGGGGCGTGGTCGCCGATTTCCTCAAGAACGTAGGGATCACCGCGCCGCCGCAGGTGGTGTCGCAGACGGGCTTCACGGCCGTGCAGCGGGAGTTCATCGCGTTCGCGTTCCAGTTCGGCTCGCTGATCCTGCCCGCCGTTGCGCCGGCGATCGCGTGGGTCCTGACGCATCGCTCGTTCCTCGAGCGGGTCCGGCGCGCCGCATGAACCGTCGGGAGCAAGGCGGCGCCGTGATTGACCTGGGTGCACGCCTCCGGCAAGCTCGATCGATTCGTCGCTAGCCGGGAGTCTCCACCTTGTCTTCACCCGTTCTCGCCCTCGTCGTCGCCATCAGCTACATGGCGCTCGCCAAGCTGTCGTCGCTGCTCACGCACGAGGCGACCGACGCCTGGAGCGTCTGGCTGGCAACGCCGCTCACGCTCGGCGTGCTGCTCGTCGTCGCGCGCGCACGCTGGCTGCCCGTGCTCATCGGCGCGGCCCTGGGCGCCGCGCTGTTCTCATGGGTGATCGATCCCGGCAAGATCGCGTGGGCGGGCGGCTATGCGGGGATCGAGGTGCTGTCCGTGCTTGCGGGCGCTTGGGCGGCGCACCAGGTCGCGCCGATCCCGCTGACCCTCGAACGGCCGCGCGAGGTCGCGGCGCTGATCGTCGGCGCGATGGCGATGGCGCTCGTCGGCGGTGCGCTCGGCGCGGCGTGGACGGCCGTGGCCGGCGGCGCCGGCGTCCTCGCGACGTTCTACGTATGGGCGCTCGCGAATTTCGTCGGCGCGCTGCTCATTGCGCCGGTCGTCGTCACGTGGGCCGGATTTCGCGCTAAGCGCTCCGGAGGGTTGACGATGCCGCAGTTCGTCGGCGGCGCGATCGCCTGCGTGCTGTTCCTCGGGTCGCTGCAGTTGCTGTTCGGGCCCGGCACCAACGGGCGCCTGAGCGGCTCGGTGGGAATGACGCTCACCTATCCCCCGATCCTGTTCGCCGCCGTGATCGCGCTGACTTGGGGAACGCGCGGCGCGACGCTTGCCGCGCTGGGCGGCGCGCTGATCGCACTGGTCAACACCTCGCACGGGAACGGTCCGTTCGCGGCGGTCGAGGGCTTCGTCGGCGAGGCGAATCTCGAAGTGCAGGGTTATGCGGCCGCAGTGGCGCTGACGGGCCTGCTGATCGCCGGGCTCGCCGCTCGTCAGCGCGGGCTCTGGCGCGAGGCGCGCGACTGGCGCACGCGCTTCGAGGCGGCCATCGGCGCGCATCGCCTCCTGGCGTACGAATGGGATCCGGTCAGCGGCGCGTTCGCGGTGACGGGCGAGACGACCGCGCTCGTCGGCGTGCCGCCGGCGCGAATCGCGACGCTCGCCGACTGGCTGTCGCACGTTGCGGGCGACGAGCGCGACGCGATGCAGACTGCGTTCGCGCTGCGCGCCGACGGCGGCGCGATGCCCGCGCTGCGCTACCGCGTCCAGCGCCCCGACGGCACGGCCGTCGCGATGCTCGACGAGGCGCAGGCGATTCGCGATCACGACGGCAGCCTCCACCGCGTCACCGGCATCGTGCGCCTGTCATGACCGCCCACCAAAAAGTAGGGTCAGAGACGACTTACGTGGAGGCGCCCGGCACCGTAGCGCCAGCGCAGAAAATCGTCTCTGACCCTAATTCGGCTGTTTCGGGGATGACGGCGGACGGCGTGTTCCTGATCCACGGACTCGGGGGCACGCAGTACGATCTCGGCTCGATGCACAAGCGGCTCAAGAATGCGGGATTCGTCACCCACTCGCTGACGCTGCCGGGGCACGGCACGAAGCCGGAGGATCTTGCCGGCGTCGCCGCGGAGGACTGGATCGGCGCGGTCGTCGCGAAATATCGCGAGATACGCGACATGCATCCGACGCTGCACCTGATGGGCATGTGTATGGGCGCGCTGCTCGCCGCGACGCTCGCCGAGCGCGAGCGCCACGCCAGGGGCCGCCTCGTGCTGCTCGCGCCGCCGGTGTTCATCGATGGCTGGGCGACGCCGTGGTACCGCGAGCTGCGCCCGCTGCTCTACGCGGTGCCCGGACTGCGCCAGCGCATGAAGATCGAGGAGGAGGAGCCCTACGGCATCAAGAACGAGCAGCTCCGCGCGATCGTCAAGGCGAAGTTCGAGCGTGGCGAGAACTTCCACTACCGCTGGGTGCCGCTCGAATGCCTGCGGCAGGTCGACCGCCTGCGCGCGATCGTGATGAAGGCCGCGCCGAAGATCACCTGCCCCACCCTCGTCGTGCACGCGCGCGAGGACGAGCTGACCAGCCTGCGCTCGGCCAATTTCCTGGTCGAGAAGATCGGCGGCGGACGCGCGCGAATGGTGATCCTCGAAGACAGTTATCACATGGTGTGCGTCGACAACGACAAGGAGATCGTGGCGCGCAACGTGCTCGAGTTCTTCGGCGCGGCGATGCCGGGCGCTACGTCGGTCCTTGCCAACGAGCCGCGGATGACGGCGGAGGATCTGCAGGGCGCGGTCGCGGCGTTGACGGCCTGCCTCGAGCGCGGCGACTTCCAAGGCGTGCGCGGGCTCGGCATTCCGGATCTCGCGTGGGTGCAGCCGGGCAGCAATCGCGTCGCGGGCGCGCATGCGGGCAAGTCGATGGGCGCGTTCGCCGGCCGGATGGCGCACGAGGATGCAGGCGCACCACGCTTCACGGCCTTCGGCACGCCGGCGTTCAACCGCGGCATCGCGCTCGTACCCGCGACGCTGGTCGCACGGCGCGACACGGAGCTGCTGGAGTCGCAGGGCGCGATCCTTTGCGCGTGGCACGGCGGCAAACTGCTCGAGGTGCGCTGGTTCGCCGACGACGTCGAGCGGGAGGATGCTTTCTTCGGTCCGCCCGATCCCGCGACGAGCGGCCCTTCACAGGTCGAGCTGGCCTTCGACGCTGCGAGCGCAGAATCGCGCACGCTGCGATCGGCACCGGGAAACGACGAGTTGCTGGCGCTCTATTCGCTCTTCAAGCAGGCGAGCGCGGGCGACGTCAGCGGCGAGCGGCCCGGCGCCCTCGACATGGTGGGTCGCGCGAAGTACGACGCGTGGGCGAAGCGCACGGGAATGTCGCGCGACGAAGCGATGCGCGCCTACGCCGAACTCGTCAGGACGCTGAAGGAGCGCGACACCGCCAAGGCATGAGCTGCATTCAGCCCAGATCGAGCGCGAAGAGCAGCGTCGGGTCGGCGGGATCGCTGGCGGGCGAGGACCCCTCGCGCGACATCCCGAGCTTCTCGAGGAGCCGAATCGAGCGCAGGTTGTCGGGCGAGACGATCGCGACGACCCGGCAGAGGCCATAGCGCGTCGACGCCAGCGCGAGCGTCGCCGCCGCGGCCTCCGCGGCGTAGCCCCGGCCGCGATACGCAGGCAGGAACGCGAATCCGACGTCGACGTCGGGCAGAGAGTCGCGCTTGATCAACCCGCACAAGCCCACCGGCGCACCGTCGTCGCGGCGCGCGACGCGCCACAGGCCGAAACCGTTGCGCGCGTACATGGCGAGCGGCCCGCGCACGAGGTACGCGCGTGCGTCCTCTTCGTCACGCACGCCGCGGTCGCCGATGAAGCGCAGCCAGCCGGGATCGTTCAGCAGGCGCACGATGAACGGCGCGTCGTCCTCGGTGAGCTGCGTCAGGACGAGCCGCGCCGTCGTCAGAACGGTTGCGCCGGCCTCGTCTCCTTCAGCGCGGCGCATTCATCGCGCCTGCGCCTTGCGCGCCGCTTCGCGCTCGCGCAGCACCTTGCGCTGCACCTTGCCCGTGGTCGTCATCGGCAACGCGTCGAGGAACTCGATCTCCTTCGGGTATTCGTAGGGCGCGAGGAACTTGCGCACGTGCGCCTGGATGTCCTCCTCGAGCGCTGCGGAGGGCACGTGTCCGGGCGCAAGCACGATGAACGCCTTGACGACGTTGCCGCGCATTTCGTCGGGCGAGGGCACGACGGCCGCATTCGCGACGGCCGCATGCTTGACGAGGCAGTTCTCGATCTCCGAAGGCCCGATCCGGTATCCCGCTGCCTTGAACATGTCGTCGGCGCGACCCTGGTACCACAGGTAGCCTTCGGCGTCGCGTTTGGCGAGATCGCCGGTGCGGCACCAGTCGCCGATGAACTTGCGCGCGGTCCCTTCCGGGTTCTTGTAATAGCCGAGGAAGAAGACGGGATCCCGGCTGCCGTCGGGTGCGACGCGGTTTACCGCGACGTCGCCTATCTCGTCGTCCGCGACGGTGCGGCCGTCGTCGTCGATCACGGCGATCCTGTGTCCCGGGTAGGGGCGGCCCATCGATCCCGGCTTTGCGGGCCAGAGCGCTTGCGAGTTGCCGACGATGTAGTTCATCTCGGTCTGGCCGAACATCTCGTTGATCGTCACGCCGAGCGCATCCTTCGCCCACTCGAACACCGT
>JBDSLT010000051.1:0-2938 GCA_039916265.1 Casimicrobiaceae bacterium | reverse complement strand
AGTCGTCGAAGGTCTCGGGCAACAGTGGCGCCGAGCCCGACACGAACAGGCGGACGTTGCGGCAGCTCGCGCGCGTGAACGCGGAAGCGGCGAGCAGGCGCGTATAGAACGTCGGGACGCCCATCATGACCGTCGCGCGCGGCAGCGCCTCGAGCACGGTGCCGACCTCGAACTTCGGCAGCCAGAGCATGCGCGCGCCCGCCAGCAGCGCGCAGTGCAGCGCGACGAACAGCCCGTGGACGTGATAGACGGGAAGCGCGTGCAGCAGCGTGTCGCCGCGCGTGAATTCCCAGCTCTCGACCAGCACCGTCGCGTTCGACGCGAGGTTGCGATGCGTCAGCATCGCGCCCTTGGACCGGCCCGTCGTGCCCGACGTGTAGAGGATGGCTGCCAGGTCGTCGGGTTTCGAGACCGCGTCGGGAAACGTCCCGGGCTCGTCGCGCGCACGGTCGCCAAGCTCCCCGCCGCGGGCGTCGAGCGTGAGCACCGTCGCGCCGCCTGCGAGCGTCGCGATCACGCCGAGGCGCTCGGGTCCGCAGACGATGACGCGCGGTGTCGCGTCGCCGAAGAAATGGCCGAGCTCGGAGCGCTGGTAGCCGATGTTGAGCGGCAGATAGACTAGACCGGCGCGCAGGCAGGCGAGATAGAGCGCGACGACCTGCCAGTGCTTGTCGACCTGCACCGCGACCCGGTCGCCCGGCGTGCAGCCGGCGCGGACGAGCGCATGCGCGATCTGCGCGGAAAGCCGTGCCAAGTCCTCGTAGCGGACGATAGGCCCGTCGGGGACAAGCAGGCACGGCTCCCCAGGAGCAGCTTCGAAGTGGCGTTCGAACAGCGAGTACAGGTTGGCGTTCATCGCGAGGCGGGTAGGCGTTGCCGGCAATCGATCATCGCCACTCAGGACGCAGCGCCGGAACCCCATGTACGCTAGTCGCGGGATTATTCCATATGCGATCGTGAGCCCCGGCAAGCCTCCCTCGAACGTCCCGCTGCGCGGGCTGCGCCCTCGCGAGCGCATGGGCGCACTCGCCGACACCGGTTCGGTCGTGTCGCTCGACGCGCCCCGCGCCAGCCCGTGGCTCGCGCGCTTCGGCATCGCGGTGCAGGAGGATGACGGCGTCGCCACCGCGGCGCTGTCGATCGGCGGTGCGCGCGTGCTCGCGGCGGCGCAGGACGAGCGCTTCGTCGGAGGCAGCCTGGGCGCGCGGCATGCGCAGGCGCTCGAAGGTCTGTTTCGCCGCGCCGTCGACGAACGGCCGGCCGCCGTGGTCCTGTTGATGGCGTCGGGCGGCGTGCGGCTCTTCGAGGCCAACGCCGCGGAGCTGGCGGCGGCGCGCGCGCTGCGCGCGCTGCTCGACGCACGCGCGGCGGGCATTCGCGTGGCAGCGCTTTGCGTCGGTGACGTGTTCGGCGGCGCGTCGGTGATGGCGTGCGCCGCCGGCACCGTTGCGATGCTTCCGAGCGCGCGCCTCGGACTGTCGGGGCCGCGCCTGATCGAGGCGTCGCGCGGAATCGCGGAGCTCGATGCGGCCGACCCGGCGGCGGTCGATGCGCTGTTCGGCGCGCGCGCACGCGCCGCCGCCGGCGACGTCGTGCTCGTCGACGACGCCTGCGCTGCGATCCGGGACTGGGTCACGACGGTGCTGCTGGACGCGACGCCCTTCGACGCGCAGGTCGGCGCGATGCAGGCGCAATGCGCGAGGTCCAGGACTGCCGAAGTCCCGCACGCGCGCCCCGCGCTGCTGGAAGGCCGCCGCGACGCCGCGGCCGCGGACGCCAGTGGACGGGTGTGGCGGGTCGGCGACGCGCTCGTCACCGCACCTTTCGGTGAGCGCGCTTTCGACGGCGCCTCGGTCCACGCGCTCGACGCATCGCTGCTGGCCGCGACGTCGAGCGTTTCCTGGCGCGCGATCGTCGTGACCGAGGACTCGCCGGGCCACGAAGTCTCGCGCGCGGCGGAGGAAAGGTGCGATTCGCGCCTGCTGGCGCACCACGCCGCGGTGCTTGCGCTGCTGCGCCACCGGGGATTCCCGGTTACGGGCCTGCTGTGCGGCCGCGGGCACAGCGCCGCTTTTTTCGTCAACGCGCTGCAGGCGTCGCGGCTGGTCGCCACCGCGGACTCGCGCGTCGTGGCGATGGAGCCCGCTGCGATTGCGCGCGTGACCGGACGCGATGTCGCTGCGCTGATCGACGACGATCCGCTGCTCGGCCAGCCGGTGCGGCATCTCGCCGCGCTCGGCGGCGTGCAGGAGGTCGTCGACGCGGACGCCGCGCTCGATGCCGTCCTGCGACAATAGGCCGATGTTCCGGTTCGCGCTGATCGCATTGGCTGCAGGCATTGGTGCAATCGCCAGCCTCGGCGTCGCGGCGGCCGCGACGACGCCGCCCGATCTGGCTCGCGAAGCGCGGTGGGCGCAGGAAGTGGCGCCGCAGGTCGTCGTGGGCGACGCGACGTGGCTCGAGCGTTCCGGCCGGCCGCGCGTGTTCGCGATCTTCACCGAGCCGTCGAGCGCCGCGAGGGGCGCCGTCGTCGTCGTGCATGGGCTCGGCGTGCATCCGGACTGGGGCCTCATCGGCGAGCTGCGTACGAAGCTCGCGGATCGTGGCTACGCGACGCTGGCCGTGCAGATGCCGGTCCTCGCGTCCGACGCCCCGCGCGAAGGCTATCGCGATCTGGACGGGGAGGCCGGCGAGCGTCTTGCCGCTGCGATCGCATGGCTTCGCGCGAAGGGCTTCGCGCAGGTCGCGATCCTGTCGCACAGCATGGGAGCGATGATGACCGATGCGTACCTGGCGCGGCGCGACGCCGCACCGATCGTCGCGTGGGTGCCGGTCGGCATGCTCGCGGACTTTGCCGCGGCGCCGCGAATGCCCGTCCTCGACGCCATCGGCGAACACGACTTCCCCGAGGTGCTCGCCGCGGCGAAGGTCCGCGCGC
>JBDSLT010000050.1:0-24175 GCA_039916265.1 Casimicrobiaceae bacterium | reverse complement strand
GGCTTTCCCGCACGCAAGGCCGAAGCGGCGAAGCGCGGCAAGCTGCGCGGCATCGGCTACGCGACGTACATCGAGGCCTGCGGCATCGCGCCGTCGAACATCGCGGGCGCGCTCGGCGCGCGCGCGGGCCTGTTCGAGGCCGGCGAGGTGCGCGTGCATCCGACCGGCAGCGTCACGGTGTTCACCGGGTCGCACAGCCACGGCCAGGGGCACGAGACGACCTTCGCACAGGTGGTCGCGACGGTGCTCGGCATTCCGGTCGATAACGTCGACGTCGTTCACGGCGACACGGGCCGCGTGCTCTTCGGCATGGGCACCTACGGCTCGCGGTCGCTGGCGGTGGGCGGTACGGCGATCATGAAGGCGCTGGACAAGATCGTCGCCAAGGGCAAGAAGATTGCCGCGCATCTGCTCGAAGCGGCGGAAGGCGACATCGAGTTCAAGGACGGCAAGTTCACCGTGGCGGGTACCGACCGCAGCAAGACTTTCGGCGAAGTTGCGCTTACGGCGTACGTGCCGCACAACTATCCGCTCGACAAGCTGGAGCCCGGCCTCAACGAGACGGCCTTTTACGATCCGACCAACTTCACCTTTCCCGCGGGCACGCACATCTGCGAGGTGGAGATCGATCCCGACACCGGCGTCGTGCACATCGCCAGCTTCAGCGCGTGCGACGACTTCGGCAACATCATCAACCCGATGATCGTCGAGGGCCAGGTGCACGGCGGCGTCTGCCAGGGCATCGGCCAGGCGCTGCTCGAGAATTGCGTCTACGACAAGGACAGCGGACAGCTGCTGACAGGTAGCTACATGGACTACGCGATGCCGCGCGCGGGAGACGTCCCCTCGTTCAAGGTCGCCACCAAGGTCACGCCGTGCACGCACAACCCGCTCGGCGCAAAGGGCTGCGGCGAAGCGGGCGCGATCGGCGCACCGGCGGCGCTGATGAACGCCGTGCTCGACGCGATGGCGGAAGCAGGCATCAAGCACTTCGACATGCCTGCCACGCCGCACCGCGTGTGGCAGGCGCTGCAAGCGGCCCCTTCGGCCTAACATTCAGCGGAGACGATCATGTATGCAGTCGAGTATCAGCAAGCGAAAAGCGTCGCCGACGCCGCAGCATTGATCGCCAAGACCAACGGCAGGGTGCTCGCCGGCGGCCAGAGCCTTATCGCGGCGATGAAGCTGCGGCTGGCGCAGCCCGGTACCGTCATCGACCTCGCCGGAATTCCCGAGCTTGGCGCCATCCGCAAGGAGAGCGGCGCGCTGGTCATCGGGGCGATGGCCAAGCACGCGGACGTCGCGTCGAGCGCCGAGGTCAAGGGCACGATTCCCGCGCTCGCCGCACTCGCCGAATGCATCGGTGACCGCCAGGTGCGCAACATGGGGACGCTCGGCGGTTCGATCGCGAACAACGATCCCGCGGCCGACTGGCCCGCGGCGGTCGTGGGTCTCGATGCGACGATCGTCACCAACAAGCGCAAGATCGCCGGCGGCGATTTCTTCAAGGGGATGTTCGAGACCGCGCTCGGTGCCGATGAGATCATCACCGCCGTCTCGTTTCCCGTGCCGAAGAAGGCGGCGTACGCCAAGTTCCGCAACCCGGCATCGCGCTTTGCGCTCGTCGGCGTCTTCGTGGCGCAAGGGGCCGACGGCAGCGTGCGCGTCGCCGTCACCGGCGCGGCGCCCAGCGTGTTTCGTGCGAGCGGTATCGAAGCGGCGCTGGCGAAGAGCTTCACGGCGGATGCCGCGAAGGGCGTCAAGGTCGATGCGAGCGGCCTCAACACCGATTTGCACGGCACCGCTGCCTACCGCGCGCATCTCGTCGCCGTCATGGCATCGCGCGCCGTTGCGGAGGCCGCGGGCTGACGCCGCGGACCGCTTTGTCACACTGGCGGGCGGCGGTACTCACCGGCGCCGCCACCTTTTATGCAACCGCCTAACGCCCATCCGGCGAGCGTCGATGCGACGCTTGCGCTCCTGACTGAGCAGGATTACGTCGCCGATCGCCGCCTCGCCACCGCGGTCTTCCTTGCGCTGAAGCTCACGCGGCCGCTGTTCCTCGAAGGCGAGGCCGGCGTCGGCAAGACGGAGATCGCCAAGGTCCTCGCGGCGGGACTCGGGCGCAAGCTCGTCCGCCTGCAATGCTACGAAGGTCTCGATACGGCAGCGGCGGTCTACGAGTGGAACTACCCGCGGCAGATGATCGAGATCCGCCTGGCCGAGGCGGGCGGCGGCGTCGAGCGCAGCGAGCTCGCGCACGATATCTTCACCACGCGTTTCCTGCTGAAGCGTCCGCTGCTGCAGGCGCTGGCACCCGAGGGCGGCGTCGCGCCGGTGCTGCTGATCGACGAGCTCGACCGCACCGATGAGCCCTTCGAGGCCTACCTGCTCGAAGTGCTTTCCGAGTACCAGATAACGATTCCCGAGCTCGGGACGATCCGCGCGAGTGAGCCGCCGATCGTCGTCGTCACGTCGAACCGCACGCGCGAAATCCACGACGCGATCAAGCGCCGCTGCCTGTATCACTGGGTCGACTATCCCGACGCGCGTCGCGAGCTCGACATCCTGCGACGCAAATGCCCGCAGGCGCCGGAGACGCTGGCGCGCGAGATCGTCGGCTTCACGCAGCGCCTGCGGGCGATGGACCTGTTCAAGGCGCCGGGAATCGCCGAGACGCTCGACTGGGCCGAGGCGCTGATCGCGCTCGACAAGGTCGCGCTCGATCCACAGACCGTCGCCGACACGCTCGGCGTGTTGCTCAAGTATCAGGACGACGTGGGCGCGCTCGCGCCCGACGTGACGGCAAGGCTCGTTGCCGAGGCGCAGAAGGAAGGCATCGTGCTGTGAGTCTTCCCGGTGTCGGCATGGGCGGCGCGCCGCTGATCCCGCGCGGGCGGCTCGCCGAGAACGTGCTGCACTTCGTCCGCGTGCTGCGCGGCGCCGGCATTCCGGTCGGACCGGCCAAGGTGCTCGATGCGCTGTCCGCGGTCGAAGCGGTGGGCCTCGATCATCGCGGCGACTTCCGCGCAGCGCTCGCTGCCGTGCTCGTTTCGCGGCGCGAGCAGTTGCCGCTGTTCGAGCACGCGTTCGACCTGTTCTGGCGCAACCCGAAGCTGCTGGAGAAAATGCTGGCTGCGCTGCTGCCCCGGGTGCATGCGCGCACCGGCGAACCCGAGCGCGGTCCGGAAATCCCGGCGCGTCTCGCGCAGGCGATGCTGCCGCAGGACAAGCCCAGGGCTGCGCCGGACGAGCGCGAGATCGAGCTCGACGCCGCGCTGACCTTTTCCTCGCGCGAAGTCCTCCAGAAGAAGGATTTTGCGACGATGACCGCCGAGGAGCTTGCCGAAGTGCGCGCGATGCTCGCGCGTCTCAAGCTGCCGCTGCCCGAGGTCGTGGTCCGGCGCAGCGTCGCGGCGCCGCGCGGGCACGCAATCGACCTTCGCGCCACGATGCGCGGCATGACCGGCGCCGCGGGCGCCGTCGCGCCGCTGAGGTATCGCGCGCGCCGGCGCGAGACGCCGCCGCTGGTCGTGCTGTGCGACATCTCGGGCTCGATGGATCGCTACGCGCGGATGCTGCTGCACTTCCTGCATGCGATCACCAACGATCGCCATCGCGTGCACGTTCTGACCTTCGGGACGCAGCTCACCAACATCACGCGGCATCTGAAGCATCGCGACGTCGACGTCGCGCTCGCGCGCGTCACCGCGGCCGTCGCCGACTGGGCGGGCGGGACGCGGATCGGCGCTTCGCTTGCCGAGTTCAACCGGCGCTGGTCGCGCCGACTGCTCGGCCAGAATGCGGTGGTGCTGCTGATCAGCGATGGCCTCGACGCCGACGCCGGCGCGGGGCTCGAGTTCGAGATGGAGCGGCTCGCCAAATCCTGCGCGCGCCTCGCCTGGCTCAATCCGCTGCTGCGCTATTCGGGCTTCGAGGCGCGCCCCGCAGGCATTCGTGCGATGCTGCCGTACGTCGACGATTTCCTGCCGGTGCACAACCTCCAGTCGCTGACCGACGTCGCGAAGGCGCTCGCTGCACGACCGCCGCGGGGCGCCGCTGCGCTACCCCTGGCGGCATGAGCCCCCGGCTGCGGTACGATAGGGCAGGACGCCTGCCGAGGACGCCAGAATGGAAATGACCAACACGCGCGTTGTCGACGCACCGCCTGACAAGGTGTGGGCGGCGCTCAATGACCCCGCGGTGCTCAAGGACGCAGTGCCCGGCTGCGAGACGCTCGAGCGCGTGACCGACACCGAGTGGCGCGCCGTCGTCGCAGCGAAGATCGGGCCCGTCTCCGCGCGCTTCAATGGCAAGATGGTCCTGGCCGACATCGATGCGCCCAACGGCTACACGCTGAAATTCGACGGGCAGGGCGGTGCCGCGGGGTTTGCATCCGGCGAGGCGCGGGTTAGGCTCGCGCCGGCCGACGCGGGAAAGACCGCGTTGAGCTATACGGCGAAAGCGCAGGTCGGCGGCAAGCTTGCGCAGATCGGCTCGCGGCTGATCGACGGCGCGGCGGCCAAGATGGCCGACGACTTCTTCGCCCGCTTCGCGCAGCGGCTCGCACCCGCGCCCGTCGCGCCGGACGCGAGCGTCGCGTCGGATGCACCCGCAAGCGTCGCGCCGGTGTCGTGGCCGTCCGCCGCGCCCGCGCGCGGATCCGACGTCAACCGTGTCGTACGCTATGTCGCCATCGTCGCAATCGTGGCGCTGCTGGCGTGGCTGGCGCTCAAGGGCGGGCGATGGTGACGCCGAACGATTCGTTTCACGAGGAGCGACGATGGACAGCGTCGATCACGAAGTACTGAAGCGCAGCGCCGACTGGCTGGACGAGGGCCGCCGCGTGCTGCTGGTTACGGTCGTGAAGACATGGGGCAGTTCGCCGCGGCCCGAGGGCGCAATGCTCGCCGTGCGCGACGACGGGCTCGTCGTCGGCTCGGTGTCGGGTGGATGCATCGAGGACGACATCGTCGACCGGACGCGCCGCGAGGGGCAGACGGCGACGAAATGCGAGGTCGTCACGTACGGTGTCTCCGCCGACGAGGCGCGTCGCTTCGGCCTCCCGTGCGGCGGCACGATCCAGCTCGTGCTCGAGCCGCTGACACGCGAATCGGGGATGCGCGCGCTGCTGCGCGAGGTCGACGCCGGCCACCTGGTGGCCCGCCGGCTCGACGTGAAGTCGGGATTCGCGACGCTGCATCCGGCGCAGGCCACCGACGGTCTCGCGTTCGACGGCAAGATGCTGCGCACGATCCACGGGCCTCGCTACCGGATGCTGGTGATCGGCGCGTCGCAGCTCTCCAAGTACCTCGCGCAGATCGCCGTCGGCCTTGACTACCGGGTCACGGTCTGCGACCCGCGCGAGGAATACACGGAAACCTGGGACATCCCGGGCGTGACGCTCGTGCGGACGATGCCCGACGATACGGTGGTCGCGATGCGCCTCGACGAGCGCTGCGCAGTCGTCGCGCTGACGCACGATCCCAAGCTCGACGATCTGGCTCTCCTGGAGGCGCTGAAATCGCCGGCGTTCTACATCGGCGCGCTCGGCTCGCGCGCCAACAACGCCAAGCGCCGCGAGCGGCTTAGCGAATTCGACCTGACGCCGGCGCAGATCGACCGGCTGCACGGGCCGGTCGGGCTGTACATCGGCAGCCGCACGCCCCCGGAGATCGCGGTCTCGATCCTCGCGGAGATCACCGCTGCGAAGAACGGTGTGGGTGCCGGGCAGATCGAGTCGGTGGCGGCGGCCAAGGAGAAGCTCGGTCCGTCGGTCGCCTGCGCGACGTCCTGAAGCCATGGACAAGAAATTCGCCTCGCAGGCCGACGTCGAGCAAAAGACGGTCAGCTTCGACAAGCTGTCCGATCACGCCTACGCGTATACGGCGGAGGGCGACCCCAACACGGGGATCGTGATCGGCGACGACGCCGTGATGGTCATCGACACGCAGGCGACGCCCGTGATGGCGCAGGATGTGATCGCGCGCATCCGCAGCGTCACCGACAAGCCGATCAAGTACGTCACGCTGTCGCATTATCACGCGGTGCGCGTGCTTGGCGCGGCTGGCTACAAGCCGCAGGAGGTCTTTGCCAGCCGCGACACCTACGATCTCATCGTCGAGCGCGGCGAGGCGGACATGAAAAGCGAGATCGAACGCTTTCCGCGCCTCTTCCGCGCGGTGGAGTCGGTGCCGGGCCTCACGTGGCCGACGGTCGTGTTCGAAAAGCGGCTGACGCTGTGGATGGGCAACCTGCAGGTCGAGCTGCTGCAGCTCGGCCGCGGCCACACCAAGGGCGACACCGTCGTGTGGCTGCCGCAGGATCGCGTACTTTTTTCCGGCGACCTCGTCGAGTACAACGCGACGCCCTACACGGGGGACGCCTACCTCAGCGACTGGCCGGCCACGCTGGATGCGGTCGAGGCGCTGAATCCCGCGAAGCTCGTCCCCGGACGCGGCGCTGCGCTGACGTCGCCCGACGCCGTGCGCGCGGGGCTCAACGGGACGCGCGCCTTTGTCGAGGCGATGTTCGAGTCGGTGAAAAAGGGCGTCGCGCAGGGCGACGACCTGCGCACGATCTATCACGCCACGTACGCGACGCTGAAGCCGCGCTTCGGTCACTGGGTGATTTTCGATCATTGCCTGCCGTTCGACGTGTCGCGCGCGTACGACGAGGCCACCGATCATCGGCATCCGCGCATCTGGACCGCGCAGCGCGACAAGGACTTGTGGCAGGCGCTGGAAGGGTAGATGACGGCCCCCCCGCGCAAGTCCTCGCGCACCGCGCCCACGCCCGGCTACCAGAGCGGCTTCGGCAACGAGTTCGCCACCGAGGCGCTCGCGGGCGCGTTGCCGGTCGGACGCAACTCGCCGCAGCGCGTTGCCTATGGTCTGTACGCCGAACAGCTTTCCGGCAGCGCGTTCACGGCGCCGCGGGCGCAGAATCGTCGTTCATGGCTGTACCGCCTGCGGCCTGCGGTCGTGCACGGCGCGTTCGAGCCGCTCGATCACCCGAAGCTGCGCAGTCCCCCCTTCGAGGGTGTCGAAACGTCACCCGACCAGTTGCGCTGGGACCCGTTTCCGCTGCCCAAGTCACCCACGGACTTTGTCGACGGCCTGTTCACGATCGCCGGCAACGGCGACGTCGCAGCGCAAACGGGCATCGCGATTCATCAATACGCCTGCAACCGCTCGATGCGCGGGCGCTACTTCTACGACGCGGACGGCGAGCTGCTGATCGTCCCGCAGCAGGGTGCGTTGACGCTGGCGACGGAACTGGGCGTGCTCGGTGCTGCGCCCGGCGAAGTCGTGGTCATTCCGCGCGGCCTGCGCTTTCGCGTCGACGTCGCAGGGGCCGGGGCGCGCGGCTACGTTTGTGAGAACCACGGTGCGAACTTCCGGCTGCCGGAGCTTGGTCCGATCGGCGCCAACGGTCTCGCCAACGCGCGCGACTTTCTCGCGCCGGTCGCTGCGTTCGAGGATGCCGAAGGCGCGTTCGAGCTCGTTGCCAAGTTCGATGGCCGGCTGTGGCGCGCGCCGATCGATCACTCGCCGCTCGACGTCGTCGCGTGGCACGGCAACCTGACGCCATACAAGTACGATCTCGCCCGCTTCAACACGATCAACACGGTGAGCCACGATCATCCGGATCCGTCGATCTTCACCGTGCTCACGTCGCCGTCCGACACTGCGGGCGTCGCCAACGTCGACTTCGTGATCTTCCCGCCGCGGTGGATGGTCGCCGAGGACACGTTCCGACCGCCGTGGTTCCACCGCAACGCGATGAGCGAGTACATGGGGCTGGTGTACGGCGCCTACGACGCCAAGGCGGAAGGCTTCCTTCCCGGCGGCGGCAGCCTGCACAACTGCATGTCGGGCCACGGGCCGGACGCCGCGACCTTCGCCAAGGCGCTCGCGGTCGAGCTGAAGCCGCACCGGATCGAGGGGACGCTCGCGTTCATGTTCGAGAGTCGCTACGTGATTCGCCCGACGCGGCTTGCGCTCGACGCCCGCGAGCGCCAGCGGGGTTACCAGGGCTGCTGGCGCGGTCTCGCCAGCCATTTCACCGGCCGGCGCTAGGCGCCGATCCGCGAAATTCGCATGGCAGGAGGTTTCGTGCGGATGATTCGGGGGCTTTATCGCTTCGCGCTGTGCGCGCTCCTCGCAACGCTGCCTGGCGCAGTTCTGGCCCAGGACGGGCCCGAGGTCTTTCGCAACCGCACGATGCCCTACGACGCCTTCGACCGCTTGCTGGCGACGAAGATCGCCGTGGCCAACGCGCAGTTCGTGATTGGTTTCGCGCCGGGCGAATTGACGCTGCCACGGTCCGCGATCGTCGAGTGGGTCGCGGACTCGGCGGGCACCGTGTCCGCATACTACGGACGCTTTCCGGTCGACCACGTGCGCGTGCTGATCGTCCCCGGCGACGGCGACAAGGTGCGCTCCGGAACGGCGTTCGCGCACCGCGGCGCTGCGCTGCGCATCGTCGTAGGCCGCGACGCGACCCGCGCGAGTCTTGCCGGCGACTGGATCATCGTCCACGAGCTCACGCATCTCGCGTTTCCCGACGTCGCGCGGCCGCACCACTGGATCGAGGAAGGGCTCGCCAGCTACATCGAGCCGATCGCGCGTGCGCAGCTCGGCAAGTTCGACGCCGCCGACGTCTGGCGCCAGTTCGTCGCCGGCATGCCCAAGGGGCTGCCCGCGGCAGGCGATCGCGGCCTCGACCAGACGCCGACCTGGGGCCGCACCTATTGGGGCGGCGCGCTGTTTTGCCTCCTCGCCGACGTCGAGATCCGCGAGCGGACGCACAATCGCTTCGGGCTGCAGGACGCGTTACGCGCGATCGTCAGCGCCGGAGGCAACATGGAGTCCCACTGGCCGGTGACGCGCGCGTTCGAAGTGGGCGACGCCGCGGTCGGGGTTCCGGTGCTCATGGGACTCTACGAGCGGATGAAGGCGACGCCCGAAGACGTCGACCTCGCGAGGCTCTGGCGCAGGCTCGGTGTCGGCGTCGCGGGTAACACCGTCGTGTTCGACGATTCGGCGCCGCTCGCCTCCGTTCGGCAGGCCATCACCCGAAGCCCCGCGGTGGTCCGCACGCGCGCCGCCTATCCCGGCGGCGACACCGCGGCGCGATAGCGGTCGAGGTCGGCCGACGTGTCGATGTCCCGCAGCGTCGCCAGTTCGACCATCGTGGCGCCCAGCGTGCGAACGCGCTCGCGCGTCGCGGCCATGACAGCGGGCGTGCTCCAGGCGATGCCCGTGAAGATGTCGACGTCGCGCGCGAGTCCGACGAGCACGTAGCCGCCATCGAGCGCCGGCCCGACGACGACGTCGTTGCGTCGCAGCGCGGCGGCGGCGCGCGCAACGTAGGCCGCGTCGATCTCCGGGCAGTCGGTGCCGATGACCAGCGCACTTCTCCCGCGCGCGAGCGCCTGCGCAACCGCGTGGCGCATCCGCGCGCCGAGATCGCCGCCGCGCTGCGTGTGCAAGGTCACGCCGAAGCGATCGCGCCAGGCGGCGAACGCCGGGCTGTCCTGATCGGGATCGCACCAAAGCTCGACGGCGCCGACCCCACCCGCGTCGCGCGACGCCGCGGCGGCCGTCAGCGTGCGCTCGGCAAGCTCGCGATACACGGCCGCGGCGCCATCGGCGCCGAGCGTTGCGGCGAGGCGCGTCTTGACCCGGCCGGGCACCGGGTCCTTGGCGAATACCAGGAGCAGCGGTGCGGCCTGCAAAGGCGGCGCGCCGTAGCGCAGCGCGAGCGCCGCGGGATCGACGCCGCGCCAGTGATCGAAGCGCAGCCGCCACATCGTTCCGATGGTCGCGAGCGCGCCGCGCGAATCCCAGCGGCGACCGGACGTGACGACCCGCGAGCGCAACCGCGCCGGCGCACCCGCGATGCGCCGCAGGGTCTTGGACAGCGCGACGTCTTCCATCAGCGGCAGCGCGGGAAATCCGCAGGCGTGCATAAAGGTGTCGCGTGCGACAAAGATCGCCTGGTCGCCCGTGGCGATTCCCGTGACGGACGAGCGCAGGTTCATCATCGCGCCGATCACCGGCAACAGCCGCGAGCGGCCGTCGATCGAGACGTCGAAACGTCCCCAGCGAGACCCCTGCGCGATCGCGCTCGCGATTGCCGCAGCGGCATCCGGCGGCAAGCGCGTGTCGGCGTGCAGGAACAGCAGCACGTCGCCCGAGGCGAGCGCGGCGCCAGCGTTCATCTGGAGCGCGCGCCCGCGCGGCGCAGTGACGACCGCGTCGGCGCCGCGACGCGCGAGCGCGGCGGTTTCGTCGCCGCTGCCGCCGTCGACGACGATCACCTCGTGACCTGCCGTGCGGAGCGGCGCGAGCGCGGCGAGGCACGCGCCGATCGTCGCCGCCTCGTCCAGCGCGGGAACGATGACCGACAGCCGCGCCATCAGCGGATGTCGGCGAAAAAGGCGCGCGGCGGAGGGCGTCCCAGCCGCAGGCAGACGAGGATAGCGATCACCCGGCCGAAGCTTCGCCACACGCCCATGTGCTCGAATTTGCGCGAGCTCGTCACCACCGTCGCGTCGAGGAACGCCGGCGGGCCGCGCTCCCGCAGCCGCTGGCAGAGCGCGATGTCTTCGATCTCCTGCTCCGGAAAGCCGCCGGCGCGCTCGAACTCCTTCCGCGCAACGAACAGTGCCTGATCGCCGTAGAACGTGCGCGCCTTGCGGCAGCGGTAGTTGTGCAGGCGGGAGATCAGCGCGAGGCGCCAGTCGGCGCCGGAAAAGCGGTGGTGAAAGCCGCCGTAAACGAATCCGGGGGCCGCGGCGGCCGCGGCGATTGCGCGCAACGCGTCGTGCGGCAGCGTCGTGTCGGCGTGCAGGAACAGCAGGACATCGCCCCGGGCCGCGGCGGCACCGGCGTTCATCTGGCGGGCGCGGCCGCGCGGCGCCTCGACGACGCGGACCGTCGGATGGCGCGCGAGGATCTCCCGGCTGGCGTCGGTGCTCCCGCCGTCGACGGCGAGGACTTCGACGTCGCGATGATGCGCGGCGGCGCGCGCGAGGTGTGCCAGCGTCGCCGGCAGGGCCTGCGCTTCGTCGAGGAACGGCAACACCACCGAGATTTTCACGCGCTGTCCATAAGCCACGCGGGAATGCGGGCGCGCACGTCCGCGGCGATCACGGTGGGGGCGACCGCGAAGTGTTCGAGCGCCGAGGCGCCCGCGGCAATCAACGCGTCACCGAGCGCCAGGTACGTTCGCGTCGCTTCGCGCAGCGCCGGCTGCAGTTCGCGCTGCGCCGCGTAGCGCGCGATGCGCGCCCGCCCGTACGCGTGATGCGCGGTCTCCTGCGCGCGGATGACGCGGCGCAATCGTCCAAAGCCGGCACCGCGACGCGTGAGCCCGGCGTCGAGACGCTCGAGCAGCGCGTCGCCGAGCGCTTCGAGGACGACCTGCGTGCCGATCAGCGTCTCGGGGTAATCACCGCGTCCGCAAGCTTCCGCGACGTGACGCAGGTAGCGCGCGTACGGGTCGTCGGGAAACGCGAGCGGCGGCACGCCGAGCGAGCGCGCGAAGACGTCGAACACGCGCGCGTGAAGCGCTTCGTGCCGCGCCTGCGTGCGGTGGAAGCGCAGCGCGTGCGCGTCGGGTGCGAGCGCCGCCTGCAGCGCCGTCGCTCGCTGTGCGACGCGCTCGCCGCAGGCCAGATGCCGCAGGAACAACCCGAGCGCCCGGCGTCGCGGCGCGTCGAGCGCAAGCGCGGCCAAGTCGCGCGCGGCGGCCGGACCTCCAGGCGCCGCTAGCGTTGCGCTGCCACGCCGTTCAGGTTCCAGTCGTAGGGAATCCATTCGACCTTGTACGTGTCGGCGGCAAGCTCCTGCGCTACGGCAGGGTCGGCGACATAGCGCGCGAGATACTTCTGCGTGCTGCCCGCGGCCGCGCGAAAGTCCTCGTCGAACCAGTTGAAGATTTCCGACAGATGCGCGGTTCGCGTCGCGCGGTCGAAGCGGTTGCGCGACGGGTCGTTGACGAATCCTCGCGCCTGCTCGTCGAGTTGCGCGTCGAGTCGCGCGGCCGTGTAGGCCTCGGGACGCAAGCGCGGACATGACTTGGACGCGCAGACGATCGCGAAGTGGATGCGCGGCTCGCCCAGCGGGCGCAGCAGCTGGTGCTCGAGGTCGTAGAGCGTGATCGACCGCCCGTCCAGCGGCCATTCCTTGAACTTGAAATAGCGCGCGCGGCCGAACAGCGTCGAAGGCGACAACCCGTCGAGGATGCCCTGGATGGCCAGCGCGTTGTAGGCGTTGATGTAGTGGGCGAGGCGCTCCCCGCCTTCACCGGGGCTTCCAGGTTTCGCCAGCGCATCGACATAGCCGCGAAAGCCCGCATCGGCCCGGAAGCCGGGGTACGCGACGACGCCGTCGTTGACGTTTGCGTGGAGCAGCGCGTCGTAGGCGCCGATGGGCGCGGGCGCGGCAGACGCCATGACCGAAACCGCGAGAATTACCGCGCCGGCGGCGATGGCGTGCGCGACGCGCGCGATCACCATCGCAGCAACCGTGGCCCGAGCAGCGCGCCTGCAACCGCCGGAATCGCCATGCCCGCGGCATAGAAGACGGCGAGGAACGGCGCGTCCATTTCCGGGCAGTGCAGCACGTAGACGAGTGCAGCAACGCTCCCCGCCAGCAAGCCCGTGGCGGCGCCGGCCCGCACGAGTCGCGTCGGCGCAAGGCCGCGCATCGCCCACAGCGCCGCGACCAGCACGGGCAGCGACAGCAGCGGCACGAAGACGAGGCAATAGGGCGCCGTGCTCCCGAGGATGAGCGCGGCACGATCGCCGGGCGCCGCGGCGGCGAGCGCGTAGGCGGCCAGCGCCCAGACGGCGAGAGGCGGCACGACGAGCGCCAGCGGCACGCGGCCGAGCGACGACCCGGGGCGCGCGAGGCGCGTGACCGCAAAGACGCTGGCGACGGCGATCGCCGCCGGAAACGCGAGCTTGATCCAGAACATGGGCAGCCCCGCCGCCGCGCGCAGGTCGGGGCGCACGCCGAGCGTCAACGCCATCAACAGCGTCGCGCCGAACGCGCCCCAGCCGAGCGCGGCCACGAAGCGGCGCTCGACGGCGCGCGGCTCCACCGCTGCGGCATTCGCCGCCAGCATGGCGACCATCGCGTCCGTTCTCATCGTGGGCAAGGTCCTCTACATCGTCGGGAGGGCCCGCAAGGCGCTTACGAAAGCAGGCGCGCACTTGCGCTGACCCCTATGGTCAACAGTTCGCGGCGCCACCGCAACCGGTTACAGTGCGTCTTTGCCTGACGGCCGGTCCGGAGGACAGGGCCGCCGCAGGAGGTTGTAGCCGGTTTGTAACCGGTGACGTCCACGCCGCGAACTGCAAGGGTAGCCGTGCCATGGGCGCGGTTCCCCCACTTCCACAGGAGCCTCAAGATGAAAGCGAATTCCCTCAGTGTAGCCGTCCTTGCGCTCGCCGCCGTCGCTTCCAGCGCCGCGCTGGCGCAGGACAAGAAGCCGATGGACAACAAGGCTGCGATGGAAAAATGCTACGGCGTGTCGATGGCCGGCAAGAACGATTGCGCCGCCGGCGCGGGCACCACATGCGCGGGAACGTCGAAGGCCGATTACCAGGGTAACGCCTGGAAGAACGTCGCCCAGGGCACCTGCACGACGCTCAAGACGCCGAAGGGTGCGGGCTCGCTGACGCCGGTCAAGAGCTGACCCGGAGCGTCGAAACGGCGATGGCCGCGGCGCCGACGGTCGGGCTCGGCCTCAAGCCGGCGCACTACGCCAGCGCGCGTGGGGCGCCACCCGGCGGACTGTGGTTCGAGGTCCACGCCGAGAACTTCCTGGTGGACGGCGGGGCGCCGCTCGCGCGGCTGGCGGAGGTGCGCGAGCGGCATCCGATCGCGCTCCACGGCGTCGCGATGTCGCTCGCCGCGGACGCGCCGCCGGATCCCGCGCATCTTGCGCGCCTCGCGAAGCTCGTGCGCGCCATCGAGCCGATGCTGGTGTCGGAGCATCTCGCATGGTCGACGTGGCGCGGCGCCTGGCGTCCCGACCTGCTGCCGTTTCCGCGTACCGAGGCGGCGCTCGCCAGGATCGCCGACAACGTCGGCCGCGTGCAGGACGCGCTCGGCCGGCGAATCGCGGTCGAGAATCCCTCGCACTATCTGCGGATCGCCGAGCATGGCGATGGCGAAGTGCAGTTCCTCGACGAGCTCGCGCGCCGCAGCGGCTGTGCGCTGCTGCTCGACGTCAATAACGTCTACGTCAGCGCACGCAATCTCGGATACTCGGCGGAAGCCTACCTCGACGCGTTCCCGGGGGAGCACGTCACCGAGATCCATCTGGCCGGCCATTCGGAAGATCCGGTGCACGGCAGCGCGCTGCTGGTCGATTCGCACGACGCGCCGGTGGCGCAACCCGTGCTCGATCTCTACGCACGGCTGGTCGCGCGCATCGGCCCGCGGCCCACGCTGATCGAGCGCGATGACCACCTGCCTCCGTACGACGAGCTCGAAGCCGAGCGCAACGCCGTCGAGGTGCTGACCGGCCCGTCACCCGTGCCTCGCGAAGCGCGCCCGGATTCACGCCGCGCTTCGGTTGGCCGCGGCGTGGGCCCCGGCGCGCTGGCCCGCTTTCAGGACGCGTTCGCCGACGCGCTGTTGAGCGACGCGCCCGCGCAAGCCGCGCCGCGGGACGTCGCAGCGCTCGTGGCCCAGCCGGGATTCGCGATCTATCGCAATACGGTCATCAAGGGCTGCGTCGATGCGCTCGCGGCGAACTATCCCGCCACGTTGCGAATTGTCGGCGAAGCGTGGTTTCGTGCCGCAGCCGCGCTGTATGCGCGCGAGCATCTCCCCGGCGATCCGGCGCTCGTCCGTTACGGCGAGCGCTTTGCGGCGTTCCTCGCCGGATTCGCGCCCGCGGCCGAGCTGCCGTACCTGCCGGACGTTGCGCGCCTCGATCGCTTCTGGACCGAGGCGAGCATCGCGCGCGATGAGCCCGCTGCCGGCGCCGCCGACGTCGCAGCGCTGCCGCTCGACGATCCCGCGCGCATCCTGCTCGTGCCGCATGCGAGCGCGCGATGGGCCTGGTTCGAGGCAGCGCCCATATTCACCTTGTGGGAGCGCAATCGCGCCGCCGGTCCCTACGACGACTCGCCGCTCGACTGGCGAGGCGAGGGGGCGCTGGTGCTGCGCCCGGGCGACGGCGTTCGTGCGCTCCCGCTCGACGCCGCCGGATGCGCGCTGATGGATGCCTGTGCGGCCGGCGACAGCGTCGCGCGCGCCGCGGACGCCGTGCTGGCCAGCCATCCTGACGCCGATTTCGCCGCGCTGCTCGCGCGTCTGCTCGACGCCGGCGCGTTCGGGTCGGTGCGCCTGCGCTCGACCTCTGTTGACCGCGCCGTGTCGATCGTCTAGGCGCGCGCCCGCCGCGAGCGAAGCCTCTGTACGACGACGGGCACGAGCGCGAACAGCGCCAGCAGTCCGAGCCCCGCCAGCACGTCGAAGGAGACGAGCCCCTTCAACGAGTCGATCCGCCCGAGCGTCTGCCCCAGGTTCACGAAGACGAACGAGCCGGGTATGACGCCGATGGTGGTCGCCAGCACGTAGGTGCGCAGCGGAATGGTCGTGAACGCGGGGGCCAGGTTGACGATGAAGAATGGAAACAGAGGGACCAGGCGCAGGAACAACAGATAGCTGAACGCGTTCTGCGTGAATCCCGCGTTGATCTTCTCGCCCAGCGCGCCCATCCGCCGGCGTGCCGCGTCGGCGAACAGGTAGCGCGCGGCGAGGAACACGAGCGCGGCGCCCACGGTGGCGGCCACCACAACGAGCGCGGTTCCCACCCAGCGACCGAAGACGAAGCCCATCGTCAGCGACAGCACGAGCCCGCCGGGCAGGCTCAGTGCGACGGCACCCGCATAGACGCCGAAGGCGATCGCCAGCGCCAGCACGAAGTGCGCTTCGGTGAAGGCGAGCAGCGCGTCGCGGTTGCGCTTGATCGTCTCGAGGCTGAGGTAGTCCTGGCCGCCGAGGGCGAAGAACGCAATCAGCGCACCGGCGAACACCGCCACGATCGCGAGCTTGAGCACGATCCCCGAGTGCTTGCCCGATGGGCGCGCTGTTTCAGGGCGCGCGTCAGCCACCGCGCAACCCGAAAATCCGCTGGATCCATTTTTTCGCCGTGGGCGTCAGGCTTTCCTTCTGGCGCTGGTCGGCCGCGCGGCGGTTGATCGACACCAGCGTCGGATAGGTATGAATCGCCGCCGACAGGTCGCTCAGCTTCAGGCCCTTGCTCATCGCCAGCACGCATTCGGCGATGAGCTCGCCCGCGTGCGCGCCTACGATCGCGGCGCCGAGCAGCTTGCCGCGCGGGTCGGTGACGAGCTTGGCGAAGCCCTCGGTCTCGTCTTCGGCGCGCGCGCGGTCGATGTCCTCGAAAGGAAAGCGGTAGACGCGGTGCGCGATGCCCTGCTTGCGCGCCTCGGTCTCCGAGACGCCGACGCGCGCGAGTTCCGGGTCGGTGTACGTGCACCAGGGCACGATCCGCGACGGCTTGGTCCAAACAAGATGAAACAGCGTCTGGCGCAGCACCACGCCGGCCTGGTGCTCGGCGTAGTGAGTGAACTGGGGACCGCCGGCGGCGTCGCCCACGACGTGAATGCGCGGATTCGTCGTTGCGAGAACGTCGTCGACGACGATCTGGCCGCGCTCGACCTTAACCTGCGCGATATCGAGTCCCAGCCCCTCGATGTTGGGCTTGCGGCCGGCGGCGACCAGCAGATGCGACGCGGCGATCTGCGCCACGGTGCCGTCGGAATCGCGCACGGTGACGCGAATGCGACCCGCAGCGGGATCGCCGGCAGCCACGCCGCCGACCGTCACGCCCAGGTGATAGCGCACGCCTTCGGCGCGCATGCGCGCCTCGACGACGGCGGCGACATCGGCATCCTCGCGTGGCAGGATCTGCGGCGCCATGTCGACGACGGTGACCTCGCTGCCGAGCCGCCGAAACACCTGCGCCATCTCGCTGCCGATCGGGCCGGCTCCGATGACGACCAGATGCGGCACGGGCTCGCGCAGGTCGAAGACCGTTTCGTTGGTGAGATAGGGAACGTCGGCGAGCCCGGCAATCGGCGGTGCGGAGGGACGCGAGCCCGTTGCGATGACGAAATTCTTCGCGGTGAGCCGGCGACCGTCCACCTCGAACGCATCGGGATCGACGAAGCGCCCGCTGCCCAGTATGACGTCGACGCCAAGGCCGCGGAACCGCTCGGGGCTGTCCTGCGGCTCGATGCTCTTGATGACGCGCGCCACGCGCTCCATGACGCGCGCCAGATCGGGACGCGGCTGCGCGGGTGTGAGCGCCCAGCGATCCGCATGGCTCATCTCGTGCGCGATCTGCGCCGACTTGATCAGCGTCTTCGACGGAACGCATCCCGTCCACAGGCAATCGCCGCCGAGCTTATGCTTCTCGACCAGCGCGACCTTGGCGCCAAGCGCCGCGCCGCCCGCGGCAACGACGAGACCGCCCGAGCCACCACCGATCACTACCAGGTCGAATGCTGGCCTTGCCATGTGCGCCTCTGTGGATTGTCGCCGGGATCCGACCCCATCTTACAGTTCGAACCCAGCGCGGGCGAAGCGCGTGCGCGCTGAACCGTCGTGCGGGTCGGCGCGTCAACCGGCGGGCGACACGCCTTTCACCGCCCACGCCGACGCCAGGTAGGAACGCGGTCCGTCCGGTTCGCCGTCGATGTAGGCGAGCCGTATCGCGTCGCGAAGTCGAACTCGATCGGGCGCGTCGAGAGTGGCGAGATACGCGGCCTGCGGCCCGTCCTTCCCCTCGTAGGGCGTCCAGCAATCATCGAAGCACGCAAAGTCCATGCGGATGGTGAGCGTGGTCTCCACGACGTCGCGAAACCCGGCGACGTCCCACGCGCGCCCCAGCTCCGAAGGCCGCGTCAATGGGCGCGTGTAATTGCTCGCACGACGTCCGCTGGCCTTGGGGTCGAGTGCCGCGGCGGTGTCGAAGAAGATGCGGTTCGCCACGAAGCCCCCGCGGGCATCCCACACGGAGGCACCCACCACTGCGCCCGGCTTCGCAACCCGGCGCATTTCCGCGATGGCCTTCGGGGCGTCGGGACGAAATGCAGGACCAGCAGCGAAAGGACGCGGTCGAATCCAGGAACGGCGCCGCCAGGCGTCGACTCCAGCGCCCCATCAGAAGCTCGTAGCCATCGCCGCTCGAGGCGACGAACGTGGAAGACTGGGGCGTCATGAGTTGGGGTTGTCGAGCCGCGGCGCAGGATTCAGGCGCACGACATCGGAAACGCGGACCGTGCCACCCACAACGACGCGGGCCGTCATGCCGCCGTGACCTCGCAACGCGTTATAGCCGCCCGGACCGAGCTCGTCTTCCATTCTGGAACACGGCTCGCAGCTGCCGGTGACCTCCAGCAGCACTTCGTCGCCGAAGCGCCACTCGAGTCGAATGTCCGCAAACGGCGAGCGCATCGATACGAGATTGATCCCGGAGATCACGAGGTTGCGCCGCAGTCGCGAGGGCTCGAGCGCAGCGATTGCGCACCACGCGGCGACGCTTTGCAGGTGCTCGGCCTGGAACAGGGTGATCTCGCGCTTCTGCGCCTGCGCGCCTTTGCGACTCGCATTCGATCTTCGATCGCCGATCAACCCCCGGCCGGGTTCCGCACGCGCTTCGGTCACCGACACGACGGGCGCGAGGCGGGCGGGGCGAAGGAGGATGGCTTCGATGCGCCCTTCGCTGCGAAAACGCTGCGTCATGTCGCGCAGCGCAGGCATCAACGGGACATCGCTGCAGCGCTCACGGATGATAAGTACCGGCTCGTGAGCTGAGCATCTGTTCAGTTTCCTGCAGCCGCCTGGTTGGCCGCGGGGCTCCGGTGGCCCATGCGGACAAAGGTCACTACGAACGCCACGATGGCGCCCACGGGGCCGAGCACGAATGCACTCGTCATCGCAGCCTCCAGCGATCGATCGTGCACGTTGGCCGAGAAGCCGTCGATGAGGAAGTGGCCAGCGATGGCGACCATCACGTAACCGCAGATGCCGCAGAGGAGCGAGAGGGCGAATCGTTTCATTGCTTCGATGTCATCTTGTCGCTAGCTTCGCACTTGCCAGTATAGCGGTGAGCGATACGTTCGGATCCCGACGCGTCAGGCGTGGTCAGGTGTCGATCCCATGAGCGGCAAGCGAGTACGCCAATTGATACTGCGCGTCGAGAATGTCAACTGCACCGTGATGGCTCAGTTGTTCATTCAGAGAACCGGCATCATTCAGTTGCGCCAGTGCGTCTCCGCTGTATCCGGTGACGAGAAGCGCCCAATGGATACCAGCATCAGCACCCCGAATGCGCTGTTCATTCGTCATGACGGGAGTCGAAGCGCCTTCAAGCAGGTGCACGCTGCCAAGGCCCGGCCTTGCCGGAATGCCGGGAAGCGTGTCTTCGCATAGCCACCGGCGAAGCGATGATTCCGAACCCTGAACCGGCATGAAACGGAATAGTACGCAGACTCCGCCCATGCCCGAACCGAAACTGCCCGATACGGAACAAAGTCCTCGGGTCATGCCTCGATAGTGGGGCATCATCTTCGACGTCCAGGCGCGTGGATTGTTCAGTCGCTGCAGATACGCATCGGATGTCAGGGCGGCAAGCTGGTCCACCTCGTAGATCACGAGATACCTGGGGCCGCCGCGCTCGTGGGGAAGAGTAAACGAAGTATCCAGTTCGATAGGGCGTTTGGCGTCACCCTCTCGTCCGGTCGTGTCGACGTTGCCGACGCTCATCGCCGATACTGCGTGTTTGCGGAATGCTCTTGGCGCCCCTGCAGATCGCGGGGTAAGATTACGCGGCCGAGGCGTGTGCGAAGGTGCCGCGCAACTGCACCGGACCGTCACCGCGCCTTTCGTCATGAGCCTGGATCAAACGTTCGACCCTCCGGGAGCGCGGATCCCATCTGTGGACCGGTTGCTCAAGGATGCCGCCCTGCAGGAGGTCACCGCCATTCACGGCAGGGTTCGCGTGCGTGAGGCTCTGCGGGCGCACCTCGCGGCGTTGCGCTCGACTTGGCGCGCAGGGGGCACGACACCGGCGGAGCCAGCGGTGATCGCGCGTGCCGTCTCCTCGGCGCTTGGCCGCAACGTCGCGCATTCGATGCGGCCGGTCGCCAACCTGACCGGCACCGTGCTCCATACCAACCTCGGCCGCGCTCTGCTTCCCGAGGAGGCGATCGCGGCGATGGCGCAAGCGGCGCGCGAGCATTGCAATCTCGAATTCGATCTCGACACCGGCGCGCGCGGCGAGCGGGACGCCCATGTCGAAAGCCTCGTGGCCGAACTCACCGGCGCCGAGGGGGCGATCGTGGTCAACAACAACGCAGCGGGCGTGTTGCTCACGCTCAACACGCTGGCGGCGCGGCGCGGCGTAATCGTCTCACGCGGCGAACTGGTCGAGATCGGCGGCAACTTTCGATTGCCCGACATCATGGGGCGCGCCGGTGCGCGCTTGCACGAGGTGGGAACCACCAATCGCACGGCACTGGCCGACTACGCTGACGCGATCGGGCCGCGCACCGCGCTGATCATGAAGGTACACACCAGCAACTACGAGATCTGCGGATTCACCGCGGCGGTGGCGGAGGCGGAACTTGCTGCGCTTGCACACGGGCGCGGCCTGCCGATGGCGACCGATCTCGGCAGCGGGACGCTGGTCGACCTGCGCAGCTGGGGCCTGCCGCAGGAGCCGACGGCCCGCGAGTCGATCGCTGCCGGCGTCGATCTCGTGAGCTTCAGCGGAGACAAGCTGCTGGGCGGGCCGCAGTGCGGGATTGTTGCGGGGCGCGCGACGCTCATCGCCAAGCTGCGCAAGAATCCGCTCAAACGCGCGCTGCGCGTCGACAAACTGACGCTCGCAGCGCTCGAACAGGTGCTGCTGCTGTATCGCGATCCGGATCGGCTTGCGGCGCGGCTCCCCACCTTGCGCGTGCTCGCCCGGTCGCCCGCGCAAATCCGCCCGATAGCGGACGACGTGGCGGATGCGCTGAGAGCCGTACTGCCGGTCGGCTACGCGGTCTCCGTTGTCGAGTGCGCGAGCCAGATCGGCAGCGGCGCGCTTCCGGTCGCGCGGTTGCCCAGCGCGGGCGTGCGCGTCGAGCCGACATGCGCGCGCCGCGAGCGCAATCTCGCCGCTACCAAGCTGCAATCGGCCTTGCGCCAGTTGCCGTTGCCCATCATCGGCAGGATGAATGACGGCAGTGTGCTGCTCGATTGCCGTTGCATCGAGGATGCGGCGCCGATAAAATTGTCCATTGCTGCGCTGAACCTGCGCGATAATCGCTAACGCGGTGGCTCAGCCGCGACCCGATCCACGGAAGAGCGACATCCCCGGTGGGCTGCCCGGACTTCAAATCCGGCGGGAGGCGCCCACGCGTCTCCGGTGAGTTCGACTCTCACCTCTTTCGCCATTCGACCCGTTGTCACGGGGGTCGCCGCGTTACTGGCGTTGCGGCCCCGAGCAGCGGGACATAGTCGTGACGGATGCGGCGCGCGGCGCCAACGCGCAACGTCACTCCGACGCTGTCAAGGCAGTCCAGAATCTCGATGGCAAGGTTTCTTCCAACTCCGATTGCATCGCGGAACTCCGCCGCCGTGAAAGTGCCTAGCGGCGCAGATTGCGCGAGCGATACCGCGGTAGCGGCGAGCGTGGCGAGCGCCGGGCGCAGGCAGAAGCGGTCCTCACCCACGCGATAAACCGCCCCCTTTCCGCGGTGCCGATACAGCAGATCGCGCAGTGTTCGCTCATTCACGCCGGCTTGAGCAGCGAGCTCCTGCACGCGCAGCGCATCGATTCCGGCGCTGAGGAGCAGGGGATAGACGCGCTCCCACAGCTCGCGATCGGCGGGATTGGCCGCCGCATCGTGCTCGGGCAACCGTGCGATCCCGCCTTTGAGAACGATGCGCCGCGAGGCTGCAAGCTCCTGCATGAAGGACTCGAATGCCGGCAACGGCAGCGAAGGCGCCAAAGCTTCGCGCACGCTCTTTACCTGCATCCCCGGGGCGCTGGGGTGTTGTGCATGAAACGCGGCCAACCGGGCAAGCAACTCCTTCACCAGCGATTCATAACGCGCGCGCGAAACGCCGGTTCGACACTCGCTGCCGACGATCGCGACATCGAGTTCACGGTAGAGCGTGCGCGCGGATTCGGCCATGATGCCGAACATCGACTCGAATCGATCGAGATCGACGCACCCGACTTCGCGGAGGAGCGCGCGCAGCGTATCCATTGGCGAGGCACATGCGAGTGCGGCAAGTGCGGCGGCGCGCAAGGGTCTTCGCCGCCGCGTCGGCCGCGCAAAGGGATCGAGCACCGTTCCGCCACCCAACGTACGGCGCGCTGCAGAGTCGCGGATGATGAAGCGGTCGCCATGCAATGCGCTCATCGGCTGCTCGACTATGAGTTGAACGAGCGTGCGGACGCCGGGAGCAATCGCATTGCCGGCAATTGGCACGACGCGCGCGATCGCGTCCCCTGCGCCGAGATGCACGTGCAAGCGGGTCGTCGGCGCAACTGCAAGATCGGCACCGGGTAGAAGCACAATTTCTGCGTCGACACGCCTTGTCGGCCGATGAATCGCCTCGGCCACGATCCAGTCGCCGCGAGCGATGTCCCCTGCCGCTACCCCGGCCAGGTTCATCGCGCAGCGTTGACCCGCGCGAACGCGTGCGATCGCGCTCTGGTGTATGCGCAAACCGCGCACACGCACCTTTGCGCCGCTGGGCGACGCCCGCAGCCGCGCGTCCACCTCGGTCTCGCCCCCAAATACGGTGCCGGTAACGACGGTGCCACTTCCTTCGACACTGAACGAACGATCGACAGCGAAGCGGAAATGCCGGCCGTCGCTGTCACGCATTGGCAACGAATCCGCGGCGCGGGAAAGATGCTCCTTGACGACATCGACGCCCTCACCTGTGACTGCCGACGCTTCCACGCAAACGGCGCCTCGAAGTGCGGTTTTCTCCAGGGCCGTCGAAATCTCGGACCGGACCTCGGCTCGCCTGCGCGCATCCACGCGGTCCACCTTGCTCATCACGACGAGTCCGCGAACGACATCGAGCAGATGGAGAATCTGAATGTGCTCGATCGTCTGAGGCATGACGCCGTCGTCTGCCGCGACAACGATCATCCCGAAATCGATTCCGCATACGCCGGCGAGCATATTGCGCACGAACCTCTCGTGGCCGGGCACGTCGACAAATCCAACGAGCACTCCGCGTGCTGAAATCCAGTAAGCGAAACCTAGATCGATGGAGATGCCGCGGGCTTTTTCCTCAGGCAGCCGATCGGTGTCGACGCCGGTGATGGCACGCACCAATCGGGTCTTGCCGTGGTCGACGTGGCCTGCCGTAGCGACGATCATGGATTGGTGTGGGCGCCGATTACCAGGTGGCCGGCGGCGCCGCGCGCGGCGTTGCCGGCTGGCGCTACACGCCTAACAGGCTTGCCAGGCGCTCGCGGTCGAATCCAACGACGATCTCGTCGTCGACGAGCGTGGTTGGCACGGTCTTCGAACCCATTTCGATCAGCAGCTTGCGCGCCTCGAAGTCGGTCGACACATTGCGCGACGTGAACTCGATATTCTGTGCCTGGAGGTATTGCATTTGATCATGGCACGCGCTGCAGCCGTTTCCGTGAAAGACCACGACTTTCTTCATGTCGAAGCTCCTTTTTCGTCGGCGCCCGAGTGCAAGGCGTGTCCAAGGGAATAAGCGCTCTTGCCGTAGCCGCGCGGCACGATGGCGCGCGCCACGATCCAGTTGGGATCGTGGGATCGATCGGTAACTTCGACAAAGCGGTCGCGCGCGGCGATGATCATCCGCCCGGCCCACGTTTCCAGCCAGAACCAATCATTGGTCTTACTCGCATCGCTGCTGTCCTGCGGCGCCGACTCGACTCGCGACTCCATATAGAACGCCTTGAGATCGTCGATAGACAATCGTACGAACAGGCCTTCTGCCGGGGTGTCCGGAAGGTTCGGCAACTGGCCGACCGGCTGATGCACCGTTTCGCCACCAATGAATGCATGAACGGTACGCGCCGCCTCGGCGATGTTCTCAGGCGTGCTCCCCGAGGCACC
>JBDSLT010000049.1:0-3273 GCA_039916265.1 Casimicrobiaceae bacterium | reverse complement strand
GGCTTCGCCTCGATCACCCGCGAGATCATGCCCTGCTCGATGATCGCGTAGGCGCGCGGTCCGAGGCCCGTGCCGAGGAAAAGATCGTGGATGTCGCGGCGGCGGACCGGGATGTTGTTGATGTAGTACGTCGAATCGCCGTCGCGTGTCAGCACACGCTTGATCGACAGTTCGCTGTACTGGCCCCATTGACCGCCGATGCGGCCCTGGCTGTTGTCGAAATGAAGCTCGACGGAGGCGCGGCCGACCGGCTTGCGTTCGCCGGCACCGTTGAAGATGACGTCCTGCATCGACTCGCCGCGCAGCGCCGACGCCTTCGACTCGCCCAGCACCCACCGCACCGCGTCGATGACGTTCGACTTGCCGCAGCCGTTGGGACCGACGATGCCGACGAGCTTGCCGGGCGTAGCAATGGTCGTCGGGTCGACGAACGACTTGAACCCGGCGAGCTTGATCTGGGTGAGGCGCAAGGGAGCGGACCGAAAGAGCGTCGAAAATGAAACGCCGGCGATTTGCACTGCCGTCGCCGGCGTCGAATGCGGCGAAATTATACCGCCATTGTCACGCCCCGATCACAATCACGGCAGACGGCCCTCCGCGACCGCGTGGCAGGCGACGCGGGCATCGCCGTGCAGCGCGAGTTCCGGACGCTCGCTGCGACAGCGCTCGTTCGCGTGCGGGCAGCGCGGATGGAACGCGCAGCCCGCGGGAGGGTCGAGCGGGTTCGGCACTTCGCCCGCGACGGCCGTGCGCGACTTGCCCGTCATGTCGAGGTCGGGGACGGCGTCGAGCAGCATCCGCGTGTACGGATGCCGCGGCGCGTGGAACAGCGTGCGCGTCGGCGCCGTCTCCACGATGCGGCCGAGGTACATGACGCCGACGCGGTCGGCGACATGGTGGACGACGGCGAGATTGTGCGAGATGAACAGGTACGTGAGGCCGAGGCGGCCCTGCAGCTCGCGCATGAGGTTCAGCACCTGCGCCTGCACCGAGACGTCGAGCGCGGACGTCGGCTCGTCGCAGACGAGGAGTTGTGGCTCGGTGGACAGCGCACGTGCGATCGAGATCCGCTGCCGCTGCCCGCCGGAGAACTGGTGCGGGTACTTCGCGCCGTCGCCGGCGGCGAGGCCCACCTGCGCGAGCAGTTCGCCGGCCCGTTGCGACAGCGCGGCGTCGCGCGTGCGCGGCGCCTCCGCGCGCAGCGGCTCGACGACGATGTCGCGCACGCGCCAGCGCGGATTCAGGCTTGCGTACGGGTCCTGGAAGATCATCTGCATTCCGCGGCGCAGCCGCCGCAGCGCCGTCGCACCCGCGGGCGCCCCGTCCCCTGCAAGCGCGTTGCCGCCGTAGCGGATCGTGCCGCGCGTAGGCGTGTACAGGCCGACGATGAGCCGCGCGACGGTCGATTTGCCGCAGCCGGATTCTCCGACGAGGCCGAGGGTCTCGCCCCTCGCCAGCGCGATGTCGACGCCATCGACGGCCTTGAGGATGGCGCGCGGCCGCCGTTCGAGCACCTGCGTCAGCCACGGCGGCGACACGTCGAAAAAACGCGCGACGTCGACGAGTTCGAGCAGCGGCGGGGGGTGATCCCCCCCGAACGTCGCTCCGCGACGCCCCCCCCCAGGGGGGCGCGCGCCGTGGGGCGGCCCGGCGGGGGGGTGATCCCCCCCGAACGTCGCTGCGCGACGCTCCCCCCCGTGGGAGGCCGCGCCTTGGGGCGGCCCGGCGGCGGGGTGGTCCCCCCCGAACGTCGCTGCGCGACGCTCCCCCCCAGGGGGGCGCGCGCCTTGGGGGGGCCCGGCGGCGCTCATCCTTCGATCGTCGTCATGGGATTCCAGCACGCGGCGTCGGTGCGGCCCGCGGGGGCGAGCTCCGGCCGGTCGCGCATGCAGCGCGCGACGACGCGAGGGCAGCGCGGATGAAAGGCGCAGCCCGCCGGAATTGCCGTCAGCCGCGGCATCGTCCCGTCGATTTGCGCGAGGCGGCTGCGCTCGTCGACGATCGACGGGATCGAACCCATCAGTCCCACGGTGTAGGGATGGCGCGCGCGATGGATCACGTCGCCCACCGGGCCGATCTCGACGATGCGTCCGGCGTACATGACGGCGACGCGATCGGCCGTCTCCGCGATCACGCCCATGTCGTGCGTGACCAGCATCACGGCGGTGCCGTGCTCGCGGGTGAGGCGCTTCAACAGCTGGATGATCTGCGCCTGGATCGAGACGTCGAGCGCGGTGGTCGGCTCGTCGGCGACGATGAGGCACGGATTGGCGGCAAGCGCCAGCGCGATCACGACACGCTGGCGCATTCCGCCCGAAAACTGGTGCGGATAGTGGTCGATGCGCCGCCCGGCCGCCGGGATGCCCACTTCGTCGAGCAGGCTGATCGCACGCTTTTGCGCGCCGGCCTCCGTTAGCGGGAGGTGCGTGCGGATCGTCTCGATCAATTGCCGGCCGATCGTGTACAGCGGGTTGAGCGAGGTCAGCGGATCCTGGAAGACCGCGCCGATCTTGCGTCCGCGCAGCTTGCGCATCGCTTCGTCGGGCAGATTGTCGATACGCCGGCCTTCCAGGCGGATCTCGCCGCGGGCGATGCGCCCGGGGGGATCGATGAGGCCGATGATCGCAGCGCCGGTGAGCGATTTGCCGGCGCCCGATTCGCCGACCACACCCAGCACCTCACCGGGCGCGATGGCGAAGGTCACGTCATGAACCGCGGTCAGCGTGCCGCGGCGCGTCGGAAACTCGATCGTGAGGCCGCGCACGTCAAGCAGCGGTGGCGTGGCGCGCTCGGCGCTTGCGTCGGCGTTCAAGCGCGGGGCCGCCCTCGTCAGCGCAGGCGCGGGTTGAGCGCGTCGCGCAGCCAGTCGCCCAGCAGGTTGATCGCCAGCACCATGACGATGAGCGCGGTGCCCGGGAAGATGGTAATCCACCACTCGCCCGAGAACAGGAAGTCGTTCCCCACGCGGATCAGCGTGCCGAGCGAGGGCTGGGTGACCGGGACGCCGACGCCCAGAAAGGACAACGTCGCTTCGGTCGTGATCGCGACCGCCATGTTGATCGTGGCGATGACGAGCACGGGCCCGAGCACGTTCGGCAGCAGGTGGCGGCGCATGATGGCGAGCGGCGACAGCCCGATCACCCGCGCCGCCTGTACGTATTCCTTGCTCTTCTCCACCATCGTGGAGCCGCGCACGGTGCGCGCGTACTGCACCCAGCTCGACACGCCGATCGCGATGATCAGCACCGCGACGGCGACGCTGTCGTGCGCGCC
>JBDSLT010000048.1:0-5373 GCA_039916265.1 Casimicrobiaceae bacterium | reverse complement strand
CTGACGCAGCGACTCGGCGCGGACGAGATCGCGCGGCTGCACGCCGCAGCGATCGCGACGCTGCGCGACTGGACGGCGCGCCTGCGCGACGAGGCGGGGTCGGCGTTCCCCACAGGCGTGACCGCGTTCCGGCCGGGGATGGCGGTCCATGGCCGCTACGGGAAGCCATGCCCGGCGTGCGGTGCCGCAGTGCAGCGCATCGTCTACGCCGATAACGAGGCCAACTATTGCGCGCGCTGCCAGACCGGCGGCGTCATCCTCGCCGACCGCGCGCTGTCGCGCCTGCTGCACAAGTCGTTTCCGCGCCGCCTCGAGGACGCTTGAGTCTCAGAACCCCATCCGCGCACGCCGACCGCAAAGCTTGCGTGCGTCGATGTCCTCGGGAACGAGGTGATCGCGGTTGGCGAGGCGCGCCGTGCCGAAGGCGTCGAGCAAAAGCTTGCGCATGTCGCGCGGGGCGATCGCGGCCAGCCGCTCGATCACCGCCTCGGCGGGCTGCGCCGGAAACGGCCAGCGATGCGCGTCGAGGATCTCCCGGTAGACCGACAGCGCGATGCGCCGCGAGCCCTCGACGTCGGGCCGGTCGATTTCGTACACGTTCATCCGGTTGAGGATCGGCTCGGGGATCGCGCTATCGTCGTTCGCAGTGGCGATCCAGAGGATGTGCGACGCGTCCATGTCGACGTCGATGAACTCGTCCTTGAAGTGGCTGGCGGTGTCGCGCTCGAGCAGCGAGTAAAGCGCGCCCATCGGGTCGTAACGGGCGTCGCCGCCGGTCTTGTCGACCTCGTCGAGGACGACGACCGGATTCGCGTACTCGCCGTCGATCAGCGTCTGCGCGACCTTGCCGGGCCGCGCGTTGTTCCATTGCGACGATGCGCCGGTCAAGACCCATCCGGCGGTCAGCGAGCTCATCGAGACGAACTCGAAGCCGGTGCCGAGCGCCTGCGCGAGCTTTTTTGCGAAGTACGTCTTGCCGAGGCCGGGCTCGCCCAAAAGCAGCATCGGCGTGAACTGCACCGCTTCGTTGCCGGAAAGTGCCAGCGCCAGAAATTTGCGCAGGTCATCGACGACGGCGCCGAAATTCGGCGACATCTCGACGAGATCGTCGACGGCGGCCGCCGAAGACGGCTTGATGATGTAGCGCGAGCCGCCCAGGTCGCGCATGCGGTCGTACCAGCTTTTCAGGCCTTCGTTGCGGCGCGCGGCGCCATCCTCCAGCGCCCGGCCAACGTCGGCGACTGAGTAGATGGGCTGCAGATCGGCGATGGGAATGACGGTATCCATGACAACTTCGCACCTCCGTGCCGCTGCAAATGCATAGACCATGCCAAATTCGAACCGCCCTGCCAAGTGGTCGCACGCGCCGGCCACGCGCTTACGCCCGGACGTCGCATCCACGCTACACCGCCGCCCGGCGCCTTAAGTAGGGTCAGAGACGACTTTCCTGTAATCTTGGCCGCCAATGTCCGATCCGCCGGAAAGTCGCCTCTGACCCTACTTATATGCCCAGCTTCGACATCGTCTCGGAAGTGAATGAGGTCGAGGTGCGCAACGCCCTCGACCAGGCCAACAAGGAGCTGGCGACGCGCTTCGACTTCAAGGGGTCGGATGCGCGCGTCGAGTTCAAGGAGAAGGTCCTGACGCTGTATGCCGACGACGACTTCAAGCTGAAGCAGGTCACCGATATCCTGACCGCCAAGCTCGCCAAGCGCCAGGTCGACGTGCGCTCGCTCAAGTACGGCGATCCCGAGAAGATTTCCGGCAATAAAGTGAAGCAGGCGGTGACGGTGCGCACCGGCGTGGAGCAGGAGCTGGCCAAGAAGATCCAGCGCGTCGTGAAGGACAGCAAGCTCAAGGTCCAGGCGTCGATCCAGGGCGACACGGTACGCGTGTCCGGGGCCAAGCGCGATGAGCTGCAGGATGCCATCGCGCTGGTGAAGAAGGCGATCACCGATTTTCCGCTGCAGTACCAGAATTTTCGCGACTGAACGCCGCGAGGGCGCGCGCCCTCCAACTCCGCCGGCAGTCGGCCCGTGACCGCCGTGGCAGCGGAATCGATCGCCACGGAGCGGTTGACGCTGGAGCCGCTTCGCGCCGACCACGCCGAGGGCATGTTCACCGGCATGGCCGACCCCGCGCTGTTCGTCTGGCTCGACGATGTTCCGCCGCCGACCGCGTCCGCGCTGCAGCTCCGCTACCAGCGCGTCACCGCGCCAGGCGCCGGCGCGCCGGACCGCTGGCTGAACTGGGCGATGCGCCGGCGCGACGGCGGCGAGTGCGCGGGGCTCGTCGAGGTGACGCTGCGTCCGGACGGTGTCGCGAATCTCGCCTACTTCACTTTCACGAAGTTCATGCGGCGTGGATTCGCGCGCGAGGCCTGCGCGGCGGTCCTGGCGGCGCTGCGCGACCCTTTCGGCGCGCAGGAGGTCGTCGCGACGATGGACGTGCGCAACGTCGCATCGTGGCGATTGGTCGAATCGCTCGGCTTCACGCGCGATCGGTGCACGGAATCAAGCTCGGTCAAAGGCGCGCCGAGCGTCGACTTTCGCTACCGGCTGTACCTTTAGCTTCCGGCCGCGCAGCGCCGCGCCGGCTCAGGCGAGATCGGCGACAAGCATCTTGCGCGCTTCGTCGTCGACCGCGGGAATCGCGGCTGCATAGTTCGGATGATCGACGCCGATGCCCAGAGCCACACCGTACTTGAGCGCGGCGACCATCTCCGCGGTCATCTCGAAGCGCAGGAAATGCACCGCCGACGGTCTTCTCGTCGTTCTCGCGCTCGAGGTCCTCGTCGGCTTGCGCGAACACCTTCGCGCAGCCCTCCACCTGCATCCACACGCGATCCTCGACGCCCTTGAGCTTCGCGAGCGCGCGGCGCCGCTCGTCGGCGTCCTCGTACTCGATCAGCATCGTCGCCTTGAAGTTGGTGCCATCGGGAATCAGCGGGTTGTAGGCGGCGAGCTCGTCTTCGATGCCCTCCTCGTCGAAGATCTTCTCGATCCTCAGCATCTCCTGCACCTGATAGCGGATCGTCAGCTCGTCCTCGAAGATCAGCGTCACGTGCTCGCCGAGGTGGATCTTTCGATGCCGCTTGTGGGCGATCACGCGGGCGCGAAAGTCCTTCCTCGCCTTGGCGTAGGCTTCGAGCGACAGGAGCGTGTCGCGGACGATGCGGGGCATGATGCTCCTGCTCCTCTCGATTCAGTCGAGGCCGTACGCGATGCACAGCAGCGTCAGCGGATGCGCCTTGCGGGCATTCGACGGGCCCTTGGCGTCGATGCCCTGCTGGATCCGGCGCCCGGCGATCGGGCAATCCGAGCTGATGTAGTCGGGCTCGCTGTCGGCCATGCGATCGAACACCGGCTTGCCGATTCTCATCGACTCGGCGAAGAACTCGCTTTTGACACCCCACGTCCCGTCATGGCCGGCGCAGCGCTCGACCGTATTGACGGAGGTATCGGGGATCCATTCGAGCGCCTCGCGGGTCTTCTGCCCGACGTTCTGGACGCGCGAATGACACGGTATGTGATAACTGACCTTGCCGAGCGACTGCGTGAAACCCTTCTTGAGCAGCGCGTCCTTGTCGCGCAGCACGAAATACTCGAAGGGATCGAACATCGCGTCGGCGACCGCCTGCACGTCGGGATCGTCGGGAAACATCAGCGGCAGCTCCTGCTTGAACATCAGCGTGCAGGACGGCACCGGCGCCAGGATCGCGAAGCCCGCGCGAGCCAGCGGCGCAAGCAGCGGAATGTTCGCGTCCTTCAGCTTCTCCACCGACGCGAGGTCGCCGAGCTCGAGCTTGGGCATGCCGCAGCAGGCTTCCTTCTCGACCAGCGCAAACGAGATCTCGTTGTGCTGCAACAGCTTCACCAGGTCGCGCCCGATGCCGGGCTCGTTGTAGTTGACCTAGCAAGTCGCGAAGATCGCGACTTTGCCGGGCGTGCGCTGGCCCGCTTGCACGGGCCATTGCCGCGAAACCGGCGCGTCCTTGAGAAAGGGTTTTTTCGCGTAGGGCGGCAGCGCCGCCTGCGCCGCGATGCCGAGCGTGCGATCCATCATGCGGCGCGTGACGGGCGTGTTGTTCGCCTTGTTGACCATCTGCACGACCACGGGGATGGTCGCCAGCTTGCCGAGCCTGTCGGTGCTCGTGAGCAGGCGATCGCGAAACGTCGTGCCGCCGCTGGCGAACTTCTGCGCCTTGCCGCGCAGCATCAGGTGGGGAAAGTCGACGTTCCACGGGTGCGGCGGCACGTACGGGCACTTCGTCATGTAGCAGACGTCGCACAGGTAGCACTGGTCGACCACCTTCCAGTAGTCGGCCTTGGCCACGCCATCGACTTCCATCGTCTTGCTTTCGTCGACGAGGTCGAACAGCGTCGGAAACGCGCCACACAGCGAGACGCAGCGGCGACACCCGTGGCAGATGTCGAACACGCGCTCCATTTCCTTGAAGAGCGCGCCCTCGTCGTAGAACTCGGGGTTGCGCCAGTCGAGCGGATGCCGCGTCGGTGCTTCCAGGTTGCCTTCGCGCAGGGTCATGGCGGCAATCGTCGGATGTTCATGCCGCCGGAGCGCCGATCGCCAGCGACGCCCCGGTTGCGCGGAATCGAATGTCAATCCGCCAGCGAATCCAGCGCTTTCTGGAAACGATTCGCGTGCGAGCGCTCGGCCTTTGCCAGCGTTTCGAACCAGTCGGCGATTTCCTCGAAGCCTTCGCCCCGCGCCGATTTCGACATGCCCGGGTACATGTCCGTGTATTCGTGCGTCTCGCCGGCCACCGCCGCCTTCAGGTTGTCGCGGGACGAGCCGATCGGGAGGTCAGTCGCCGGGTCGCCGACCGTTGCGAGGTAGTCGAGATGCCCGTGCGCGTGACCGGTCTCGCCTTCCGCCGTCGAGCGGAACAGCGCCGCGACGTCGTTTTGACCTTCGACGTCGGCCTTGCTCGCGAAATAGAGGTAGCGGCGGTTCGCCTGCGACTCGCCGGCGAACGCGGCCTTGAGATTGTCGTGTGTCTTGGTGCCTTTGAGCGCTTTCATCTGGTTCTCCTCTCGAAGTTAACCGCTTCCGGGCCAGCGAAATCAGGCCAGCGGAAGCGAGGAATCAACCACGCGTGACACTGCCGCCACGTCCCGCGCGATGTTCCGATTTTGGACGCCGCTTTGCGATGCGTCCAATTGATTGTGCCAATCCAACCTATCGTTTGGCTTTATCGCAACGCGTCGCCGACGACGGCCGGCGCGTGCGGATTCATTCGATCCGCTCGTACGCCGGGAGCGTCAGGAACTCCACGAAGGTATCGTTGTTGACGAGGTCGGCGAAAATTGCCGCAGCGTCGTCGTACCTGCCGTCGGCGTAGCCGGCGCCGAG
>JBDSLT010000047.1:0-3193 GCA_039916265.1 Casimicrobiaceae bacterium | reverse complement strand
GCGCTGGCGATGCGTGACTGGTCGGTCGCCACCGACGTCGTCAGCCGCGGCGACGTGGGCTTCGCCGAAGCGTACATCGACGGCCGCTGGGACACGCCCGACCTCGTGCGGCTGCTGACGCTGCTCGCGGCCAACCAGCCCGCACTCGAGCGCGCATTCTATGGCCGCGCGCCGGCGCGCGCGCTGCTGCGCCTCAAGCACCTGCTTCGCGCCAACACGCGGTGGCGCGCGCGCAAGAACATCGTCGCGCATTACGACCTCGGCAATGCGTTCTATGCGTTGTGGCTCGACCCGACGATGACCTACTCGTCCGCGCTGTTCCGCGGCGATTTCACGCAATCGCTCGAGGCCGCGCAACGCGCCAAGTACGCGCGGGCGTTCGACGAGCTCGCGCTTCCCGCCGGCGGCACCGTGCTCGAAATCGGCTGCGGGTGGGGTGGCTTCGCCGAACACGCCGCGCTTGGCGGTGCGCGCGTCACGGGAATCTCGCTGTCGGAAGCGCAGACCGCGTATGCGCGCACCCGCGCCGGCGGCTATGCGGGCCTGCCCGGCAGCGTCGACCTGCACCTGCGCGATTATCGCGACGTGCGCGAGCGTTATGACGCCGTCGCGTCGATCGAGATGATCGAGGCCGTCGGCGAGCGCTGGTGGCCCGCGTATTTTCGCGCCGTGCACGACGCGCTGAACCCGGAGGGTCGCGCGTGCATCCAGGCCATCACGATCGCCGATGCGCGCTTCGATCGCTATCGCGCGCAGTCGGACTTCATCCAGCAGTACATTTTCCCCGGCGGCATGCTGCCGTCGCCGACGCGCCTCGTCGCGGACGCCGCGGCGGCCGGCCTGGCGCTGCTGCGCGTCGAGCGGTTCGGCCACGACTACGCGGAGACGCTGAAGCGCTGGCTCGCGACGTTCGACGCGCAGGCGCACGCGGTGCGCGCGCTCGGCTTCGACGCGCGCTTCATCCGCTGCTGGCGCTTCTACCTCGCGTATTGCGCGGCGGGATTCGCGACCGGAACCACCGATGTCGCGCAATACACGTTTGCGCGCCGCTAGCGCTGCCGCACTCGCGATCGTTGCGGGCGCCTGGATCGTCCTGGCGGACGCCGCGCAGCGCGCCGCTCCGGTACTGCCCGCCGAGATCCGCGCGCAGGTCCCCGCGTTGCGCTTGCAGGGGAGCGGTGAACTGACGTTCTTCGGCCTGTCGGTGTACGACGGCTACTACTGGAGCGTCGAGCCCGGCTTCTCGTTCGCGCATCCGTTCGCGCTCGACCTCGTCTACCGGCGCGCTTTCCACGGCCACCGCATCGCGGCACGCAGCGTCGACGAGATGGAGAAGCTGGGCCACGGCACGCCCGCGCAGCGCCAGCGCTGGGGCGACGCGATGGCAAGCCTCTTTCCCGACGTCGCCAAGGGCGATCGGCTGACCGGCTACTACGTCCCGGGTGGCGGCGTTCGGTACTTCCACAACGGAGCGGCGATCGGCGCGATCGACGACACGGAATTCGCACGCGCGTTCTTCGCGATCTGGTTCGATCCGCGCAGCTCGCGCGCGGATTTTCGCAGCAAGCTCCTGGGCGAAGCGCCGTGACCGCGGCGGCGCCGCCGGGCGATGCCTCGACGGGAATCGGAACGCCCGCGCGCATCGCCTACGGGCTGCTGGGGCTGCCGCTGGCGATGGCGGCACTGCCGCTCTACGTTCATCTGCCCAAATTCTACGGCGACCATCTCGGTGTGCCGCTCGCGTCGCTCGGCGTGCTGCTGCTGGTGCTGCGTCTCGCCGACGGCATCGTCGATCCCGCGCTCGGCGCGTGGAGCGATCGCGCGCGATCGCGCAAGCTGCTGATCGGCGTGGCGATGCCGCTTCTGGCGCTCGGCATCGCCGCGCTGTTCATGCCGCCCGTCGGCAGCGCCACGGCGCTGCTCGTCTGGCTCGGCGTCTCGCTGGCGCTCGTCTACTTCGCGTTCAGCCTCGCGACGATCAATCACAACGCGTGGGGCGCGGAGTTGTCGAGTGACCCCGCCGAACGCACGCGCATCACGGCGATGCGCGAAGGTCTGGCGCTCGCCGGCGTCGTGCTCGCGAGCCTCGCGCCGGAATGGCTCGGCGGCGCCGGCGGCGACGCCGTGGGCTTGCCGCGGCTGGCGGTGGTCTTCGCCGTCGTCGCCGTCGCGATCACCGCATATACGCTGGTCAGGGCGCCTGCGGGCGTGCGCGAGCGACCCGCCGCGGCGCCGCTGTTGCGCCGCATGGGCGCGCCGATGGGCGACCCCTTGTTCCGGCGCCTGCTCGTGGCCTTCATGTGCAACGGCATCGCGTCGGCAATTCCCGCGACCCTCGTGCTGTTCTTCGTCGCCGACGTGCTGCAGGCCGAGGCGCGGCAGGGGATGTTCCTTGCGCTCTACTTCGTCGCCGGCGCGGCGGGGATGCCGCTCTGGGTCCGGCTGTCGGCGCGCATCGGGAAGGTGGCGGCGTGGCGCGTGGCGATGATCGTCGCGATCGCGGCATTCATCTGGGCATGGCGCGTGGGTCCGGGCGACGACACGGCCTTCGGCGCCATCTGCGTCGCATCGGGACTGGCGCTTGGCGCCGATCTCGCGCTGCCCCCGTCGCTGCTCGCCGACGTCATCGGCCGGCGCGGACCCATGCAGGCGGCGGGCGCGTACTTCGGCGTGTGGACGCTCGCGACCAAGCTCAATCTCGCGCTGGCGGCCGGCCTTGCGCTGCCGCTGCTCGGCGCGCTCGACTATGCACCGGGCACCCGCGCGCCGGGTGCGCTGGCGGCGCTCGCGCTGGTGTACGCGGCTGTGCCTTGCGTGCTCAAGATCGCGGCGATCGGCGCGCTCTCCGCCTTCGACGCGCGCTGGCGCCACGCGCTCTAGAATGAAACGACCCCCACGCTCGCTGTGCTCGCTGCCCCCCAAGGGGGCGGGTCAGTCGGTCGGGGCGGCCCTTCCCGGCTGACATGCGGCTGCTGGCACCGCTCAATCCGCCGCTGCCGCCCTGGCCGGAGACGCGCGTGTGGCTGATCGGCGCGTCGACGGGCATCGGCGCCGCCACCGCGCAGTCGCTGCTGGCCGCCGGGGCGCGCGTCGCGCTGTCGGCGCGCTCGGCGGACAAGCTGCACGAGGTCGCCGGCAACCATCCGAACGCCGTGGTGGCGCCGCTCGACTTCACGCGCCAGGGCGCAGTCGC
>JBDSLT010000046.1:0-4754 GCA_039916265.1 Casimicrobiaceae bacterium | reverse complement strand
CCCTGCGAGCTGCCGCTCGTAGAGCCCCTGCAGCACCAGCTCGCGGGCGCGGCGGCGCGGGCTACTGCTCATCGACGTCGTCCAGCAAGTTGGCCATCTCCAGCGCCGCCATCGCCGCCTCGTAGCCTTTCCTGTCCATCCGCGCCAGCGCCTGCGCGTCGGTATCGCAGGTCAGGATGCCGTTACCGATCGGGATGCCGAATTCGAGCTGCACGCTGGACACGCCCGCGGCCGACTCGTTGGAGACGATCTCGAAGTGGTAGGTCTCGCCACGGATCACCGCGCCGAGCACGACCAGCGCCGCGACGTCGCCGCTTTGCGCGAAGCGTTGCAGCACGAGCGGCGACTCGAGCGCGCCGGGAACCGTCGCGATGCGGATGTCGTCGTCGGCAACGCCGGCCTCGGCGAGCGCGCGCAACGCGCCTGCGAGCAGGCCCTCGCCGATCTCCCGATTAAAGCGCGACAGCACGATGGCGACGCGGCGGCCGTGGCCGCGCGTGCTCGGGACGATCCTGCGTATTGCCATGTCGATGCGGCGTCGGCGAGACGTTGACGCGGCGCGCTACGAAGCCTTGCGCGCCTGCGGCGTCTCCTCGTAGCCGGTCACCTCGAGATCGAAGCCCGCCATGCTCGGCATCTTGCGCGGCTTGGCGAGCAGGCGCATCCGTCCGACGTTGAGGTCGCGCAGGATCTGCGCGCCGATGCCGTAGTTGCGCAGGTCCATCTTCGACGGCGGCGGCGGCGCGTCGGTCATGGCGCGGCGGCGCAGCTCCTGCGCGCTCTCGGGCCGATGCAGCAGCACGACGACGCCGCGCCCGGCCTCGGCGATCACCCGCAGCGCCTCGGCGACGCTCCACGAGTGCGTCGCGCTCTCCTGGTCGAGCAGGTCCATCACCGACAGCGGCTCGTGCACGCGCACCAGCGTTTCCGTGTCGCGCGACAGCGGTCCGCGCACCAGCGCGAGATGCGTCGCGTCGGTCAGCTTGTCGCGATAGACCACGAGGCGGAACGCGCCGGACTGCGTGGACAGCGGCCGCTCGGCAATCCTCTCGATCAGTTTCTCGGTGCGGCTGCGGTACTGGATCAGGTCGGTGATCGCGCCGATCCTGAGTCCATGCTCCTGCGCGAAGATCTCGAGGTCGGGGAGCCGCGCCATGCTGCCGTCGTCCTTCATGATCTCGCACAGCACCGCGGACGACGACAGGCCGGCGAGCGTCGCCAGGTCGCAGCACGCCTCGGTGTGGCCCGCGCGGGCGAGGACGCCGCCCGGCTGCGCGACCAGCGGAAACACGTGGCCCGGATGAACGATGTCGTCGGGGCGCGCGTCGCGCGCGGCGGCGACGCGGATCGTGTGCGCGCGGTCCGCGGCGGAGATGCCGGTGGTGACGCCCTGCGCCGCCTCGATCGACACGGTGAAGTTCGTGCCGTGGACAGCGCGGTTCACCGCGGTCATCGGTGCAAGGTTGAGCTGGCGCGCGCGCTCCTCGGTGATCGGCATGCAGACCAGGCCGCGGCCGAAGCGCGCCATGAAATTGATCGCTTCCGGCGTGACGCGATCGGCGGCGATCACGAGGTCGCCCTCGTTCTCGCGCTCTTCCTCGTCGACCAGCACGACCATCTTCCCGTCGCGTACGTCGGCGATGATCTCCTGGATGGACGCGATCGGCATGGCGGTGTTTCGAACTGGCGGCGGGATCGCTATCTTACCGGAACGGTCTCTCGCCTACGGGAAGGACCCGATCAGGCGGGCTCATGCTGCGGCGCGCGCGCCGCAGGGCGCGCCGCGCTTGCCGCGCTGCCGGTCCGCCCCTCGGGCGTCGCGGCGGGAGGGGCGACACGGAACCACGCTGCGTAAAGCGCCGGCAGGAAGATGAGGGTGAGCAGCGTGGCGATGACGAGGCCGCCCATCATCGCGACGGCCATCGGGCCGAAGAAATCGCTGCGCGTCAACGGGATCAGCGCCAGCACCGCCGCCGCCGCGGTCAGCACAATCGGCCGGAAGCGCCGCGCCGTCGCGCCGATCACCGCGTCCCAGGCGGCGTGTCCCGCGGCGATGTCGCGGTCGATCTGATCGACCAGGATCACCGCGTTGCGCATGATGATCCCGGACAGCGCGATCGTTCCCAGCATCGCGACGAAGCCGAAGGGCTTGCCAAAGGCCAGCAGCGCGATCGTCACGCCGATGAGGCCGAGCGGCGCCGTAAGCACGACCATCAGCGTGCGCGAGAAGCTGTGGAGCTGGATCATCAGCAGCGTCAGCACGACGATGACGAGCAGCGGGACGCCCGCGGCGATCGAGCGCTGCCCCTTGGCCGAATCCTCGAACGCGCCCCCCGCCTCGATGCGATAGCCGAGCGGCAGCGCCGCCCGCAGCGCGTCGAGCTGCGGGTTGAGCCGCGCGGTCACGTCGGGCCCCTGCGCGTCGCCGCGCACGTCGGCGCGCACGGTGACGGTCGGAAGGCGATTGCGCCGCCACACGATGCCTTCCTCGAGGCCATACTGGAGCTCGGCGATCTGCGTGATGGGCACCGCCTTGCCGTTCTTCGATGGAATCGCCAGGTCCTTGAGGAAGCTCATCTTCGCGCGCTCCTCCGCCGCGCCGCGCAGCACGACGTCGATCTGCTTGTCGCCCTCGCGAAAGCTCGTGACCACGACGCCCGACAGCGAGTTGTTGAGGAACGCGGCGAGGTCCTGCGACGACACGCCGAGCAGCCGCGCCTTGTTCTGGTCGACGACGAGGCGGATCGCCTTCGTCGGCTCGTCCCAGTCGAACTGGACGTCGCGCGTGCCGGGGTCGCCGCGCATGATCTGCGCGGTCTCCTGCGCGTAACTGCGCACCGTCGCGATGTCCTGGCCCGAGACGCGAAACTGCACCGGGAAGCCCACCGGCGGCCCGTTCTCCAGCCGCGACACGCGCCCGCGCAACGCCGGAAAGTCGTTGGCGAACAACGCGAGCAGCCGCTCGCGCACACGCTCCCGCTCGACGTTGTTCCTGGTCACCAGCACGAACTGCGCGAAGTTGGACTGCGTCAACTGCTGGTCGAGCGGCAGGTAGAAGCGCGGGCTGCCGGCACCCACGTAGGCCACGTAGTTCTCCACGCCCGACTCGTGCGCGAGGATCGCCTCCATCTTCTTCGCTTCGCCCAGCGTCGCAGCGAAAGAGCTGCCTTCGGACAGGCGCAGGTCGACGAGCAGCTCGGGGCGCGACGAAGAGGGAAAGAACTGCTGCGGCACGATGCGGAACAGCGCGAGCGCCCCGACGAACAGTGCGAGCGTCGCGAAGAGCACCGTCTTGCGATGGCCGATGCACCAGGCGATCGTTGCGCGAAAGCGCCGGTAGAACGGCGTCGCATAGACCGCGTCCTCGTCGAGGTGATCCGCCACATGCACGGGCGGCGGCGGGTGGCCCGTGACGCGCGCCCACAACCGCGCGCGCAGCGACGCTCGCCGCTCCTTCGACGGGTCCGGCAGCATCTTGTACCCGAGGTACGGAATCACGACGACGGCCACGATCCACGACGCGCAAAGCGCGATCGCCGACACCTGGAAGATCGATCGCGTGTACTCGCCGGTGCTGCTGTGCGCCGTGGCGATCGGCAGGAAGCCCGCGACCGTGACCAGCGTGCCCGTCAGCATCGGAAACGCGGTGTTCGTATAGGCGAAGCTCGCCGCGCGCACGCGGTCGAAGCCCTGCTCCATCTTGATCGCCATCATCTCGACCGCGATGATCGCGTCGTCGACGAGCAGGCCAAGCGAGAGGATCAGCGCGCCGAGCGAAATCTTGTGCAGGCCGATGTCGGCCCACCACATCACGCCGAAGGTGATCGCGAGCACCAGCGGAATCGACACGGCGACGACGAGCCCGGTGCGCAGGCCGAGGCTCACGAGCGACACGACGAGCACGATGATCACCGCTTCGGCCAGCGAGCGGACGAACTGGTTGACCGATTTCTGCACCGCGTCCGGCATGCTCGTGACGGTCTCGATCTCGACGCCGACGGGCAGCTCCCCCTGGATGCGGGCGATCTCGCGCGCGAGTCCGCGCCCGAGCTCGATGACGTCGCCGCCCTGCGCCATCGTGACACCGACCCCCAGCGCCTCCCTGCCCGCCCAGCGCATCTGCTGCTGCGGCGGATCGACGTAGCCGCGGTCGACGCGCGCGATGTCTCCCAGGCGGAACACGCGACCGTTGGCGCGGATCGCAATGTCGCGGATCGCGTCGATCGAATCGAAGGCGCCCGACGGCCGCACGAACACGCGGTCGGTCGCGGTGTCGAACACGCCCGAAGCGGCGACCGCGTTCTGCGCGGCGAGCGTCTGGAAGATCTGCGCGGGCTCGACGCCGAGCGTCGCCAGCTTGGCGTTCGAGAGCTCGATGAAGACCTTCTCTTCCTGCTCGGCGATGAAGTCGACCTTGGCGACGCCGGGCACGCGCAGCAGCTCGGCGCGGACGCGATCGCCGAAGGCCTTCAGCTCGCGATACCCGAAGCCGTCGCCGACAAGGGCGTAGACGTTGGTGTAGGTGTCGCCGAACTCGTCGTTGAAAAACGGCCCCTGGACGCCGCTCGGCAGTGTGTTGCGGATGTCGCCGATCTTCTTGCGCACCTGGTACCACGTCTCGGGCACCTGCGCTGCCGGCGCCGAGTCCTTGATCGCGAAGAACACCAGCGACTCGCCGGGCTTCGAATAGCTCCTGACCCAGTCGACGTTCGGCACTTCCTGCAGCTTGCGCTCGATCTTGTCGGTGACCTGCT
>JBDSLT010000045.1:0-4549 GCA_039916265.1 Casimicrobiaceae bacterium | reverse complement strand
GCCGCCAAGGTCGACGCGATCGTCTACGACGAGGTCGCGATCGAGCCGACCGACGCTTCGCTGCAGCACGCGGCGACGTTTGCGCGCGAGGCGAAGGTCGACGGCTACGTGTCCGTCGGCGGCGGCTCCGTCATGGACACGTGCAAGGCCGCGAACCTGTATGCAACGCACCCGGCGGACTTCATGACGTACGTGAACGCGCCCATCGGTGACGGGCAGCGCGCGCCGGGCGCACTCAAGCCGCACATCGCCTGTCCGACCACGTCGGGGACCGGATCGGAAACGACGGGCATCGCGATCTTCACGCTGAGCGCGCTGAACGCGAAGACCGGAATCATCGGCCGGCGGCTGGTCCCGACGGTTGCGCTCGTCGATCCCGACGTCACGCGCTCGCTGCCGGCCAACGTCGTCGCGGCGACCGGCTTCGACTGCATGAGCCATGCGCTCGAAGCGACCACGGCACGCGCATGGCCCCGGCGCCTCAATCCGGCGAAGGGCGTTCACCGTCCGGTGTCGCAGGGGGCGAACCCCTTCTCCGATGCGCTCGCCGCGCAGGCGCTCGAGGCGGTCGGCAAGTTCCTGGTGCGGGCCGTGCGCGACGCTACCGACGTGGAGGCGCGGACCGAGATGATGTACGCCGCGATGCTGGCGGGGATCTCGTTCAACGCGAGCGGCTGTCATCTGCCGCACGGCCTGTCATACGCGGTGTCGGGGCTCACGCGCGAATGGCACGTCCCCGGTTATCCGGCCGGCAAGACACTGGTGCCGCACGGCATGGCCGTGGTCCTCAATAATCCGTCGGTGTGGCGGCACACCGCACCCGTGAATCCTGCGCGGCATCTGCGCTGCGCGGCCAGCCTCGGCGCCGACGCGCGCGGCGCCCTGCCCGACGACGCGGGCGAAGTGCTCGCGGGCCGCGTGATCGAGCTGATGCGCGCCGTCGACATGCCGAACGGGCTCTCGGCGCTCGGCTTCGGCGACGGCGACATCGACGCGCTGGCGACGGGCGCGGAGCCGCAATACCGCGTGATCAGGAACGCGCCGGTCGACATCGGGCGCGACGAGATCACGCGTCTGTTTCGCGCGGCACTTCGCTACTGGTGAACGGCGACAGCGGCGCCGCGAACGCGTCGCCGGTCGCCGGTGCGCGCTCCACGCGGCGCGCCGGCAGTCGCACGGAGAACGTGCTGCCGCGCCCGATCTCGCTTGCGATGTCGAGCTCGGCCTGGTGGCGCAGCAGCACGTGCTTGACGATCGCGAGGCCAAGGCCCGTTCCGCCGGTGGCGCGCGAGCGGCTGCGATCGATCCGGTAGAAGCGCTCGGTCAGCCGCGGCAGGTGCTCGGCCGCGATACCGAGCCCGGAATCGGTGACAAAGAAGACGCCGCTGCCTTCGGCGTCCACACGCCACGCGAGCGCGATCCTGCCCTGGCCCGGCGTGTAGCGGATCGCATTGCTGACGAGGTTGCCGAAGGCGCTCGCGAGCTCTTCGCGGCTGCCCATCACGATCGCCGCGTCGCCAATGTCGAGCGTGACGTCGTGCTGCCCCTTCGACAGCGCCTTCGCGTCCGCCGACAGCTCGAGCATCAGCGGCACGATCGCAAAGCGCTCGTCGACGAGCGGGTTGTGCTCGCTTTCGAGCGCCGACAGCGTGATCAGGTCGACGACGAGCCGCTGCATGTTCTTCGCCTGCTCCTGCATGAGCTGCAGGAAGCGGCCACGCTGGCGAGTGTCGAGTTCCATGTCCTGCATCGTCTCGATGAAGCCGCTGATGACCGTGAGCGGCGTCTTGAGCTCGTGCGAAACGTTGGCGATGAAGTCGCGCCGCATCTGCGCTATCGCCTCGAGCTGCGTCACGTCACGCGACATCAGCATCTTCTTGTCGAGCGAATAGGGCACGAGCTGCAGCGCAAGCGTCGTGCGCGCATCGCGTCCCGAAGCGACGACGATCGCGTTGCCGTAGTCGCCCGCGTTCAGATACTCGAGGAACTCCGGCTGGCGCACGAGGTTGACGATGGGCTGGCCGACGTCCTGGTCGAGGTCGAGGCCGAGCTGCGCGAGCGCGCGCGGGTTCGCCCATTCGATCCGGTTATTCCTGTCGAGCACAACGATGCCGTCGGGAATCGCCTCGGCCGCCTGCTGAAAGCGGGCGATGAGATGGCGCAAGTCGCGCTGATGGGCGACTCGCATCCGCACGCGCTTGTGCAAGGCGCCGAACGCCGGCGCCCACGCGCCGCGCCCGACTGGAACGGGCGCGTCCAGCGGGCCCGCCGCCCATTCGGTCAGGTGCTGCAGGTGGAAGATGTGAAACGCGACGATCGCCGCGGCACCGATCGCGAGGACCACCAGCGCGGCGCCGTCGCCGGCGGCGGCCCACACGACGGCGGCGAGCAGCGCAAGGCCCGCCGGTGCGACGAGCGCCTGCCGGGCGACCGGGTTCATCCGCGCGGTGCGGCCAGCCGGTAGCCCGTGCCGCGCACGGTCTCGATCAATCCGTCGGCGCCAAACGGCGCGAGCGCGAGACGCAGCCGGCGGATGTGCACGTCGATCGTGCGCTCCTCAATGTAGACGTGATCGCCCCACACCTGGTCGAGCAACTGCGCGCGGGTGTGGACGCGCTCGGGACGCGCAAGCAGGAAGCGCAGCAGCTTGTATTCGGTGGGTCCGATGGCAACCAGGCCATCGCCGACGGTGACGCGATGCGTCGCGGGATCGAGCTTGAGCGTGCCGGCCTGCAGCACTTCCTGCGCCGCCTCGGGCGCGCGCCGGCGCAGCACAGACTTGATCCGCGCCTTGAGCTCGCGCGGTGAGAACGGCTTGGTGACATAGTCGTCGACCCATGCTTCCAGGCCCGCAACCTTATCGGCTTCCTCCGAGCGCGCCGTCACCATGATGATCGGCAACTCGCGCGTGCGCGCGTCGCCGCGCAGCTGCTTCGCGAAAGCCAGGCCCGATTGCCCGGGCAGCATCCAGTCGAGCAGCACGAGGTCGGGCAGTTCCGCGTTGAGTGCGGTGCGCGCGGTCTCCGCGTTCTCGACCGCCCTCACCACATAGCCCGCGTCCGCGAGATTGATCTTCAGAAGCTCGAGGATCGCCGGCTCGTCCTCGACGACGAGGATCGACGGCATCATTGCTGCGCAACCTCCGCGCGGATCTGCTCGGCCGAAGCGTGCCGCACGTCCTTGCCCTTGACGACCTGCACGATAGCCTCGGCGATGTTTTTCGCATGGTCGCCGATGCGCTCGATCGACTTGGCGATGAATACGATCTCGAGCGCCGGCGATATCGTCCGCGGATCTTCCATCATGTAGCTGATGAGCTGGCGAAGGATCGCCGAGAACGCCGCGTCGATCGCTTCGTCCTCGTCGATGATCGACGCTGCGCGCACGACGTCGAGGCGCGCGAAGGCGTCGAGCGCATGCTGCAGCATGGCGAGCGCGTTGGCTGCCGCGCGCGCGACATCGTAGTAGCGCACCCGCGTCAGCCGGTCGACGCCCCGCGTCTGCACCGCCTTGTACGCGATCTTCTTGACCTCGTCGCCGATGCGCTCGAGGTCGTTGACGATCTTGGTGACCGTCAGCACCATCCGCAGGTCGACCGCGGCCGGCTGGCGCCGCGCAATGATCTGCGCGCACTGCTGGTCGATGCTGATCTGCAGCTGGTTGATCGCCGCCTCATCCGCACCGACGGCGTCGAGCAGATGCGCGTCGTCCTCCTGGCCAAGCGCCGCGATCGCGCGGGTGAGCTGCTTCTCCACCGTACCGCCCATCGAGAGGACGCCGGAGCGGATAGCTTCCATCTCGACGTCGAACTGCTTGTTGGTGTGATCCTGGCTCATCGTTGCGCGTCCTCTGGGTTTTCCTCGCTCAGCATTACCCGAAGCGCCCGGTGATGTAGTCCTCGGTTTCCTTGCGCCCGGGCTGCAGGAAGATCCGGTCGGTCTCGCCGAACTCGATCAGCTCGCCGAGGTACATGTAGCCGGTGAAATCGGACACGCGCGCGGCCTGCTGCATGTTGTGCGTGACGATCGCGATCGTGTACTCCGTCTTGAGCTCCGAAATGAGCTCCTCGATCTTGGCGGTGGAAATCGGATCGAGCGCCGACGTGGGCTCGTCGAGCAGCAACACTTCCGGCTTCACCGCGACGGCGCGGGCGATGCACAGCCGCTGCTGCTGGCCGCCGGAAAGCGCCATGCCGCTCTGCTTCAGCTTGTCCTTGGCCTCGTCCCACATCGCCGCCTTGGTGAGCGCCCATTCGACGCGCTCGTCCATCTCCCGCTCCCGGAGGCTCTCGTACAACCGGACGCCGAAGGCGATGTTGTCGTAGATCGACATCGGGAACGGCGTCGGCTTCTGGAATACCATGCCGACCTTCGCGCGCAAGAGGTTGAGATCGGTTCCCGCGTCGAGGATATCGGAGCCGTTGAGCAGTATACGGCCCTCGGCACGTTGCCCCGGGTACAGCTCGTACATGCGGTTCAGCGTGCGCAGCAGCGTCGATTTGCCGCACCCGGACGGCCCGATGAAAGCCGTGACCCGTCGCTCGGCGATG
>JBDSLT010000044.1:0-10050 GCA_039916265.1 Casimicrobiaceae bacterium | reverse complement strand
ACGGACGCGCAATTCACCCGCGACGGGCCGCGCGCCGACGTCGAGTACCGCGATCTCGGCCTGGCGGCCGCCACGAACGGGCGCATCGGCATCAAGCACATCCGGGCGCTGATGCCGCTGCCGCAGGTCACGGGCTGGCACTGGCACGACATGACCGCGCATTTCGTCTACGTGCTCAAGGGTTCGCTGACCTTCAGGTTCGCGGGGAGGGACGAAGACGTCGTCGTCACGGCGGGCTCGGGCCTGTCGCAGCCGGCGGGGGTCGCGCACAACGTCATCGCGCGCTCGGACGACCTCGAAGTGCTGGAGATCAACGTCCCGGCGCAATTCGGCACTTTCGACCTTGCGCTACCGCCCGAAGGTGCAGCCTGATGCGTGCGGGCCGAGTGCGGTGAGAGGCGCCGCGCGCGCGGGTCCTTCCGGCACGGCCGGCGGCGCCGCAATCGCCGCGTGGCTGCGCAAGCGCAGCGGCGCCATCGTCGTGTTCCTGCTGCTTCTTCTGGCATGGGAATTCGCCGTGCGCCTGGCGGGCATCAAGGAGTATTTGCTGCCGCCCCCCTCCCGCGTATGGACCGAGTTCTGGAAGCGACACGACACGGTGATGGCCAGCGCCTGGGTGACGACGCAGGAAATCGTCGCCGGCTACCTGCTCGCGGTCGTCGTCAGCATCCCGCTGGCACTGTGGATTGCGTATTCCCGCTTCATGGAGGACGCCGTCTATCCGGTGATCGTGTTCCTGCAGATCGTGCCCAAGATCGCCATCGCGCCGCTGTTCATCATCTGGTTCGGCTTCGGGTTCACGCCGAAGCTGCTCGTCGTGTTCCTGCTGTCGTTCTTCCCGATCATCGTCGCGGGCATCGCGGGCTTCAAGTCCGTCGACCCCGACGTCATGGACTTCGCGCGCACCACGGGCGCGAGCGGCTGGAAGATGTTCGTGAAAATCCGGCTCCCGCAGGCGCTGCCGCAGATCTTCACCGGTCTGAAGGTCGGCGCGGCGATCGCCGCGACGGCTGCGGTGGTCGCCGAGTTCGTCGCGTCGGACAAGGGACTGGGCTATCTGCTGCTCCAATACAACGGCAACCTCGACACGCCGATGGTGTTCGCGACGATCATCGTCTTGTCGCTGATCGGGCTCGTCGTCTATTACGTCGTGGAGCTCGTCGAGCGCTTCACGATTCCGTGGCACGTGTCGCACCGGCACAGTGCCGGAGAAACGCTGGCGTGAGCGCCGCCGGCCCGCGCAGGCGCACGATCCGGGGCGCGAAGCGCGCTCCCTGCGCCCACGCTGTCCGTGCGCAAAAAACCCGCAACCCTGGAGGAAAGATCATGCGCGCATTGAAACTGCTGGTCCTGTCGTTGCTGCTCTGCGCCGCGGCGCCGGCGCTCGCCGCCGACGCGGTGACGTTCCGCCTCAACTGGTACCTGGGCGGGCTGCACGTCCCGTTCTACTACGGCAAGGAGAAGGGCTTCTACGCGGCCGAGGGCATCGACCTCACGATCAATGAGGGCCGCGGCTCGGCGAACACCGTGCAGGTCGTCGCGGCAGGATCGGATACCTTCGGCCTCGCCGACTCGTCGAGCGTGATCACCACCGCCTCGAAAGGCGCCGACGTCAAATCGGTGATGTCGCTGCTCAACTCGACGGGCTTTTCGGTCGTGTCACTCGCCGAGACCGGCATCCGGACGCCCAAAGACCTCGAAGGCAAGCGCCTCGCGGTCTCGCCCGGCGATCCGCTGGGGCAGCTCTTCCAGGCGCTCGCCGCGCACAACAACCTCGACATGAGCAAGATTTCGATGGTGCAGGTCGATCCTGCCGCAAAGGTCGTCGCCGTGCTCGAAAAGCGCGCCGACGGCCTGCTGGGCGGCGCCGACGACCAGTACTTCCTGATCAAGCAGCGCGGGATCGCGCCCGCGGCGCTGCGCTTCGCCGACAACGGCGCCAATATCGTCGGCATGACGATCCTCACCAAAACCGACCTCATCAAGTCCAATCCGGAGCTCATTCGCCGCTTCGTCCGCGCGACGGCCAAGTCCTGGGAGGAAGCGAAGAAGAACCCGGGCGCCGCCGTCGACGCAGCGCTGAAAGTGAAGCCGGATCTGAACCGCCAGTCGACCGTCGAGCAACTGATGGTCGACATCGAGCTCCTCGACTCGCCGAACTCCAGGGGACGCATCGGCTGGGGCGCGCAGGCGGACTGGGATCAGACGATCGACCTGCTGAAGAAATACCGCGACCTCAAGACGGACCAGCCCTGGACGGCGTTCCACACCAACGAATTCGTCGGCAAGTGAGCGCGGCGGGCCCGCAGAGCGCCATCAGCTTCGCGGGCGTCGCCAAGACCTTTCGCCGCGGCGAACTGGAAACGCGCGCGCTGGAACCGATCGACCTCGCGATCGCGCAGGGCGAGTTCGTCGCGATCGTCGGCCCGTCGGGCTGCGGCAAGAGCACGCTGCTGCGCCTTTGCGCCGGCCTGATTCCGGCAAGCGAGGGAAGCGTGCTGCTGCACGGCGCTGTCGTGACGCGCCCGCAGACGGCGCTCGGCATCGTCTTCCAGAGCCCGGTGCTCCTGGAGTGGCGGACGATTCTGGACAACGTCCTCCTGCAGCTCGAGCTGCGCGGCATCGATCCGAAGCCGCAGCGCGAGCGCGCGATGACGCTCCTTTCGAGCGTCGGGCTGAACGAATTCGCCGATCGCTACCCGCGCGAGCTTTCCGGCGGCATGCGGCAGCGCGCGGCGATCGTGCGCGCGCTGATCCACGACCCGCCGCTGTTGCTGATGGACGAGCCCTTCGGCGCACTCGACGCGCTAACCCGCGAGCAGATGCGCATCGACCTCGAAGCGCTGTGGCTGTCGACGCGCAAGACCGTGGTGTTCATCACGCACAGCGTCGACGAGGCGGTGCTGCTCGCCGATCGCGTCGTCGTTATGTCGGCGCGGCCGGGACGCATCGAGCGGGTGCTTCCGGTCGGCATGCCTCGCCCCCGGGGCCTCGAAGCGCGCAAGGCGCTGGAGTTCATCGCCGCCACCGAGCTCATCACGTCCATTTTTCTCGCGCGCGGCGTGCTGCACGGCGCCGCGCCGCCCGGCGGCTGACGCTCCTCCTCGAACGAATCTAGCACAACCGCCCGTCGACCAGATGCAGCGTCCGATCGGTACGCGCCGCGAGATCGGGGTCATGCGTCACGATCACCAGCGACGTCCCGACGATGCGATTGAGCTCGAGCAGCAGGTCGAACACCGCCGCGGCGGTCTTGCGGTCGAGATTGCCCGTGGGCTCGTCGGCGAGCACGCACCGCGGCTCGGTCACCAGCGCGCGGGCCAGCGCGACGCGCTGCCGCTCGCCGCCGGAGAGCTCGCCCGGCAGGTGCTTCTGCCGGTGGCCGAGGCCGACGCGCTCGAGCATCGCCGTGGCCTGCGCGCGCGATGCGGCCGGCGAAAGCCGCCGGATCGCCAGCGGCATCGCGACGTTCTCCAGCGCCGTGAATTCCGGCAGCAGGTGATGGAACTGGTAGATGAAGCCGAGCGCCCGGTTGCGCACGCGCCCGCGCTCGGATTCGGAGAGCGTCGCGAATGGCCGGCCTTCGACGCTCACCTGTCCGGCGGAGGGCACGTCGAGGCCGCCCATCAGGTGCAGCAGCGTGCTCTTGCCCGACCCCGACTGGCCGACGATCGCGATGCGCTCGCCGACGCCGACGTCGAGGTCGACTCCGGTCAGCACCGGGACGTCGGCCGGGCCGCCGCGATACGTCTTGGCGACGCCGCGGCAGGCGATCACCGGCGCCGCGTCACTCATAGCGCAGCGCGTCGGCGGGGTTGACGCGCGCCGCGCGCCAACTCGGATAGACGGTCGCCGTGAACGCGAGCGCCAGCGCGATCAGCGCGATCGTGGTCACGTCGCCGCTTTGCAGGTCCGACGGCAGGTCGCTGATGTAGTACACGCTCTTGTCGAGAAACTGGATGCCGAAGGTCCGCTCGATCGCGGGTACGACGGTACCGACGTTGAGCGCGAGCAGGATCCCGCCGACGACGCCGATCAGCGTACCGATGAGGCCAATCAGCGCGCCCTGGATCATGAAGATCGCCATCACCGACGACGGCGCCGCGCCGAGGGTGCGCAGGATCGCGATGTCGGCACGCTTGTCGGTGACGACCATCACCTGCGCCGATACGATGTTGAACGCCGCCACCGCGACGATCAGCGTCAGGATGATGAACATCACGCGCTTCTCGATCGCCACGGCGCGGAAGAAATTCGCGTGCTTGCGCGTCCAGTCACGCACCTCGGCGTCGACGGGCAGCGCGCCCATCAGCTCCATCGCGACGCGCGGCGCCGCGAACATGTCGTCGAGCTTCAGGCGCACGCCGGTCGGATTGGTGAGCCGGTAGAGCTTCTCGGCGTCCTCGATGTTGACGAGCGCCAGGCCGCTGTCGAACTCGAACATGCCGACCTCGAAGATGCCGCTCACGTTGAACGTCTTCAGCCGTGGCAGCGTTCCGGCGGGAGTGACCGTCCCCTGCGGGGTAATCGCTACCACCGGGTCGCCGACGCGAACGCCGAGCGCGCGCGCGATCTCGGCGCCGAGCACGACGTTGAAACTGCCGGGCGTCAGCGAAGCCAGCGTGCCGCGGCGCATGTGACGGCCGATGTCCGCGACGGCGTCCTCCGCGGACGGGTCGATCCCCCGGATGATCGCGCCGCGGTTCAAGTCGCTGGCGGACAGCATCGCCTGGCCTTCGACGTAGGGCGCGGCTGCGACAACCCGCGGGTTGCGCTTCGCGATGGCCGCGACGCCGGCAGGGTCCCGGAGCTCGGGAGAGCCGCGCAATTCGATATGCGAAGCGACGGACAGAATGCGCGTTCGCAGCTCCTGCTGGAAGCCGTTCATCACTGACAGCACGACGATCAGCGCGGCGACGCCCAGAGCGATGCCCGCCATCGAGATCAGCGCGATGAACGAGATGAAGGCGTTGCGCCCGGAGCCCTTGCGCGCACGCGTGTAGCGCAGGCCGACGGCCAGTTCGTAGAGAGACAAGAAAGGAGCGGCGCGAGGGAAGGACGGAGACGCAGCGTCGGGAGATTATCGCATGCTAGAGTCGGCAGCCCGCCTCCGGCATGCCGTGCTTCGACATGAAACTCACGCTGATCGTTCCCGGCCTCAACGCATGCTCCGCGGCAGCGCTCGCGGCAACGCCTGCGCTGAAGCGGCTCGCCGTTTTCGCGAAGGCGCCCGCCGCCGTCGCCGGGGGCCTCGATGCGGCGACGATCGAGGCGCTGGGCCTCGCGGCCGACACGCCGCAGGCGCCGCTGCGGGCGCTCGGCGCGGGACTCGCCGCCGGCGACGATTACGTCCTCGCCGCCGATCCGGTCGCGCTGGTCGCAGGCGGCGACGACGTGGTGCTCGACGCGCAGATCGCCGACCTCGCGGCCGATGAAGCGGCGGCGCTGCTCGCGGCGCTCAACGCGCACTTCGCGCAGGACGGCCTCGTGTTCGCGGCGCCGCGTCCCGATGCGTGGTTCGTGCGCATGGCCGCGACACCGCAACTGCTGACGACGTCGTTGCACCGCGCTGCCGGTGCGCCGATCTTCGACCACCTGCCCGGCGGCGCCGACGGCAAGACGTGGCAGCGCTGGCAGAACGAGATCCAGATGCTGCTGCACACCCACCCTGCGAACGGCGCGCGCGAGGCGCGCGGCGCGCGCGCGGTCACGGGGCTGTGGTTCTGGGGCGGCGGCCGCCTGCGCGACATCCCCACGCGCGCCGGGCCGCTCGTCGTTGCGGCGGCGGGTGCGGCGGGCGATCTCGCGCGCGGCTATGCGCAGCACGTCGGCCGAACGGACGATCGGCTTCCCGCCACGATCGCGCCGATACTCGCCAATGCGCCGGCGACCACCGCCGCCGTCGTTGCGCTGCCCGTCGTCGACGGCGACGCTTCGCTGGCGACGCTCGCCGACGGCTGGATCGCGCCCGCCGTGGCGTCGCTGGCGCGCGGCGACATCGAGACCTTCGACCTCCTCGTCGACGGCGGCGGCGTGACGACGCGCTGGCGTGCGCCGCGTCCGTCGCGTTTCGCGCGGCTTACCGCGCGATGGCGCGGCGCGCGCTTCGTCGTGCCGTCCTTCGACGTGTGACGCCGGTTCCGATCGTGCTGCGCGCCGTGCCGCCGGCGGCCCGTGCCCTCGAAGCCGCGGGCATCGCGCCGCTGTGGGCGCGGCTGTACGCGGCGCGCGGCATCGCGGCCGCGGGTGAGCTCGACCATACGCTCGCCGCGCTGCCGTCGCACACCGCCCTGCGTAACGCCGACGTCGCTGCCGCGCGCCTCGTCCGCGCGATCGCCGCGCAGGAGCGCATCGTCGTCGTCGCCGACTACGACGCCGACGGCGCCACGGCCTGCGCTGTCGCCGTGAGGGGACTCCGGGCGTTCGGCGCGAACGTCGACTTCATCGTTCCCAACCGCTTCGAGTATGGCTACGGACTCACACCGGAGATCGTCGCGCTCGCCGCCGCCGGCGCGCCGCAGGTGATCGTCACGGTGGACAACGGCATCGCAAGCGTCGACGGCGTCGCCGCTGCGACTGCGCGGGGCATCGACGTCATCGTCACCGACCACCACCTGCCCGGCGCCGCGCTTCCTGCACCGGCGATCATCGTCGATCCGAATCAACCGGGATGTGCGTTCCCGTCGAAGCACATTGCGGGCGTCGGCGTCGTGTTCTACGTGTTGATTGCGCTCCGCGCAGCGCTGCGCCACGCCGGCGCGTTCACCGGGCGTTCCGAGCCGAAGCTCGCGGCGCTGCTCGACCTCGTCGCGCTCGGGACCGTGGCCGACGTGGTGCCTCTCGACCAGACCAACCGCGTGCTCGTCGGCCAGGGCCTCGCGCGCATCCGCGCCGGGCGCGCCCACGCCGGCGTGGCGGCGATGTTCGCCGTCGCGGGCCGCGATCCCGCGCGGGCGACGGCCTTCGACCTCGGCTTTGTCGCGGGGCCGCGCCTCAACGCCGCCGGGCGGCTCGCCGACATGTCGCTCGGCATCCGTTGCCTGCTCGCCGACAGCGAGGTGGAGGCGCAAAGCCACGCGGAGGAGCTGGATCGGCTGAATCGCGAGCGGCGCGACGTCGAGGCGACGATGCAGGCACAGGCGCTGACCGACCTCGACACCCTCGGCGCGGCCGCCGCCGTCGCGGCGGGCGACGCGTTCAGCGTGTGCCTCTATCGCGCCGAGTGGCACCCCGGCGTCGTGGGCATCGTCGCTGCCCGCATCAAGGACCGTCTGCATCGGCCCGCCATCGTGTTCGCTCGCGGCAGCGACGGCGCGCTGCGCGGGTCCGGGCGCTCGATCGCCGGGTTTCACCTGCGCGACGCGCTCGACCTCGTGGCGAAGCGCCTCCCCGGCGCCATCGGGCGCTTCGGCGGACACGCCTATGCCGCGGGCCTCACGCTGCCGGAGTCGGCGCTGGCCTCGTTCGCCGCCGCGTTCGAGGCGGTCGCGCGCGAAAAGCTGACGCCCGCGCAGTTGCGCCGCACCGCCGAGACGGACGGCCCGCTGGACCCGGGCGCGCTGACCTTGCCGCTCGCCTGCGCACTGCGCGACGAAGTGTGGGGACAGGGGTTCGAGCCACCGACCTTCGACGGCGTCTTCAACGTCGGGCGCCAGCGCGTCGTCGGCGAACGCCATCTCAGGATCGAACTCGCGCGGGACGGCGAGCGCCTCGAAGCCGTCGTCTTCGGGCACGTCGCGCCGCTCCCGGCGCGGATCCACGCCGCGTACCGGCCGCAGGTGAACGCCTGGAACGGGCGCGAAAGCGTCGAACTCGTGATCGAGCACTGGTTGCCGGCGTCCCCCGGCTGAGTCCACGAGGCGTTTTTTCGTCACGGGTCGCTCGCCCCGCCGTCGGCGTGTCGCAGCTGCGCAGCAAAAAGTCCGGGCGATAGCCGAACATGCCGACGCGTTGGCTGACTCTGCGCGCACGCACAGCCGGCAATCAATTGTTTAAATTGAGTAATTTAATTGGCTTACCGGCGAGCGCTCCGATCAACGGCACTGCATCACCCTTGTGCGGCGCAATAATTGCAGATAGATTACGAAGGTTTAGCCGCCGCCGGCAGACCTGTCGGCGGCGCGGCCGGACCCACAGGGAGTTCATTCATGCGTTTGCGGGGAAAGGTCTCCATCATCACCGGTGCCGGCCAGGGCATCGGGCGCGCCACCGCGCTCAAGTTCGCCGCGGAAGGCGCTCGCGTCGCGGTCTGCGACATCAACCTCGATTCGGTCAACGAGACCGTCAAGGAAGTGGCGGCGGCGGGCGGCGAGGCCGCGGCCTTCCGGATCGACGTCACCGACAAGGCAACCATCGCGAAGATGGTCGAAGGCGTGATGGCCAAGTGGGGCCGTATCGACACGCTGGTGAACAACGCCGGCATCGTGCAGGACGCGCAATTCAAGAAAATGACCGACGAGCAGTTCGAGCGCGTCATCGACGTCAACTTGAAGGGCGTCTACAACTGCACCAAGGCGGTCGTCGACATCATGCTCGAGCAGAACTCCGGCGTGATCCTCAACGCGTCGTCGATCGTCGGCATCTACGGCAACTTCGGACAGACCAACTACGCGGCGACCAAGTTCGCCGTCATCGGGATGGTCAAGACCTGGGCGCGGGAGCTCGGCCGCAAGGGCATCCGCGCCAACGCCATCTGTCCGGGCTTCATCGAGACCCCCATCCTGGCGACCATTCCGGACAAGGTCATCAAGATGATGGAGGAAAAGGTTCCGATGGGCCGTCTCGGCAAGCCCGAGGAAATCGCCAACACCTACGCCTGGCTCGCGTCCGACGAAGCGTCGTACATCAACGGCGCCGTCATCGAAGTGTCGGGCGGCTGCACGATTTAGGGCGGCGCGTTGCGGCCGACAGGACGCGTCCGTGCGCCGGCTTGCCGTCGTCTGCGGTGGGCCATCGGGCGTGTTCGGCTCACGCCCCCACGACGCGAAATCCGCAGGATTTGGCGGCGACGGCCAATGCCAGATCGTGCGTGGCCATCGCGAGATCCTTTCCGGCGAGCTCCTTCCACAGCATCGCGGTGGCGAGGTGAATGGCGTCCAGAGTTCCCAGCGCCGTTGGAAGCGGTTGCGACGCTCGCGACAGAACCGTCGGCGTGATTTCCACGACCTCCATCGCTTCCATCAAACGGTAGGCCGCTTCCCGCCGCTCGGCGATGACATCGTCCGCGTAGCCCGCGGTCAAGCGCAACCGGTCCAGCGTACGCAAACACTCGACCTCCGCCAGCGCGGAGGCAACGCCCAGCGTAACGCCCGCCCACTCTTTCAGGGCATCGCGCTGACCGAGGATGATGCGAAGCAGCACGGACGAATCGAGGTAGGTAATCATCGATCACCCCGGCGCTCTTCCAGGAGCAGTTTCACGATGTCGCCGCGAAATCGAAGCGGCGGCGGCAGCGGTATCTGTTGGAGCTTCGGAGCGTTTCCGAGCGGCACTCTGACCTTGAGGCGGATATCTCGTGCCTGCCAGGGCACGATGCGGGCAATCGGCGTGTCCCGGTCCAGAATCGTAAGCGACCGGCCCGCCCGCACCTTGCGCAGGTGCTCACTGAGCCGGCTCTTGAGATCGGCGATCCGGACATCGTTCGACATAGTAGTCACATCATAGGCTATTATAGTCATCTCAGCAAGGACGGGGCCCGGACACGCCATGGCAACTTCGAGGTAGCATCCGCCGTCATCCTACGGATCAAACCCATGCCGCTACGCACCCTCCCGCTACTGCAGGCGGCACTCGTCTCGCTTGCCGCCGCCCTCATTCCCGCCGGCGCGCTGGCCGAGACGATCGGCGGCAATCCCGGCCCCCAGCACAACTACGTCTGTCCGAACGCCGACGGCAAGAAACCGCTCGACTGCTATTTCGACGCGGTCATGCATCTGTACACGATGTGCCGGCACGTCAAGAGCATCGAGATCATCGAGTTCGGCTACGAGAAATCGACCGAAGGCTTCAACGGCGCCAAGAGCGAGTACTGCACGGTGAAGCAGCGGATCA